>JAFGFI010000272.1 GCA_016931185.1 Anaerolineae bacterium
AAATTGTGTAACCGTTTAGTTTTGTGAACGATTACCGTTTTCTGTCACCTGCTCCAGACAGAAACGCGGGTTTAGGTGTGTTTTTTCGTTGCCGGGCTACGCCCGGCAACGAAAAAACACCTCTTTCCTGCGGTGTAGCCGCTTTGCTGCCACTAATGGCACCGTTTGCTCACAAAACTAAACGCATACGAAATTGCGAATTACATTTGGGCGCATTTCAAATAAGTTAGGAAATTGAGCCGACACATAAAACGTAAAGAACACTTGCGTTTTACGATGGCACACACTATCCTTGGCTAAGTTTGGGCGCAAGTATGCCATTGAGGAAAGGAATGTCAAGAGACCGGATATAACAAATTTACAATCAAGAGAAGAAACTTTTCAAACTTTACCGCTTTTGGGTATTATCATTTAATTATCAGTACTATCTTCATGTAAACATATTAGCTCCCGATGCATATTCACGTTATTCAAAAATGAACGCCGTAAATCTTGATCCCTAATCTTATCAGCGCGGGCCAGTAAACGATGATAGGCGATTTCTAACAAGTCATTAGCGCGCGCGTCTGTGTGAGTGCGCAGAACCTCAATACACGTCAGATAGACCTGGAACGGCGCATCCAATCCATCCAGAGTATTACGATCCAGATAAGATAGAATTTCTTCAACATAGAGTAATGCAAAGGAATGTTTCCCCTGCACCAGGGCGACCCGGGCTTCTCCGGCGATAGATTCAACTGCCAGATGCTGTTCACCTAGTGTGCGGCGAAGTTCCGTGGCCTGCTGATAAGTCGTCGCGGCCTCTATGAACTCCCCTAACCCCAACAACGCGTGCGCCAAATGTGTGAGCGCAAAGCCCTGTCGTGAGCGATCCCCCAATTCCTCTGCCATACGCAGCGCACGCAAGCTATAGTCACGTGCAGCAGCATATTCCCCCAAATACCCCTTTAACAAGCCTAATTCTGATAACACAACGCTCTTCTCATGACGCACGCGGACTTCGTCACACAATCTCAGCGCGTGCGCCAGATAACGTTGCGCCTGCTCATAATCACCCAACATCGTATACAATCCCCCTAGGTGGGTAAGTGTCTGAATTTCTCCCTGTGGATCTCCAATATCACGGCTGACCGCAAGGGCTTGTTCAAAACACATTCGCGCCTCAACATAGTCCCCCTGCGCAGTATGGGCCACCCCCAGATTACCAAGAGTCTGCTCCTCACATTTGCGGTCATTGAGTACCCCACAAAGATAGAGCGACTGCTCAAAATAGCCGATAGCCCGCACACTATCACCCTGCATCGCGGCAATTTCTCCCAAATTAATGAGGGTGACAATTTCACCGCGCAAATCGCCAATATCACGGTGCAAACGTAGAGCATGTTCATAGTTAATTCGCGCACCCGCGTAGTCTCCCTGGTACGTCGAAACAATACCCAAATTGCGCAAACTGTCGGCCTCAATATGCCAAGCCTGTGAACGCTGAGCCAGCGCCTGTGCCTGCTCCAATCGCGCGCGGGCCGCTTCATATTCACCCTGCGACCAGAGCGAGAGACCCCATTCCAAATACCCGGAGGCTTCGGTGCGCAAACTGCGACATTGATACGCTACACCAATCGCGGATAAAGCTACAGCAATTGCCTGGTCATACTTAGATTGTTCATTTAAAAAATGGGCTTCTTGTACCAACAACTTGCTCAACAACGTCTGCAACCCTCGAGCGGGATGTTCAGCACCGTGGACGAGAGCTTGCACACGCTTTCCAGCCATGGAGAAAGCTAATTCCGCTTCCTCAAAAGATCCCACACTTTGAAAAAATCTAGCCAATCCGGTAAGACAGCGATGAATGAGTGCAGTCTTCAGATACATCACAGCCCAACACCAAGCCTGCCAAACATTCTGGGTTTCATTCAAGATCTCGGTAACCGCCCGGTGAGAAGTTCGATCATTGAGAGCAATTTCTCGCTCTGTCACAAACGTAAGATAAAAATTACTATGGCGTTCCTGGGTAGTCTTGATATCCGCTGTTCCGGCAATCATCATCGCTTCCAGTTTTTCAGCCGCAAACTGTCGGATAAGTTCATGCAAACTATAACGTCCCGCTGTTGACCGGCGAAGCAAGGATTTCCGCGTTAGAAGAGCCAGATCTGCCGCCGTCATCATTGTAACTTCCAAGGCCGCAGTCTGCGTAAATCCCCCCCTAAAAACAGAGAGATGCGCGAGCGTGTGCTGTTCACTATCGGATAACAAACTCCAGACCATTTCAAACGTCGCCCGCAAGCCACGATAGGGGGGGGATAATTCCGGATCTGCGAAAGAAACATCTCTCAAGTACTGTTGAAGAACCCCAACAACTTCACTACACGGCAAGCGCTCGATCCAGGCCGCCGCCAGTTCTATCGCCAGCGGCACACCTGCTACAAGACGACATACCTGGATCACTTCTGGCAGTGTGTGCGCGGTCAATGCAAATTCTGCCGAAGTCCGCCGCGCACATTCAGCAAACAATTGCACACTGCTATAATTGACCGCTCCTGGCATATCATCTATTTCAGGTACAGGCAGTCCCATCACACGGATCGTATATTCTGCCTGGAAATTTAATCGTTTGCGAGAAGTAACCAACACTGTCACGGCAGGGGCCTCCTTCAATAACTTAAGGACAAAGTCCATATTTACAATCATAGGTTCAAAATTATCAAGTAACAATAAAAGTTCTTTATCTCGCAAAAAAGCAAATAACTGCGCCTGGGGATGACTTTTTCCTGAAAAAGTGAGACCGAGAACACTGGCAATAATAAGGGGTAAGGCGCTGTTAAGAAAAGGTATATGGTTCCCAAAGGGTACATCCTGTGGAAAAGACTCACCGTTTTGGGAAATCGCATCATAATACTGAATAGAAGATGCCATATTTGGCTCTTCTACATCATTGACCAATGGCGCAACAGTCCCTATCAAAGGTACCATCCATACGCCATGCATAAAATGATCGATCAGAGTAGCTGCCGTGGCCAGAGCCAGGCATGTCTTTCCCACCCCTTCTTCTCCGACCAACGTTATCAACCGGTGTCCCCCATCCTGCAATAGCTCAATTAAATGCTCCATTTCAGACTCACGCCCGATAAAGGGCAAAACCTGCGGGGCAAGATTATGGCGCGTCTTCATCTGAATCTGGACACCGGATGTGGCAGAATACGCATCTCCCATCCGTTTTAGCGAATAGTTATCCGGCTGCCATACCTCGGGCGACTTACCCGCACGGATGCGCTCATAAAGCTGTATTGTCTCCATTTCAGGTTCTATTCCTAAAGTATCCGCCAACAAACGACGATAAATCTCATATTGAGCCAAAGCAGCACTACGTTGTCCATTCAAGACCAATAGCTGCATTAATTGCCGCCTGGCTCTCTCTTCCCATGGAGCAATTGCTAATAGGGATGTCGCCACTCTAATCCCGGCTGCATATAGTTTGTGCTTCACATAATGTATGCTCAAACGGTAGAATGCCCGGAAGGCCAACTGTCGCAACCATTCACGCTGTCCCAAAACCCATTCCTGGAACACCGGCGCACCAGACACCTCAAATCCGGCCAAAAATTCCCCCTGATAAAGCAACATTGCCTTTTCTAAAGCCCCTACCTGAACTTCGGTCAAGGCTTCATCTAAAAGTGAAGCATCAGCAAGAACTAACCTCCCCCTATTCAGTGATACGGCATCCATCTTACCTGAGTTAAAATTAATGCACTCACTAAACACCGCAATATCCAGCCAATAAGGACATTTACGATCAAATCCGATCCTGTGGTGAGTGATCAGCAAGTAAGGTGCCACATGTTCTCGCAATTCAGCAAGAGTCTGACTCAAACTCCGCTGGGCGATGGTTTCTGATTCATCTCCCCATAGCAATCCGGCCACAGCCTGGCGAGTATGGGAACGACCTGTAAAAGCCAAGTAACTCAACAACGCCAACGCCTTCTGGGAAAGCAGCTCCGTGATTGAGATGTCTCCCACAACAATATTCACCCCACCCAACAGGGTCAGCCGCAACTCATCATTCATTAAGCTTCCCTTTCAAACACCTTGAACATCCGCTATATCTGCTACTACGTGCTACTATCAGTTTAGCAGCACTCATAACAACTTTTGTTTCAAGGTCGTTACTCTAATGTGACAAAACCGACAAATTAGGAAACAGGGTACTATTTTTCTTTTGACAAATCGCTTAAGTCCGTTATACTGGACTTAAGTCCAGTATAACGGACTTTATGATACTATGACTACACATTTATAGGAACGATGAACTATCATCAGCATGTACCCGCCGCAGAGCGGACACTGAAAATTTTGGAATTGCTCTCTGCCACACCTGAAGGACTGAGATTAGGGGATATCCAGGCGGCTTTGGATATTCCTCGAAGTGCGCTGTTTGCATTGCTTAACACCCTGAAGATGATGGGGTATATTACGCAATCAGAAGTCCGGCAACCTTACTGTCCTGGCCCGCGCTTGCAAGCCCTGGCACAGCCTCAGATACCGGGAGTCAATACATTAATCTCCGCATTTTATGAAGAGGCAATACATCCAACAGAAACGCTGGCATTGGCTATTCTGAGCGGCTCCGATGTGCTGATCTTAGCCGAGGCCCCCTGTGTCCACACCGTCCGCAGCGTATTTTCTCCCGGCCAAAGAGTGTCCGCAGTTCACCATCCTGCCGGTCACGTCATATTAGCCGGATGGCCCGAACCCACTTTAACCCATCGAATAGGAAAAGAAGATAAAGATTTCATCACTAACTTGCGACAAGCACGCGAACATACCTTCATACGACAAACAGAGGAAGATACTGTCACCCTGGCCGTTCCTATCTGTCCAAATGGGCAACGTCCTGAAGCAGCCCTGATCTGTAGCACACCTAGCTTTCGCTGGAACCCACCGCTGGGACAGGAGCACTTACAAATGTCAAGAGAAATGGCAGCACGCCTCTCATATCGCCTCGGCGCACTAACATACCAACCTTATGGACATATCCACCAACACTTGCTTAAACCTAGTGTCCCCATGTCATCACAAGAACTACAAAGCTTCCTCGCCGGTCCGTGGGCAGCGCGGTTAGCCTGTGTACGCCCTGATGGTTCTCCACATGTCGTTCCCGTCTGGTACGAATGGCGCGATAATGTCTTTATCGTAGCTGCCTGGCCAGGATCGGTGTGGGCAGATTTTGTTATACAAAACCCATCCGTAGCTCTGACCATCGACGAACCCTGGCCTCCTATGCGTCGTGTGTTGGTGCGCGGTATTGCGCAAACCTTCTCTCCAACATCGCTTCCTGAAAACATCGAGAAGTTATATCAACGGCTAAGCGCGCGATACTTGGGAACCGCTGCGCAACATGCAAACTATCATCACGGTTGGCGCGCCTTTCATATCCATGCCTCCCAAATCATCGCACGACGGGAACAAAAAGAGGCAGAGGCATAGGAGAGCAAGGGAGTTAGGGAGCAGGGAGGCAAGGTGATAGGGTGATAAAAATGATAGCATAAACTATCAGATCACCAGCACCTGGTATCCAGTTATGAATATTGTACTTGATCAGGTTTCAAAAACATTTATTAATCGCACATCGTCATTAACAGCCCTGGCCACGGTGACATTGACAGTAACATCGGGGGAGTTTGTATGTATCATCGGACCGAGCGGCTGTGGCAAATCCACATTATTGCGGTTGATCGCGGATCAGATTGCTCCAACCGGAGGAACAATCCACCTGGATAATAAATCTCCTAAGGCAGCGCGGACATGCAAAAGCATCGCCTGGATGGCCCAGCAACCTGCGCTTCTACCCTGGCAAACGGTATTGGATAATGTGCGACTTCCTCTGCTCGTTAATCGCAGACACCAACATCCCGCTCCCAGTCCCATTGAGTTGCTCAATAGTATGGGCCTAAGCGATTTCGCCACTGCTTACCCCAGCACACTCTCAGGAGGGATGCAACAGCGTGTGGCATTAGCACGCGCACTGGCAACCGGAGCTTCCTTGTGGTTGATGGATGAACCCTTTGCAGCTCTGGATGAATTAACACGTGAAGCCCTCACCGAGGAAGTATTTTCCCTATGGATGCGCTACCATCCCACAGTGCTATGGGTCACACATCAAATCGCCGAAGCCGCGCGGCTGGCCGACCGTATTGTGGTGATGACTGCACGTCCTGGGAATATTCGAGCTATCGTTTCAGTGCCTCAACCTCGCCCGCGCGATGAGACAAGCCCAGAAATCGTTCACCATATCCGCAAATTACGGTCACTCTTGCGGGGTAAAGGATGAATCAAGAAATCAGAATCGAGAAATCGCAAATGACAAATCAAGATACTTACAATCTGCACACCCCATCCCATCCCACACAGCGCGTACTTCCTAATCCAAAATTCCCAATCCAAAACCCATTATATTCTGTCATCCTCATCGTTGGCACGTCGTTACTGATCTGGGAAATAACTGTGCGAATCTGGCAAGTTCCAATTTACATCTTACCTGCTCCCTCTGTGATTGCGATCACGCTGCTGCGCCAACTACAAAGTTATCTTATTGCTGCCGCCATCACACTAAGCGAAGCATTAGGAGGATTACTGTTAGGATACATCATCGGTATTGGCGTGGCGACTCTCATCACATTCAATACATATCTGGAACGTGGCGTGCTGGCACTTGCCATTTTACTCAAATCCACCCCAATGGTTGCCATCGCGCCGCTGCTCATTATTTGGTTCGGATTTGGCCCGCTACCCAAAATTATCATCACCGCCATCCTTACTTTCTTCCCTGTATTGGTCAACACGCACAGTGGATTACATGCCACCGAGGATGCTCTATTGGACTTTCTCCACTCTCTCAATGCCAGTTCCTGGGAAATATTCCGCTTCGCGCGCTGGCCCTCCGCGCTCCCCTATCTCTTTGCCGCGCTTAAAGTCGTCGCACCACTCTCACTTGTCGGAGCTGTTATTGCAGAGTGGGCAGGAGCCTCTACAGGACTAGGGCGCACGATGTGGTTAGCCTATACAAATCTTAATCTACCCGCGCTCTTTGCTGCTGTCTTCTGTTCTACAACTATGGGTATCGGGCTGTATGCTTTAGTGGTTATATTAGAAAAGAAAATTGTATTTTGGCAAAGAAGTGAATAGTAAAAGTTAGAAATTATAGTTATGGAGGGAATCGATGAAACAGAATACCATACTGATATTTATACTCTTTATACTAATGGTTTCAGCGTGTACACGTACTCAAGTTCCAGTAGCCACAAAGTCACTCACATTTATGGCAGGTTATAAACCGCAGGCCAACCTCCCCTTCGTGGGAGTATATGTAGCGCAAGAAAAAGAATTTTTTACAGAGGAAGGAATCGAGGTAGAGATCCAACACTCGGCGGGCAAAGGAGAACATCTACAACTGCTGGTTGCCGGAAAGGTACACATCACTACCCAGGATGCCGCCGTTTTGCTGACGCGGCGCGCCGACCCGGGACTGCCCCTGGTGTCCATTGCTCTCATTGGGCAACGTGGACAACAAGCCTTCGTTGCCCTAGAGGATGCGGGTATGACTACACCACAGGATTGGATAGGACATAAGGTTGGCTTCAAGGGCACGCCACCACCCGATTTACTGGCATTACTGGATAAAGCCGGACTAGCAGAAAACGATGTGGAATTGATTAACGTCGGATTTGACCCGCGCGTATTGACAGAAAAGATGGTAGATATTTATCCTGTCTACAATTCCAATGAACCCTATTTACTGCGCTCCTGGGGTTACGATTTGGTACAATGGGAAGCGGCTGACTATGGCATCCCTACGCTGGGATTAACTTACGTCACCACGCTGGACATTATCGAACAGGACCCCGAACGTATCGCGCGCTTCACCCGTGCCGCGCTGCGTGGCATCACTTACGCCGAAACACACATTGACGAGGCCGTGGATATCGTAATGCAATATACCGGACCGGAAACCGACCCCGCGCATATGCGGTTTATGCTGGAAACTGAGTTAAAAGATGCTCATTCCTCCACGACCGATATCTATGGTCTTGGTTGGCAAACGGCAGAACAGTGGCAGGCATTGTATGATTCGCTAGTTGCTTATGGAGCCATCGCAGACACGATAGAAGTGGAAGCCGCGTTTACGAATCGCTTCATTCAAGCATCTAATACACCTTAACCAGGGTGGGCGTCACTTTTTTGCAGGGAACGTCTTCCTTCCGGGAAGTTCCGCCCAGATCCCTAAAACCAGCCCTTAGCCAAACCGAAACCTCCTGTTCTATTCCAGACGAGTGTACTTCCCGGAAGGTTGGGTTCAACAACAACCTTCCGGGAAGCACGCAATGGCAGCCCCGTAGCTTCCCGGAAGGAAAATCGCACTTGCAAAACTTTGACGCTCACCCCCTTAACCATAGTTGCAATCTTCTCCATAACTAATACAATATACTAAGAACAGGTAAATCTACGAAAACGGTTACCACTTTGATCATATTATATTCTCAAATACAACGCACTCAAAACTATCAGGAATTACGTAAAAGACGTAGCTTTGACCATATCATGCCCTTTGTAAGTGTATAAGGCTGCTGACGTATTCTATAGTTTCTAAGGTAACCCAATAACAATTCAAGGCAACAAGAAAAATACAATGATCACAAATCATACTGTAGTCGCTGCGGCTCATCCAAACCTGGCCCTGGTAAAATACTGGGGACAGGCCGATATAAATCTTAACCTCCCCAACAACACTTCAATCTCCGTCAATTTAAGTGGGGCAACCACCACAACGGCTGTTACTTTTGAGGATGAATTGGAAAGTGATAGAGTCACACTCAACGGGGAAAATGCCGATCTACACACTTATAATCGTGTGATGACTCATCTAGATCGCATCCGCACCCTGGCCGGAGGAACAAAACGGGCGCGCGTCGAATCCTATAATGACTTTCCGGCTGCAGCAGGCATCGCCTCCTCCGCTTCAGCCTACGCCGCACTCACACTAGCGGCAACACGCGCGGCAGGGCTAAATCTTGATATACGCGAACTTTCCACTTTAGCGCGCAAAGGATCGGGGTCGGCATGCCGCTCAATTCCCGACGGTTTCGTTGAATGGATCCCAGGACAAGATAGCGACAGTTCTTATGCCAAATCCCTGCTCTCGTGTGATTATTGGGATCTGTGTATCATCACCGTTTATTTTGGGGACTGCGAGAAAGAAGTATCCTCGCTGGAAGGACATCGCGCGGCAACATCCAGCTCTTTTTATCACACACGGCTATATGAACTACCCCGCACGTTGCAAGCTGTACGCGCAGCCTTACGCACGCGCTACTTTCCTACCCTGGGAATGGCCGTGGAGCGCGAAGCCATTTCCATGCACACCATCGCTATGACTTCCACTATGGTGGAACATCCTTGGCTCAGTGGAATCTATTACTGGCAGCCAGAAACTCTACACGTGATGAAAGCAGTGCAAAAATGGCGACACAATGGGTTACAAGTCTATTTTACGTTAGATGCCGGGTCCAGCGTTCATTTGCTCTGCGAAGCCCAAAATTTGCACGTGGTGATGCGAGAACTATCCCCGCTTCTTGATAAACTGGGAGGAACAACCCTCATCAGTAAACCCGGACGCGGGGCCTGGGTACTCGATAAAACACATAGTGCATCCCCCCCATGGATACATCGTGTCAAGTATAGTTGACAAAAACCTGGTTTTTGCGGACGCAGACATGCAAAAACCAGGATTCTTATGGCAGATGGCTTAAATAACAGTATAGTCAGGAATAACTACCGACTTGGGCAATACGACAATACCATCTCGCACTACATACGTATCAGTCTCTACATCCGGCATTCCTTCATGATTGCGAATGACCACGTTCCGCCCAATACGCACATTTTTATCCAAGATTGCATTTTCAATCACACTCCCTGGGCCAACTCCCATATCGGGCAGTCCTAGGCGGATATTTTCATCTAACTCTAATTGCGTCTCGTAAAAATCCGCTCCCATCATAACCACCCGGTGCAAATGCGCGCCGCTTTCCACCCGGCTGCGCAGACCTATGACACTATCGCGAATTGTGGCTTTGTGCAGGCGGCATCCAGGTCCCAGAAAAACACTTGTTAAACTTGAATCCATTAAATGACTTCCCGGCAAATAACGGGCGCGGGTGTAAATCGGCCATTCGGCAGCGAAAAAATCAAAGGGCGGATTCGGGTGGGTCAAGGCCAGGTTCACTTCATAAAATGCCTTAATAGTTCCTATGTCCTCCCAGTATCCCTCAAACGGATAGGCAAACACCCGCAAACCATTCTCAATGGCTGCCGGGATAATATGTTTACCAAAATCAGAACCGCTCTCAGAACGTAACACATCCACCATAGTCTGTGTTTTGAAAACATAGATACCCATCGAAGCCATATAGGGTTTGTCTCCCTCACGACTCTCTAGTCCGGACAATTCCTCTGTTGGAGGCTTTTCCTGGAATTGATGAATCCGGCCATCTTCATCAGCTTGAAGTATCCCCATACGGGTGGCATCCTGTGCAGTTACCGGTTTAACAGCAATGGTAATATCCGCCTCGTTGATTCCATGAAACCGCACAAAACCTGCATAATCCATTTTATACAAGTGATCACCAGCTAAGATGAGAACATCACGTGCCCGCGCACCCTGAATTTGGAAAAGCTGCTTGCGTAACGCATCTGCCGTCCCCTGATACCAGGAATCACTCAGGGGTGTCTGTTCCGCCGCTAAAATCTGCACCCAACCATCGGAAAAATTATCAAATTGATATGTTCGTGTAATATGGCGATGTAAAGATACCGAATTATACTGGGTCAATACAAACATCCGGTTAACGCCAGAGTTAATACAATTACTGATAGGAATATCAATCAAACGATAATGCCCGGCTAGAGGCACTGCCGGCTTGGCACGCAGTTTCGTTAACGGGTACAGGCGCGCCCCCGCACCGCCTCCCATAATCACGGCTAATACATTCTTCATAAAACTGAGCATACCTGAGCCTCCTTTCAAGCACTTTTCTTCTTAATTGTTATAACTTAAGTTGCCACTTATATATCAAAATCGTTATGGGACACGGACTTTACGGATAAAAATCTTGTAACCGTTTAGTTTTGCGAGCGATTACCGTCTTCTATCACCTGCTCCAGACAGAAACGCGGGTTTGGGGGTGTTTTTCGTTGGCGGGCTACGCCCGCCAACGAAAAACACCTCTTTCCTGCGACTTTAGCCGCTTTGCTGCCATCAATGTAACATACCCTCGCGCGCGCCAACGCGGAGTCATATAAAACAATAAGCGGGGATGTGACTAACACACATCCCCGCTCGCGCTAATCATGTCGTGTGCTTATGGGGATGCGGATCTAATGCATCTGCTACAATCTGGATAATGAATTCCACCATCGGCTGAATTTCATCATTTTCATACATCTCGATTTGCCCGGAATCCCCAAGACGCGTCATATCAGGATCAAGCCCCAATTTACCTAAGAAACGTGTATCAAAGGCTCGCGCCATCTCTTCCGTTTTTCCGGCGCCGAACAATTCAAAACGCTCGCCACATTTGGGACATGTCACATAACTCATGTTTTCCACAATACCGATCAATGGGATTTGCAAATGCCCGGCCATATTCGCGGCCTTACGCACAACCATTTCTGCCAAATCTTGGGGTGAAGCTACCAAAACAATACCGGTCACGGGTAAGGATTGCATCACCGTTAGGGCAGCATCAGAAGTACCAGGCGGCATATCCACAACCAAAACATCCAAATCCCCCCAGAAAACATCATTCCAAAACTGCTGTATCGCGCCCGAGATCATCGGTCCCCGCCAGATCACAGCATCTTCCTCCCGCTGCAACATCAAGTTAATTGACATAATCTTGATACCGCTAGAAGTGCCAGGCGGCATAATACCCAAGGGCGAAACTATCGGCGATTCCGAAATTCCAAATAATTTAGGGATACTGGGACCAGTAATATCCGAATCTAAAACCCCCACCCGCAGTCCATGACGCCGCAACTCTACTGCCAACATCGCGGCCACCGTTGATTTTCCAACCCCACCTTTGCCACTCATCACGGCAATCACGGTCTTCACACGGTTCAAATTCCCGGCGGGGAAATTAGGCTGCTGCTCGCGTTGTTGCGCTTGCAGATAATCTCGCATGCGCGTCTTTTCTTCTTCAGTCATCGTCGTGAGCGCGATCTCCACATCCAGATCGTCCGCCAACGCATCAACAACTTGCGCGGCATCGGTTGCGATCTGCTCTTGCATAGGACAATTAGGAATTGTAAGCGCAATCGTTACCTTCACATTATGACCCGTTATAGCAACCTCGCGCACCATCCCCAATTCCACAATACTACGCCGTAATTCGGGATCCATCACCCGTTTAAGCGCATCCAAAACTTGTTCTTTTGTTACCACCCATACCTCCTACTATGCTTTTGTGTTTTAAGCTACCGTCTTCGCCGGTAAAGCTTGTTCTACCTCAGCCTGTTCTTCTTCGCCTTCTTTTACAGTCCAAATACGATCCGGCGCTGTCAGTTTATCAATATAAAGTACGCCATTACAATGATCTATCTCATGCTGAAAGACGCGCGCCAATAAGCCCCTGGCGCGAATACGGATTGGCTTACCCCGCGTATCCAGGCCACGGACAACTACCATTACTGGACGCTCTACCTCACCGATAAACCCGGGTACCGAAAGGCATCCTTCTACACCCATCTCCGTTTCATGTGACACCTTCACAATCTCTGGGTTAATAATACTATATAGCTTGCCACTACCGGGAATTTCCTCATCTTCAGGTAATTCCACGACAATGATATTTAACAACTCCCCCAATTGCACTGCCGCCAATCCAATTCCATTGTTGACATACATCGTTTCAACCATGTCATCCACAAATTGTCGAATTTCAGACGTCACTCGGGGCAATGAACGTGAACGTTGCCGCAAACGTGGGTCTCCAACCTTGATAACTTCCCACACACCCATTCTATCCTCCTACATACACGTTACAATAAAACGGCGAATCAACGGCAGATCCTTCGTTCGCTGATTCGCCGGACCAAATAGTTTGCCTGCTGCCTCACGAATCCTTAATATTAGCCGGCTTAGTTACTTCCTTACGAATCTCATCATAACTCGCAAACCAAGTTAACAATTCATCCTGCCGCCGTTGCGCTTCCAATCCCTTTTCACGCTCCATATATGCCCGCTGGCGTTTAGAAATCTCCGCTTGTACACGTTGGGGCATTTTAAGCCACTTCAACTCAAACTTTCCCAATGTACCGGCCGTTTCCAACATAACATGACCATACCCCAAAAAGTTCGCCAGTGGATTAGGGACTTCAAAGCTAATATTTTGAATATTATCCAAAGATGCCTCATGACGACTGCTCTGCAATAACAAGGGTTTGCGATTTACCAGGATAATACGATTAGGGGTAAGTTGAAAATAGTCATTGCGCCAATCTTCCACAAACCAAAGCAACGCCCCAAACAGCACCGCCTCCACAAACAGCCAGACCGCAAGTAACATATTAGTCCCTTCCTGCCCCCAACGAGCCACCAAGAAAGATCCCCCAAAGACAGTCAATAACGCCAGAGGAACAAAAGCTCGCATGTAGCGTAAGAAACCGGGGAACCAATACCGTCGCCAGATAATGGTTCCCCCATCAGCACTTTCTGACCAAGAGGACGGGAAAAAATAATCCATAAGCCCACCCAGAAAAACGGTAAGAAACGGAATAGGCTGCTTCGCTGCCGGTTCGGCCATCTCTGTCTTAACCGACGCTGTAGAATCGGCAATCTCCAAATAGCGTGCTAACGCCTCGCGTATTGCCCCCCGTTGCCGCAGAACATCCCGCGCACGCGTTCGTTCAATCTCACGGAAAATTTTCTCGCGCAAATCATCAGGATCTGAAATACGATCCATGTCGATTTGTACGGTTTCCCCGGCAGTCTGCAAAATCAAGTTCCCATAATTCAAAATATTAGCCGTTAAACTAGGTCGTAATTCGTAAATATCCTCTATGTTATCCAGCGAACTTTCCTCAAAACTCGTTTTTAAGGGCCAGATGCGCTCAATATGGACAATACGCTGCGTGGTCAGGACAAAAAAGTCGTCCCGCCAATTGAGATATTGCCACCCTAACAATACCCCCAAAGCCAACAGGGGAAGGGCTAATATCACCGACAGTAAACGCAACGCATTATTAGGCGAAACGACCAACGCGCCAAACACAGGCAACAACAACAAGAAAAGCAATAAGGGGGGCATGACCAGGCGAACAAACTGCGACCAGTGCCGTCGCGCGGCAAAGATTACCCACTCATCATCACGCAACCAATCAAAATGGGGAAGATTTCTCCGCTTAGATAGCTCTGGACGCACATTCAAGTGCCGGCGTAAGTAAGGTTGTTCATCACACAGCTTGGAAAACTCATCTCGCAGGATATACAAAACCCGCACATCTTCCAGGGCTTCGACGGTTACATCATGAAAATCACCAACCAGCAAACCGGTCTCCCCCAAAACCTCCCCAGGCCCACGGTCTCCCAGTTGGTGTGTAATCCCATCACGGTCTACGCGCGTCAACCGCACATGTCCCTCTAAGATAAACAGCAATCGATCTGAGATTACACCTTGTCCAAAGAGCCAGCTTCCCTTCTCATACGTATATTCGCGCACAACGCGCGCCACATGATAAAGTTCCAACTCCCCGCGCTCTCCCGTGAAGCGTTGAAACAAGGGAATTTGCTTCAAATAGGTAACGACCTGTTGTGGTTCTAATTGTTGTTCCATACGAATTTATTATACCATAATCTGATAAAAGCTGCCGGTAAAAATTTGTTAAGACTTGCAGCGAAGAAGTTTAATTTCTGATTCTATAAAGAAGTTTATATCAGTTTTTGGTAAATTGCAAGAGTCGCCTGCGCCACATGTTCCCAAGAAAATTGGGCAGCCTGTCGCAAAGCGAGATGGCGATAATGCTCATACACACGTGCTTCTATGAACAATTGTACCAGGGCCGCACCCATCCCGGCAGCATCCTGTGGTGCGAACAACATCCCGGCCTCCCCCATCACCTCTGGAAGACTTGAGGCACAACTTGCCACCACAGGTGTTCCACATGCCAATGCTTCCAAAGGGGGCAAACCAAATCCCTCATAAACAGAGGGGAAAATAAATACCCGCGCACCTCGATAGACCGAGGGTTTAGCCTCTTCTGGCACAAACCCCACAAAATCTACCGCGTCCCAAATTCCCGCTTCACGCGCCAAACGCCGTGGATCTGGCGTAAATGCTGTATCCGAAGCAGGCAACTGGCCCGCCACCACCAACCGCGCCGGAGAAGATTGTTGCTGTGCCAGCAACTCTTGCGCGCAGGCAAAGGCCTTAAACACTACGGACAGGTTTTTGCGCGCATCAAAGCCCCCCAGGTAAAGGACATATCCTGGTTTTATACCCAACATTTGCCAATATACCGCATCCTCCGACGTAACATGTGAAGAGAATTTCGCATCCACAGCTAACCCTATTGTAGAAATACGATCCGGTGAAACGCGCAAATGTTGTACAATGTCACGGCATGAGGCCTCCGAATCGGTTAACACAAAGGACACACGCGAGGTTGCAGCAGAAACCAACCGTGTATAAAGCCAACCCAACACCCCTCCACGATACGCAGGAAGCAACAACGGGATTATATCATGCACTGTAACAACCGTGGGGACAGAAGATACCAGTGGAGGCGCCCAATAAGGCACATGCAATACATCCGCCCGCAAACGGCGGGCCATCAAAGGCATCAACAACTGTTCCCACACTACCTTGCCCAATGCTGTGCGCCGCATCTTAGGTAATGAAACAAACTCCAAATTTGTATTCGCAGCCTGGCTTATTTCTCCACGGCCGGGATGTAAAACAACACTCGTCACATCAGGCGCACAATGACACAAAGCTGACACCAGCGACTGCACATACTGCCCGCTACCGGCTTCCGCGTGATGCCAGTACCAACCATTGAATACAACTCGCATGAATTATGACTCACGGACTGGAGCAATCCGCTCTCTTCCATGAACATTGATCGCCTGGGGGCCACGATCGGTCGCTATCACTTCATACCAAACAGGGGAGCCTTCCTGCAAAACAGTTGTATCGCCCTCAACCCCACTACGATGGAAGAAAACTTCACTCCCGTCAATTTGTACGATAAAACCGAAGTGTTTATCCTCACGATACCACTTCACCACCCCCGCTCGCAAACCTGGACTCGTCGTTATCGTTTGCCGGCACTCCACACAATACCGGGGAGGATGAATCTCAAATCCCAAAGCTTCTTGAGATCGCTGCTCCTCAACCCGAAAGACAAATTTTTGACCACACTCTTCACATACTAACATTTGATCACGATATACCATGCTTATCTCCATTCTGTAAACTACACATCTATTTTAACCCGAACTCTCAAGACGCTCAACTAAGAACACAACATGCGTCACCATATCCTTACCCCGCAACGAAATCGCCGAAGTTCCCCGCGTAGCCCGCGCTTGTTCTGGCGTAGAACGAGCCAGGACCGTCTTTGCCGCCCCAGCTTTCGTTACAAGAATACAACGCCCTGAAACAATTACAACCCCCAAGCCAACCAGTCTTTCATTTCCCACCAACTTAGCAATCTGAACCCCTTTACCACCACGGCGCTGAGCAGAAAATTCTTCGATCAATGTTCGTTTAGCCATGCCTCGATCACTGACCGTCATCAAGCCTACTCGTGCTCTGGCATCTTCATAAACCACCGTAACGCCCGCCACCGCATCTCCTGCCTCTAGACGAATTCCACTCATTCCACCGGCACGCGCTCCCGTAGGCCGAACTTCACTCACCGCAAACCGTATCCCCTGTCCCTTTGCCGTACCCAGAATAACCTCATTTTCCTCAACAACCCAAGCCACACCTACCAGTTCATCTCCCTCGTCCAACCGGATGACCTGCGACAGTTCTCTTCCTACGGCCGGTAACTCCGCAGGTTCAATACGTTTGACCTGTCCCTGAGCTGTCGCCAGGAATATCGTAACCCCCTCCAGCGGGTCAGGCGGAATCGTTAGGGCAGCAACAAGCGTATGGCCATTTTCTAAGTGCGTCAATGCTGACCATAATGCACTCTCATCATTCCAGGCCACACCCTCTGGCACCTGGTGAACCGGCAACGCGACCGCGCTGCCTTGCTTGGTAAAAAGATAGAGTGCATCACGAGTTGAAGTAGCAATGAGCGCTAGAGGAGAGGCCTCAGGCCGAGAAGAAGCCCGTGGCGGCGTCTTTCCTTCGTCAACGATACGGGCAACACGTCCTTCACAGCTTACAGAAACCCACACCGGTTCGTCCGGGGTGAGTGCATCGGCAACCACTTCTTTCCCCTTGATCTCAAAGATATGTGTGCGCCGGGCATCCACATAACGGGCCTTTAATGCTAACAAATCTTCCCGAATCGCCGCGCGCTGTTGCTGCGGCGATGCTAACAATGACTCCAACATTTTAATAGTAGCGCGTAATTCCTTGTACTCGTCTTTGAGCTTGCGCCGTTCCAGGCCAGCCAGACGGCGCAAGGGCATATCTAAAACCGCCTGGGCTTGTACCTCGGTCAAACTAAACTTCTTACACAAGTTTAAACGCGCCGTCTCTATAGTGCGCGAACGACGAATAGTATCAATCACCTCGTCCAAATGGTCCAAGGCCACTAACAATCCTTCGACGATGTGTGCACGATCACGTGCGCGCGCCAGTTCGTAATGAGAACGGCGGACTAACACCTCTAAGCGGTGCTCCAAAAATAAGTGTAATATGCGCCGCAGTGACAATCGCCGAGGTTCTCCATTTACAAGGGCCAGCAAAATAATGCTATATCGAGTCTCTAGCGTTGTATGTTTGTACAGATCGGCCAACACATGATCAGGATCGGCCCCTAGCACCAAGTCAATGACGATCCGCATTCCCTGACGGTCAGATTCGTCGCGTAAATCGGCTATTCCCCCTAACTTATCTTCACGCACATATTTAGCGATGCTCTCAATCAACGAACCCTTGTTCACCTGATAAGGAATCTCTGTAATCACCAAACGCTGTCTTCCCCGCGCAGATTCTTCTACGTGGGCGCGCGCGCGCACAGTAATACGTCCCCGGCCGGTTGCATACGCCTTTAACAGCGCGTCCTCACCTTCCGCCGTCTCTTTGCGATAAACCAAGCCCCCGGTGGGAAAATCCGGCCCTTGGATGAAATTCATCAGGGTCAAAACATCAATCTCTTCAATCTGCCCCCAATTATCCAACATATATACCAGTGCATCTACAATCTCGCTCAGATTATGTGGTGGGACATTCGTGGACATCCCAACGGCGATCCCCGACGCGCCGTTTAGAAGTAGATTAGGCAAACGCGCAGGCAAAATAACCGGTTCTAGTAAACTGGCGTCAAAATTTTCAACCCAATCCACTGTATCCTTTTCTAAATCCGTCAACAATTCCAATGAAAGCGGCGCCAGACGGGCTTCTGTATAGCGCATTGCAGCGGGGGAGTCGCCATCAACAGAACCAAAGTTCCCCTGTCCATCTACCAACAGAGAACGTAGTGAAAAATCTTGTGCCATTCGCGCCATTGCGTCATATACGGCCGTATCCCCATGGGGATGATACTTTCCCAAAACCTCACCCACGATCCGGGCAGACTTTTTGTACGGACTGTCTGGATGCAGCCGCATATCGTGCATTGCGTATAAAATACGTCTTTGCACGGGCTTAAGACCATCCCGTACATCAGGCAACGCGCGGGAAACAATCACACTCATCGCATAATCAAGATACGCGCGCTGAACTTCAGAATTAATATCTACTTGTTTAACTAACCCAACTTCCATTCCCTCTCCTTAATTATAGAACATTCAGTCTAACTATAAGCTATGAAAGGCGTTTTAGCAAGCGCGAGTCAACGGAAAAAGGAGGTTAGGAAATCAGAGATAGTAAACAGAGAGCAACTTTCCCTACTTTGACCTTTAACCTTTTCCGATTACACTGCGTACTATGATGAAGAAATCACCGTGGTTCATACGAAATTGGGATACAACAATTGGCATTGTTAGCATGCTATGCACACTATTGTTGATTTTACACTATGAGGCACCTCCTCCACAAGACCTGGATTTTAATTTACAAGCTTTGAGTACTGATTGGGCTTTTAATTTTAGTACATGGGAGCTTAATGCTATAGTCCGCAAAATCGCATTAGGACTATTAGCCCCGCAACGTTTTATGGAGGAGAAACAGCGCGCAGACTTTGTGCTGAAGTATCTGGATGCAATCAACGAAGCCAAACGCTTAACACAGGAAATTGAACGTGCTTATACCGATCCTGAAATCGCAGATCCCGATACGACAACCCAGGAACAACAGGCGGCGCTCACGCGTCTACGTGATGCAATGGCGCGCCAAGGGCTTATTGCCGAGGCAATTCTAGGGGAACAAGTTAGCATCATTATGACACAAAATGGATTTGGCATTTTAGGACAGGTTTTTCCCCCGGTCAGCGGGGCCTTCAC
This sequence comes from Anaerolineae bacterium, assembly GCA_016931185.1. Taxonomy (GTDB): domain Bacteria; phylum Chloroflexota; class Anaerolineae; order B4-G1; family SLSP01; genus JAFGFI01. Next base: position 19,673 of record JAFGFI010000272.1, read on the forward strand.
CCCACTTCCCTATATGCTTGTCATTTCCCCCAGGAATCATATTGAAAGTGTCTATCAACGCGCGCTGGTTACGGGATTGACCGCGGTCGAGCAAAGTAGTATAGAAGAAGCAATAGAATCTGCACTACCTGATTACTCAGCCTATATTACCAGCATCGGTGGACTGGCTGCCTATCCTGCAATGTTATTGGAAAACAGTTCTATTGATTGGGTAGCGGACGTTATGTCCCACGAGTGGACACACCACAATTTGACTCCCTATCCGTTGAATCTCAACTACACGCGCTCGGCGGAGACACGCACGATTAACGAGACTACAGCATCGCTGATGGGAGAATGGGCCGGACAAGAAATAATTATACAATTCTATACACCCTTACTTGGACGTAATAAATCACTGCCCGACATGCTTATCTTACCAGAACAAGAAGAACAAGCTGACGAACTCCATTTTGATTTTCAAAACGAAATGCATCATACACGTGTTATTGTCGATCAAATGTTAGCCGAAGGTAAGCTCGAAGAAGCAAAGTGGTATATGGAGCTGCAACGGCGTTACATCGTAGCGCAGGGGTATCGCATCCGCCGTCTCAACCAGGCCTACTTTGCCTTTCATGGTGCGTATGCCAGCACACCCGGCGCATCTGGCGAAGATCCTATTGGGCCAGCAGTGCGCCAACTCTGGGCGCGCAGTGCCACGCCAAAAGAATTTATCCGTGCTATCGCGCCGGTTACTACCCTGTTTGAACTAGAAAGCATACTGGAGTTAAGCAAATTTTAAAAAACGAACTCAATACCCATTGCTCCTTATTTCCCTTGTGGTATAATTTCACCGGTATGCGTAACTTAAATAAAAACTCAGAGGAAAGCTTTGCTTAATCCTATAAATGCACTGTTAGGGCTATTTTCCTTAGACATTGGTATTGACTTAGGAACAGCGAATACCCTGGTCTATGTTCGTGGTAAAGGTATTATCAGCAATGAACCTTCATGGGTTGCTGTGGATAGTAATCGCCGCGATTATGTACTTGCCGTAGGCGCCGAGGCCAAGGAAATGGTGGGAAAAACCCCACCCAATATTGTGGCTATCCGCCCATTACGTGACGGAGTTATTTCAGAATTTGATATTACTGAGGCGATGTTGCGGCACTTCATCGAACAGGCTCACAAACAAATCTTTATGCCTTTCCCCCGGCCACGTGTTGTAGTCGGCGTCCCAAGTGGTGTAACCGAAGTGGAAAAGCGCGCTGTACGTGATGCAACCCTAAAAGCTGGGGCGCGTGAAGCTTACCTGATTGAAGAACCTATGGCTGCCGCACTAGGAGCCGGATTACCAGTCACCGAGCCACAGGGAAGTATGATCGTGGATATCGGTGGTGGCACAACCGAAATTGCCGTTTTTGCTTTGAAGGGTATCGTAGTCAGCAAAAGCATCCGCATCGCAGGAGATGAGTTAGATGAGGATATCGTCCAATATGCCCGGCAGAAATACAATCTTGCCATTAGCGAGCGGATGGCCGAACGTATCAAGATTAACATCGGTTCTGCCTATCCACTGCCTGAAGAACGCACGATGGGGATGCGGGGGCGCAACCTGATCACCGGTCTACCCGAAGAAATCGAAATCAGTAGTATCGAAATTCGCGAAGCCTTAAGTCGTTCGGTCAACATCATTGTAGACCTGGTACGTGACACGCTGGATGAAACTCCACCAGAATTGATATCCGACCTGATGGAGACCGGCATCTGTCTCGCGGGCGGCGGCGGGCAATTGAAAGGAATGGCAGAACGTATCAGTGAAGAAGCGCATATCCGCGCCTGGGTAGCACAAGACGCACTCACATGCGTAGCACGTGGCGCAGGTATGGTATTAGAAAACTTTGAAGTTCTCAAGGCGACGCTCGCCAGTGACGATTACCGTTATCCAGGTGGTTCAGCCAGTTACTTCTAAAGACACGGCGTTTCAATATCCTTCACACTTTGACAATGATGCTTTCGAGAAAAACCTACGTCCTTTGAACATGTATTTAGCGATAGATACCTATGATCCGGCAAAGAATTCCCTGGCTACCCTTAATCCTGGTAGGGGTAAGCCTGTTGTTCTTAGTTTTAAGTGAGACAGGCGCACTAAGTCCCCTGGAGCGTAGCCTAAGCTATATTGTGGGGCCGATAGAACGCACACTGGCTTCTATCTCAGATACTCTTGGCAATCTTACACAAACTTCCCGTGATATTCGCGACCTCCAACAACAAATAGAGGAGTTAGAACACGCGAATAATACACTCGTACAAGAAAATATCCGACTTTTAGAATATGAAGCCGAGAACGCTCAACTTCGCCAACAACTCAACTTCGCGCGGGAAAACCCCACGCACAGCCTGCTTGGGGCAGATGTTATCGAACGGGGATGCGAGATTTATCCTTGTGCAAGTGTTATAGGAAATGATACGAATCCTTACTTACACTACCTTATCATTAACGCCGGTTCGCGTGATGAAGTAGCAGTCGGGATGCCGGTGGTCACAGGGGGATCGGTGATGGTAGGACGCATTGCGCAGGTCTCCCCAAATCTGGCCTATGTACAACTTCTCAATGATCCACAGATTCAGGTAGCAGCTATGCTCCAACAGTCGCGCGTCACAGGGATGGTAGAAGGGACAGCCGATGGAGGACTCTTAATGACCGATATTTTGCCCGATGAACAAGTTAATGAAGGGGAAACTATCATTACATCGGCAGCAGGGGGGCTGCTCCCACGAGGGTTAATTCTAGGACAAGTTGCGACGGTCAGCTATCAAGAATCAGAACTCTTCCAGCAAGCTGTCGTACGTCCTGCTATTGATTTCCGTCGTCTGGAAACAGTTTTGATCATCACTAACTTTCCCACGCCCAATCTAGATGAATTTTTAGAGAATGAAGAAGAATGAATTTCTACATCGGCATCCCGATTCTATTGAGCGCAGCAGTAATCCAAAGTGTGTGGTTAGAAAACGTCCACATCCTGGGAGGGCGACCTGATCTCGTGCTATTATTAGTCGTCACCTGGACCATCATCCGAGGCATAGATGATGGCGTTATCTGGGGCTTCATCGGTGGTTTATGCTGTGATTTACTCTCTGGAGGGCCATTTGGCTTGTGGACCACAACCCTAACAACTATCAGCTTCTTCACCGGACAACCTTGGGTCTATGCCCTGGGGCCAACCCTTATCCGGTTGGCTCTAATGTCGGCGGTTGGTACGCTATTAGCTCATGGCACTATCCTGGGGTTGATGGCCGTTATGGGCTATTCAGTATCTGTGGGAAACGCATATCAAACGGTCGCTGGACCGGCCGCTCTGCTTAATTTTTTACTCTCTCCTTTTGCCTTTCAGTTCCTGGTCTGGTTCCATAAACGAGCAGAAACAAGGGAAGGGAAAATAATATGACGCGGGCGCAAACGTCACGGACGCGAACGTCACAAACGCAGCCGTCCGGACAGACGAAAACTTGGATCCGGGAATTCCCGGCGGATGATGAAATTTCACGCCCACCGTGGGTACAGCGCGAACCCCGCCTGGCACTGATAGTGTGGGGCATATTGGTCGTGCTGGGACTTTATCTCATCCGCCTTTGGCAACTACAATTTCTGGAGGGTGGCTCATGGCAACAACGCGCTAAACAACAGCAAACGCGACTGGTCACCATCTCTCCACCGCGAGGCGTCATCTATGACCGTACCGGCAAAATCCTGGTGCGTAACATTCCGGCATACAACGTGACGATCACACCGGGTTACTTACCGGATGATGAAGAACGCGAGCGCGCCGTCCTCCAACGTCTATCACAACTCATAGATGTTCCCTATAGCACTGCCCAGGGATCTGAAAAACAGGAATATCAACCCGAAATCGGCGCCATTGGTCGTTCTCAATTCCCACCTTATGGAGAACAACCACAAGATGGATTACTAGAAATGGTCAACGAAGTGCGCTGGCTGGAACCTTACGAGCCCATTATCGTCTCCCAAAACATTGAGCGTGAATTGGCACAGATTATTGGACAGGAAGGAGGGGTAACATTGCCGGGAGTAGATATTGAGATTATCCCTCGCCGCAGCTACGTATACGGAGCGCTAACCTCGCAGATTCTCGGATTTTTAGGCGCCATTCCGCCAGAATCGGTAGAAGAATACGAGAACAAAGGCTATGTGCCCGATGTAGATCGCATCGGCTATGATGGAATAGAATTTACGGCGGAGGATTTTCTACGCGGCACGCCGGGCCGACGGGTCGTCATCAAGGACGTGTTGGGACAAGAACTCAGCACCGAAAGTGAAACACTTCCCCATCCTGGAGACAACGTCCATTTAACATTGGATGTTGAATTACAACAAGTTGCAGAGGATGCACTGCGCGCAGGCATGGAAGAAGCTAATTCGCGGCGCGGGGCATTGGTGATATTGGATCCACGCAACGGGGAAGTGCTATCACTTATTAGTCTCCCCACCTATGATAACAATATGTTCAGTAAACGGCTAGACCTGGATGAATATCAGAAGCTCCTGGATGATCCCCACCATCCCTTCTACAATCACGCCATCGCCGATCAAATTCCGCCAGGTTCCACCTTCAAAGTGATTCCCGCTGCTGCCGGTTTACAAGAAGGCGTCATCAACCGTTATACTACCATCAATTGTCCAGGTCAGATACTACTCCCCAACAAGTTCGCGCCGGATGACCCCGAACTGGCCCAGTCTTTTTATTGCTGGATCAACCTCTCCACAGGTGGGGGCCACGGGCCACTCAATGTCGTCAACGCGCTGGCCCAATCCTGTGATATCTTCTTCTATGAAGTAGGTGGAGGATTTGAAGAAACCGAGTTTGATGGCTTGGGAGTAGAACGGTTAGCCAAGTACGCCCAGGATTTCGGGCTAGGAGCACGCTCCGGTATCGATCTACCGGCCGAACAGGCCGGTCTCGTGCCAGACGCAAAATGGAAGCGACAGGAAAAAGGAGAAACCTGGACCACGGGCAACACTTATAACCTGGCAATAGGTCAGGGAGATCTGTTAGTCACGCCACTACAAATGGCAAATGTTGTCGCTGTTGTCGCTAACGGGGGAACACTCTACCGACCACGCCTCATCCACCACATCACCGACGCAGAAGGGAATGTAATCCGTGAATTCGAACCGGAGATCATTTCGCGCCTACCCATTGATGCATCGGTATGGGCTATAGTCCAGGAAGGCATGCAACTGGCAGCGACAGATGAAGGGACGGCCCTCCTGGCACAACTCAAGGACTTGGGAATCAAGGTAGCCGGGAAAACAGGAACGGCGGAGTATTGTGATATGATCGCCTTCAAAGCCGGGCGCTGTGATGTCGAAGAACACGAAACGCTCCCTACGCACGCTTGGTTTATCGCCTACGCGCCAGCAGAAGCTCCGGAAATTGCTATAGCCATTTGGATTTACGATGGAGGAGAAGGATCGGCTGTCGCTGCACCTGTCTCCCAAAAAGTGATGGATTTCTATTTCCGACGGGCATTAGGACTCCCGTTAATTGATGAAGAAACGCCTCCTGAGCAAGAAATGCAGTCGGAGACTCAGGTAGAAGAATCACCCTAAATATATGCGTAAATGGCTACCCTGGTCGTTCAGTGCCTTATGTGGCGCAATCTGGGGACTTGGCGCATCCCGTGTGTTGGCGCTAGAACTACATAGTCCCTTCTTCTTCCAACCTTGGGGAACAGCGATAGGGGGGGCCTTGGGCATAGGTTTCGCGCTTCTTCTCGCGAGGTGGCTATACTACCGCCATCGCTTGTCCCCCTGGGATGTTTGGACACGATTACTCCCGCTTGGTTTACCTCTCGTCGATCTTGTACAACGCACACCACAGCCCTGGCGCGGGCCGATAGTATTAGCTGCCAGCCTCGTACTCACCGGGATCAATATTATCGGGACGATGGGGCGTGGCATGGAGCTGATACTGGCAGTGGGCATCCCGTTCGCCATCTACCTGCCGGATCTTTCCCCTTATTTGGGGCGCGCAGATACATTCGAGTTCCAGGTCATTGCTTCACAACTCGGCATCGCCCATCCCAGCGGGTATCCCCTTTATACCTTGTTGGGCAAACTTTTTTCCCTACTACCATTTGGCAGCCCTGCCTGGCGCATCAATCTCTCCTCAGCCATCTTTGCTGCATTGGCTTCCGGCATGTTGTATTTAGCATTGATAGAAACGAACCTGCGAATCTGCAAATCTGCAAATTGCAAATCACGCCTCTCACCTACCTCCTCACTCCCCCCAAAAAATCTCCTGTCGCTTTTTGCCGCCCTCACATTGGCCTTCTCACCCACTCTGTGGTCACGGGCGATAGAAGCTGAGGTGTACGCGCTTAATGCTTTCTTGATTGCCTCAGGAATTTGGTTGGCGGTGCGCTGGTCCACCGGACAGATGGATACAACACAGGCACTCCCTTGCTTTGGGCTACTGATTGGGCTTGCGCTTACTTCACATCTAACATTGGGAGCCTTGGGATTGTTAATACTCCCGTTGCTCTTTACGCTTCGCCCGCGTCCGAAATTCCGCACACTGCTCATTACTGCCGGGTTAGGAATAGCATGCCTGGCCCTCTATCTCTACATTCCATTACGCTGGCCCGCCGTAACCGGGGGGGAACGGATGTCGTTCTCGCACTTCTTCCGGTTTATTACCAATGCCGACTCCGGTGGCGCACTCCGTCCATTAGCATTCATTAAGGATTTACCCCGTTGGGGGCTAGTTTTCCGTCTATTACGAGCGCAAGTGGGATGGATCGGATTAGGGATAGCGATGATAGGACTGGGCTGGTTATTTTTGAAACGTTGGCCTCTTGCCATAGGCACACTATTCGCATTTAGTGCGTGGGTTTGGTTCAATCTAGGATTCTACGTCGCCGATCCCGACTATTCCGCCTTTCTCATCCCGGCCCACGTTATCCTAATATTTTGGTTAGGAACAGGGATGCAAGCAGGGATAAAATTGTTAGATGCATGGCACAAGGGAGCAGCGGCGCGAGGGAGCAGCGGCGCGGGGGAGCAGCTCTCCTCTTGCCCCCTAGATCTCCACTCTGGTATGTTTATTTTACAGCTTGCTGTTCCGCTACTTGCATTATTCCCGCTAAGCCGTCTATGGGTCACGGGACCAACGCTGGACACTATTTCTGTAGGACGCGCGGACGAAGCATGGGGGCGCTATGTCTTACAGCTTCCTCTCGCACTTAATGCAGCAATCCTGGCAGATAGTGAAAAATTTCCTCCCTTGTATTACCTGCAACAGTTAGAAGGGATACGTCCCGACCTTGAATTGGTCATGCTCTTCAATGAAGCTCAATACCGGGAAGCCCTGGAAAGCCGGATTACAACCGGGCAAAAAGTCTATATGGCGCGTTATCTACCCGGGCTAGATGCTTTTGGGGTCAGTTCTGTAGGCCCATTGGTTGAAGTCGCCCCCATAGACACATTACCTGCAACCACTTTGTTAATACGCTTCAGTAATACGCTTACTGGCGATATCCTTGCCCTGGAGACCTTTCACCTGGAACAAGATCTACAAAACCGGCCCATGCACCATCTGACGCTCACGTGGTTGCCCCTCACTTCCATTCAAACAGACTTAGAAATACGGCTCCGTCTCGTGGAGCCATCAACAGGCAACACCATCTGGGACAGCCAACCTGCACGCCCGGTCAACGGATATACTACCACCCAGACATGGAAAGTGGATCCGGATGGAACCCGTCACCGTATCCACGATTATCATCCACTTGAATGGCCAGTATGGATCGCAGCAGGCACCTACCGGTTGGATGTCGCCGTATTCCCCAGATTTGCAGCGCAAGGGCTATCTGTGAACAGTGAAGATAACGTTTGGTTTCCACTTGATACCCTTACCGTGCCCGCGCAAAAAGCGACGCAACTCCCGACACGTTGCACACTGACCTTCAGCAATCACAATTGGATTATCGGCGCGGACTTCGCCCCTGAGACGTGGGCGGCTACCGAATTCAATGTCAATTTGGCTTGGGAATTCGTAGATATGCCTGAGCGAGAGGAAAAGTTACAATGGCGTTGGGTCCCCCTAGACCGAACAAAAGTTGTGGGGGACATATCTCAAAACACCCCTATCCTCTCCACCACAGCTACCTATACCCCAAATATATCTATATCCCATGTGTATCCTTATATGCTCACTACCCCAACACAACCAGGGCAATATCAGTTGGAAGTAGGATGGAATACGGACCAAGGAGACTTTCTTCCAGCACGCTGCGCCTGGTTAGGGCAGCCGCGTAACTTCTGTCGCGTTGGTGAGATCTATGTGGGACCTTCTAACACAGGTATAGCCAACTTTGATAATCAGATTTTGCTGTTAGCGATGGAATTCAACGCTGAGGGTGTAGCCGCGCGCGGGCCGCTCTCCGTGAATCTTACGTGGCGCGGATTGCACCCCATAACGCACGATTATACTGTTTTTGTACAGGTCATCGGTCCAGAGGGCAAGTTATACGGACAGGTAGACAGTTGGCCTGTGCAAGGAACACGTCCAACTCACAATTGGGAAGTAGGAGAGGAAATTGCCGATCCCTACCAGTTTTATCTGGAAGAAAGCCTGACAGCAGGGCAATATCAAATCATCGTAGGCTGGTATCTGTTGGCTGATATGCGCCGACTCCCTGTCCTAAATTCAGATGGTCAAATTGTGGGAGATTTTGTGATCGTGGGAGAATTTAGCTTACAAGAATAATTACACCTGAAGCAAACTCAGGCGAGATTTCCCGGACAATTTTTAAGACTTTTGGAATAGCCCCCAGATACCCTGGCCCAGATAAAGCGCCCCCCCGATCAAACCGGCAACAGCCGTCACCGCGTATACCGCCAGTGTCATTCCGGCAGACACCTCGCTGGCAATACCTGCCGAACCGAAGAGCGGTTGCGCCACCCAATCCCGCGCCCCCAGACCTCCCACTGAGATTGGAATCAACAGGGTCAAAGAAAGCAATGGCGTGACAATAAAATAAAAGTCCAGCCCCACAGAGATTCCCACCGCCAGCCCACAAAGCCAATACACCGCAATATTGCTCAAATTAAACAATGTAGAGAACAGCAGCGCAAGCCAGATCGCACGGGCACCACACCCGGTTACAGCGTCATAGACCTGGGCTAATTTATTCTGCCCCATAAGGGAAAGCGATCCGGGCAAATGCGCGGTCACTGTGCGCAAAAACCGCCCCTCCAGGAGTAAAAATCCCGCGAGCAGCCCTCCACCAGAAATCACAACAAAAGCCCACACCAACCAGGGAACCAGATCGCGTGCAAAGGGCAACATCAACAAACCCAATGCCATTAACGACAGAATACCGGTCAGGCGATCTACCAGGACGGTTCCCACTGCCGCCGAATCGTCTGCATCCTGTGATAACTCCAGCACACGTACAACGTCGCCCCCAAATCCGGAGGGTAAAAAGGTATTAAAAAATCCCCCTACCAGATAAAGTTTAAGTAATTGCCAAAACGAAGGGTAGATATCTAATCCCTGTAATAACGCGCGCCAGCGAAATACCCGTATCAAAATGCCAAGCAAAAAAAGACCCCAGGCGACCCCCAATATATCCATCCGAGCCGACTTCACCACAGCCCAAACTTTATGGCCTCCTACTTGAACCAAAAGGAAACCTAATGTCAACAAACTAAGCCCAATCCGCAATACATTCATCCAACGTTGACGACGATTCATCACCACCCCGCACACTGTGGATTATATTCAAAATAGTCCCACCAAAGCTCAACCGGTGTCACTTCCCAACTTCCCCCCACGAGTCCTACGCGCTCACGAGGGAGAGAACCATCAATGTACAATTTCTTTAAGCGTCTACCATTAACATAAACCTCCACTTCGTTGCCTTGAACTTTAACCTTCAAAGTATTCCACTCGCGCCCACGAAGGATCGTATCCCCCAATTCTTCATCCCAATCCACCAAAATCACTTCTTGATTGATAGGATTCCCCTCGTCATCCTCAGATTCTATATTTCCAGGATACACGTAAGAAGGATACCGCAGTATCGCCCAACGAGAGTTCGCATTGATTTGAAACGTATAAAGATCGGTCCGTTCTGCATTGGCAGCAAAGACAATCCCCCAATGCGCCCACCACGGATCGTATTCTCCTTCGGAATTCGCAAATATTCCCTTCGTCTCAATACAGTACGTATCAGGCAACGGGTAAAACGACTCAGGAAGCGGCGCAAACTCCGCCGGCCACACAAACCACGAGTCTACATCTCCTCCCCCATGAGAGGTCAAAGGAATATAGTTACGATAATGCCCATTCTTGTAACTGAGATACGCTACATCTTGCAAAACCCAATCCCCATCCCACTCATTATAACGTTGCGCCACACCGGTGAACCAACCACTCCCAGGATCAGAGAATTCGTCATTGAAAATGGGGGGGGATGTGGGTGTAGGCGTAGATGTCGGTGTAGGCGTAGGCGTAGGTGTAGACGTAGGCGTAGGTGTAGAAGTGGGCGTAGGCGTCGGAGTCAGGGTAGGATCACGACGGACACCGGGTAAATAAACATCATATCCCACGTTCCCCTCTAAGATCAAATCGTCAATCAAAGGGCCAGCGGCAACCTCTTGTGCATCACTTTCGAAGAACAATCCTACCCAAATCTGACTGCTGTTCGTATAGGCTTTTGTAGACCATGCTACCCACCTTGATGCGAAAGTTCCAGGTTCAGTTAAAGTTGTACCATCAAAGTGTATCCCATCGTCAGACAACGCGATCTTCAACGTATCCCCCGCCGCTAACCGGTTGTCTAGTACAAGTCGCAGACGAAGCTCCCAGATAGGCTGTGTCAGTGAAAAAGGGCCAGCAATGGCCAGGGTGCGCATCGTATTCGTATAAGTTCCCATAGGCCAGACCTGTTTCTGTCCCACCCGACCGGCGCCGGCAGCCCACAACCCACTATCCTCAACACGCTCACCATCCAAATAGCGGGTATAGGACACCACCCCCCACTGATACAACCCACCTGTCGTATCTCCAATGGTCCATATAGGCAAAGTAGTGGTAAAAGAATCCCGGAAAATTGGCACCCATCCTTGGGGAACTGGCGGCAATAGCGTCGAAGAATAAACGGCGCCTAACGCGATCGCCAAAAACACGGTTGCCAGAGCTATCGCTCCCATTCCTATTAAAAAAACTTTTTTATTAACCATCACACAAGTCTCCCTCACTAACTCGAACCAGCAAAATCTGACAGATTTCCCAAAGTAACTTTAATCCAGTCCACTACGATTAACAACACATTTCTACTGGCTGGACGCCTGTGTCAACCTGTCAGATCTGTAGGATGGCGACTTGAATTAAGTAAACAAGAAGGGGATTGTAAGTTACAATCCCCTTTCCCAAAAATCTCAGGTCTACTTATCTATCACCTCAAAATTATCAAATAAGGATTCTACAGGCGTGTAATCCCACGACCCAGTAATTAACCCCAGACGGCTATTGCTTCCCACACCACTCAACGACGTTATCTTTGTATCCCCCATGTAAAATGTAACCTTACTGCCCCTGACCTCGGCCCGGGGATATACCCGGTGATCATACCCGCCCGACGTACAGTCAGTATACCGCCACCCACCTAATTCGGGATCCATCTCTGTAAGATCCACTTTAACAACAGCGCTGTCAATATCCCAATATTTGTGAACTTCGCACTCCCCTTCAAAGTTCCACTCGAAAACGTAAATTTTGGTATAAACACCCTTACTACTACTATAGTCGGCCCTAAAAATGAGGCCGGCCTTTCCCCCTATGGGAGACTCTGACTGATCATCGGCCCTGACAAACTTATGTTCTACCTGAACATCATAGGTATCGTCAAAATGCTGATAGGGTGCGCGAATGATTTCCATACGCCGGTTATTAACCCCCCACTTATTCAACAAGATCTTCATCCGATAAGTATTACTCTCATACCATGAAGAAGCAACTGTAATCTCATCCCCATCATCGTCGGTTATTTTGTAAGAGCCTCGCCGCCAACCACTATCGTCATCGGAGAAATCATCGGAATATCCCGCGACAACAGATGTAGATACTATATTACTCCAACCACTCATAATGTCGCCGTATGCGGCAACGACCATATAATAATACGTTCCACTTTCCTTATCGGAAACAGGATACGATAAATCCGTACCGTTATAGATAAGTTGTGGATCTGCCATGTCTGAACTTGTTGACTCCCAAAGCAGATACTGCGCGGCTCCCCAACTGGCAGCCCACGATACTGTATAAGAGGTTTCCTCATCTGCATTATCTATGGCATTCATTACTGGCGCACGCGGCAGAATCGTGATTGAGCGCGCGTTACTCACGGGGCCCTGTCCATACGAGTTAAAAGCACGCACTCGATAATAATAAACACCGGGCGTACTCACCGTCACCTGATATGATAAAGCTGCAATCCCTGCGTAATTTACAACCTCAGTCGTAAAAGCTTCGTCTTTTGCTTGTTGAAGCGTATATGAGGTCGCTGGCGCATCAGGATGGTTACCATATACCCATGTAAGCATAAACACATTATCCCCATCTGTATTACTGATGGCATCCAATGTAGTAGAATAAGGTACCGGCGGCCACCGGCGGACCACAAGCGGCATATAAACATAGCGCGTTCCATTGCGAATCGTCACCGCAATCGTATCCACATCCCCGTAATTCCCACTGGCCATTTTAGCCCGGGTTTGAATCACATAACCCGTATCATCATTGAAAACCGGTAGTTCCCAATCATAGGTCCAATCCCACCAATCCCCACCCGATGCAGCCGTCACATTAGTTACCGTGATCCAATTATCTGCGGCACCAGCCTGCTTAATATTAACTTCAATGTGTGGAGTATCAGCGGCCACAACCAAGGCGGGTACCGTGGGTTCCAACTCAAATGCCGACCGGGTGCTGGAAGCCACCGTCACGGAGACCACATTGCTCCAACGACTTTCACCGGTCACATTACGGGCCCTCACACGATAATAGTAAGTTCCAATACTCTTCCCCTCGGCATAGTATGATTGTTCTGAAGTAGATACTTCAGTAGGATTCATAAAATGGGGATCCTTCTTAGATTCTTCTAAAATATAGATAAAAGCATCCGTAATCTTTCCCCACGTCACAAAATACCAGTTGTTTCCGGTGGTATAAGTGATAGGATGCAAAACAGGCGTCTCCGGGAACGCAGGATGTGTCGCGCCGGACCACGCGCGCCCTTTAATCGTATAAGTTCCCCGCTCCGAGAAAAATTGATTATTCCAGGGGTCATCAACCTGTGACGTCACTTTTTCAAAATTAGCCATCGTAGCTGTCACCACATTGGTCTGAATCAGATTCGTACTATCGCTAATTGTGGCGGTATTGGTAATATCGGTACCAATGACAAAACTTTCAGACTTAACCTGCGTCTGGAGCGTCAAAGTTACAGGACTCGAAGGTGGAACAAACATCAGATTACAAGTGACCACACCAACATCTTCACTACAAGTCCCTAAAATATTCGGCTCAACGGTGGCTGCCACCAAATCTAATCGTGGATGTAAAGCATCCGTAACTTGCACGTTAAGCACATTACTATCACTGCTGTTGCGAAGAATAATCTGAAAATCCAATGCCCCATCGGGATAAACCTTCTCTTGCAGTACCACCTTCTCAGATCCATCCAACGGGGAATCAAACGTCTCTGCTAATGTCGCAGGAAGTGAACTGGCAAAACTCGTCAGTCCCAACACAAGCATAAAGCTCAGCCCAATCGCCACTCTCAAACGATGGGAATTCAAAAAATTAAACATAACATTCTCCTTGACATATTGTTTTTTTACCCTCAATTCGTAAAATACACCCAACACCCACCAAGACAGACGGCCAACAGGCCACAACAACCGCTATAAGATATACCACAACTCTAGGAACTGACAACTATAGCCCCCAGAATCGTTTCCTCCTGAACATTGAGTAAACGCGCGGGCACAATACGATTATACAGATCGGCCTCGGAAGGAGCCATCACCGCTACATAAGTATCTGTCAACCCCTGCCAGGTGCCCGTATCTGAACACCGACGTTCCCACAGCACCGGCAATACCTGTCCCACAAATTGGGCGCGATACTCAGCCGCCAATTGCTTTCCTAACGCGCGCATTTGAGAGGCGCGCGCGTTACGGACGGGGTGCGGCACACTTCCAGGTAAACGCGTCGCCGGTGTCCCTTCCCGCTCAGAATAGGGAAAGACGTGCAAGCGCGCAAAAGCCATCTGTTTTACAAAATCGAAGCTGGTAGAAAAGACCTGCTCGGTCTCTCCGGGGAATCCCGTAATAATATCAGTAGTTATAGCCACTTTGGGAGCAATTCCACGCGCGGCATCTACTAAAGCTGTATACTGCGCTGTCGTAATACGCCGCCCCATACGCTTCAACACCAGATCAGAACCGGACTGTAACGGCAAGTGTAATTGACGGCAAAAGCGAGGATGCGCCAACAAGCGCAACAGACGCGAGGTTACATCCCAGGGTTCCACAGATGAAAGACGTAAACGCGGCAAATCTGTATCATGCAAAATTGCTTCGCTCAGCAGCGCCAATCCATCTTCTAGGCCAGCATCTTGACCATACGCCCCCAGGCTTACGCCAGTCAGCACAATCTCCTGTGCACCGTGAGCAACCCTATCCTGTACATCGGCGATCGCATCATTCAACGCGCGGCTACGCGCCCTACCACGCAAAATGCGTGTGATACAGTAGGTGCAGGCATAATCACAGCCCTCCTGCACAGCAAGAAAGGCGCGCGTGTGCCCCCAACGACCAGGGAACCAGGGAACAGGAGGCGCAATCCGTCCAGTGATTATTTCAACCACGCGCATCTTGTCGGCGTTGTCCAGTACCCACACAACGCCGGGCAATTGCCGTGCCCGGTCAGCGGCCTCGGTAGCCCAACAGCCAAGTACCGCTAACTGCGCCCGAGGATGATAACGATGTAACACGCGTAAACGGCGACGACTTTTCACTGCGGCTGCCTGAGTGACGGCGCAGGTGTTCAATACAATCACATCTGCTATTTCCGGGTCTTGACACACACTACAACCTGCTCCAACAAAACAGCGGGCTAAATTTTCAATCTCAGCCGCATTCAAACGGCAGCCTAATGATTCCAAATAGATTTGCATAAACATACCCTAAAAACCAGCATTTTACATATCTCTGAAATCCCGGTTCTTAGTTCATTAATGAGGCACGCGAACTGTGATCCCCATCTGTCTTAAACGCTCGCTAATTTCATGTAACACAAAAGCGGTTTCTTCACTATCCTCTTCTACAACGGCAATAATTCCACTATCAGGATCGGCTACAATCAAACTTGTTACTTCAAGATTGTTTTCTATTTTATGTAAAACATCCCAGACCTGGGATTCCACATTAGCTTTCCTAAAAGCCGGCACCATTACAGCCTGGGCAGATACAACTCCTGTCCAAAAATCTTCTTCTTCAACCGGCGTCAATTCTGATTTTTCTTCCGATGCAGGGGGCAACGGAAAAAAGAGAAAGAAGACAAATGTGATAGCAAGTAATAACACCCCAGCCAAAGCATAGAAAACACCGCGAAACAGGATCTGAAAAAACGCGCGCCCCCCCTCTGTGGGGAAATACCAAAGAAAGATCAACAGTGAGCCATATAAAACCACCACCAATAACGCGCGTTCCCATGGATAACGATATGGCTTTTCTTCTAGATCGTTCATCATTTATCCTATCGCCAAATCAAGGTAACGTCTCAACTTCCAGATTATCAAAAGCAATAACTACGTCTCCCTCGCTGAGAGACGCGCCGGCGTAAAGTCCTACATCCCCCCTGGCTAATTGATCATCTGTGACCTCAGCCACCACTTGATCGTTCACCCGGAAAGACAACTGCTCACCACGCGCCTCGACTTCCAACAAATTCGTTGCCGCCCCTTGTTGTACTGCTTCGTAAATAGACCAGTCAGATCCCAACACTGTCCAGACCCCTTCGTCATAGCGCGCTACCCGTGCATATCCATCCCCACTCACAGAGAAAGCATAAAAATGCTCATCATCATCCATCCGCAGCAGAATTCCATACTCATTATCCACCGGACCGGAAATCTGAGTCGCTTCCACACGTACCCTGGCATCCTTCAAAGCCCGTCCTGCAGAAGCCCAGGCGACCTGCCCTTCCCAAAAAACGTGGATGTACAACTGACCATCTTGGATAGTGACCTCGGCAATAGCATCGGAGCTTAATTTCCAATCGCCAGGGGCATCAAAGGTCTCCTTCCATGAAGAAACTGGTGGTGCGACACATGACGACATCATACACACAAGTACCCAGAGCCATACTCCCCAACGTTTGCTATTCAAGGTTCACGCACCTCCAAATTATCAAACCACACAATCGTGCGGCCTAACTTCATCGTTCCAGCAGCCATCCCAATATCGCCGCGCGTCAAGGTCGTATCTGATATTCGCGCCACTTGTTCACCATTTACATAAAAAGCCAACACTTCTCCGCTACACACTGCCATGAGCTGGTTCTCAACTCCCCCGGTACGAATGAGTGATGAACGCAACATCGCGCGTCCGGTCAAAGGTTCAATCTCCCCTGCGCTTGAATGACGAAAGATACCATAGTAACCATCGGCACTGATCGCAAAGTAATAGAAATTCCCATCTTCATAACGACAAACAAGGCCATAATGATTGTCAGGGATCTGATCTGAACGGGTTGTAACCTCTATAGCAACATCATCGTAAAGATGCCCCCCGGTTGCCCAAACAAACCAATCCGGTACATCAATCTGAATTAAATATTGTCCTTGTTGATACCCGCGCACATAAGTTTCATGTGAGGAAGCTCCCCACCCGCTGGCAGGATCGGAAAAGTCATCTGTAAACGCGCCTGATGCCGCCGTACATCCCACAAGCAGGCACATACACAACCACCACCGTCTAAGAATAACACGTCCATTCACAAGCCATGACAACGGTGCGGCTTTGTTCATAAAAAATCGGGCTGCAGATTGTCGTCGCATACCCCCTCCCACGTCCAATAACTCCGCAATAGCTCATCTCAAGTTGTTACACACCTATCTCAAAGTGTAACTCTATGCGCCGTCTTGCTCAAATTCATAGACCTTACGCATTATACCACACCGCACACACGATAAAATTTCATATTGAGTTAGAACCGGTCGAATTTTGCGAAATTATACTTTTGTGGTAAAATTCTCTCTGTCTCATGCCCCTGTAGCTCAGATGGATAGAGTATCGGCCTCCGAAGCCGGTGGCCCGCGTTCGACTCGCGGCAGGGGTACACATCACCGCCCCGTGTAACGCTACGGGGCGGTGATGCGTATCAAGCACAATTTAACAATTGCATATTGATATTTAGATTCCTTGAGGAATTTGCAAAAGAGGGCAACCCTACAATGCAGCCAACTCCGCGAATCCGGCCATATCAAGGGCCTCACATAACAAATCGTATTTCTCAGGAGCTAAGGGAACATTAGGCAAACGCGGTTCACCACAATCAAATCCCAATCTGTACATTATCGCGCGCATTGCACCGAAAGAACCAAATGAATGAAGGACGCGCGTTACCCGGTTGGCGCGCAATTGCAGGTCCTGCGCGTGCAATAAAGCTCCTGCCTGGTAACTCCTATGAATTTCACGGTAGACGCCCGGCATAAAATTCAACGTAGATCCAATATTGCCCGATGCTCCAAACATTGCTGCAAAAAGGCATTGTTCATCCATGCCCGAAAAAGCAGTCCAGTCCTCATCCCGTAATTCTACAATATGTCTAAATTCATACATATTAGGGCCGGTATATTTTGCACCGCCTAAATTAGGAATACGCTTGAGCAATTCACACAGCAAGGAAACCGCATCTGTCTCTCCCCCAAACACATAAACCAAGAACGGCAATTCCGGCACCGCATGAGCAATCGTTTCATAGTGCAGGTAAATACTCTCCACCTGCCGTCTCACCGGCGGCAAAACACTACTTACGCCTGATGCGCCCGCATCGCGCGCGTGTTCGGCCAACAGAACTGCGTCGCGCGTTGCAACCGTTCCCACATGCACGATCACAGGCACGCGCCCGTGTACTTGATCGAGAACTGCCTCGGTCACTGCTTTGCGTTCTGGCACAGATAACCATAATCCCTCACCAGTAGTGCCACACACATAAAAACCATCCACCTGTTTATCCAATAAATACTCAATCAACTCGCGCAAAACCGGTAGATTCACGTCGCCCTGTACATCATAAGGCGTCAGCAATGCTGGCCAGATACCTCGGAACTTTGACATACACAACCTCCTCATTAATCACTCAATTTCGAACTACGACGGCACTCATTATACAGCATTAAGAACGACAAGGGTCGGGTGGGCGTCAAAGTTTTGCAGTAGCGGCTCAGATTAAACTGGCCCAATCTCCTTGAACCGTCCCTTAAGAACTACCACAATTGACATTTGCCCTGCTCTTAAGTAATATAGGGCCATAATCTCCATTAACACAAGATTGTAAAAGGGGGTAAGAGATTTGCAGCTTGTCTCCAATAATCCCTCATTAAATTTTACATAAGGATAGATCGATGACCCAGGAAAAAACATTTTTAGCACAAGATCGTTATTTTGGCCCATCTGAGAAGCAGAAAAACATCGCCCTACAGTTGTATACGCAAGTGGCCGACCTGCCACTGGTCTGCCCGCACGGGCATGTGGATCCGCGTATGTTCGCCGATCCGGATTATACCTTCGGCACGCCCACAGAGATGTTGATCATTCCCGATCATTACGTCTTCCGTATGCTCTATTCTCAAGGTATTCCGTTGGAAAATTTAGGCATCCCGCGCGTCGACAGTGGACAGGTCGAACAGGATTATCGCAAGATCTGGCAGATCTTTGCCGAGAATTTCTATCTTTTTATGGGCACACCCAGTGGCATCTGGCTCAAGCAGGAACTGTATGAAGTCTTCGGCATTGATGAAAAGCTCACCGGAGAGAGTGCCCAAGCCATCTACGATACAATAGCGGCTAAGCTGGCAATGCCCGCGTTCAAACCCCGCGCTCTCTTTGAGAAGTTCAACATCGAAGTTCTCTGCACCACCGACGCCGCTCACGATACACTCGAACATCACCAGGCCATTCGCGATTCGGGCTGGTCGGGAACCGTTATCCCCACCTTCCGCCCGGATGCTGTCGTAAACCTGGGATCGCCCGGCTGGCGTGAGAACGTAAATAAGCTCAGTGACGCTGTTGGCTATAATGTAGATAGTTATACTAACCTCGTCCACGCACTCGAGGAACGCCGTGTGTTTTTCAAAATGATGGGAGCGCGCGCCACTGATCACGCCGCGCTCACCGCCTACACGGGTGAACTGTCACTACAGGAGGCCGATGCCATTTTCCAACGCGCGCTCAAAGGCAAAGCAAGCGACGAGGATGCGACACGCTTCACGGGTCACATGTTGATAGAAATGGCGCGTATGAGCATTGAAGATGGGCTGGTCATGCAGCTCCACGTTGGTTCTTTCCGCAATCATAACCCGGTAATCTTCGACACGTTTGGAGCAGACAAGGGCTGCGATATCCCCATCACATCTGAGTTCACGCGCGACCTGCGCCCGCTGCTTGCCAAGTACGGCAACGATACCCGCTTGCATCTCATCCTCTTCACGCTCGATGAGACTACCTACTCCCGCGAGTTAGCAACGCTGGCAGGTCACTATCCCACGATCAAGATCGGCCCACCCTGGTGGTTCCACGATAGTCTGAACGGGATGCAGCGTTACTTCGAGGCCATCATGGAGACAGCCGGTATCTACAACACTGCCGGCTTCAACGATGATACCCGCGCCTTTCCCTCCATCCCCGCCCGCCACGATGTATGGCGACGCGCAGCAGCGAATTGGGTAGCGGGTTTGGTCGCGCGCGGCCTTGTTGATATGGAAGATGCCAGTATCATGATTTATGAATTAGCCTATAACCTGGCAAAAAAGGCCTATAACTTATAGCCAGAGAGCGGACAAGTTTATTAACACTTGTCCGCTCTTAATAGATTGATGTATGCACACCCTATCCACGCAAAGCATAAAGGTGGTGTAAGTGCCCGATTCTACTATCACGACCAAAGTTATCGTCAACCTCTTGCTTATAGCTTTAGGATATTCTATCAAAAAAGTCGGTTTCATCTCACGGGAAGAAGGACAGACGCTGAACCGGCTGGTCCTCTACCTCACACTGCCCGCAATGAATCTAAAAGTCATCAGTGGCGCAGAATTGCCCTGGCAACTCTTGATCCTGCCCGTGGTTTTTCTCGGTGCAGGTGTAGGGATCAGCCAACTGGGTAAATTCCCGGCGCGCGCGCTCAAACTGTCACGTCCCGATACAGGTACATTCGTCATCTCACTCTGTGGCGTCATGGGATCACTGGCCTATCCCTTCGTCGAGGCCGGCTATGGAGATGAGGGTATCCGCGCCGTCGCCATCTGCGACTTGGGAAATGCACTCGCCATTTTTGGGATGGCCTACTACACCTCTTTCCAGTACGCAAACGAGGGTGACTTCAGCCCGCGCCAGATATACAAAAAAGTCATTACCTTCTTCCCTCTCCACGCCTTCCTGGCCGCCATTGCTCTCAACATCGCCAATATCGAGTTGTGCGGTTTACCCGGCGAATTTGTCGATGCCCTGGCTTCCATCAACTCCCCTCTGATGCTGCTCTCCCTGGGTATTTACCTGGAACTGGACATCTCGTGGGATGAGAGCAAAATCCTACTCACGCACCTGGTTTACAAATATGGGCTAGGGCTGCTCGTTTCTCTCTTTTGCATCTTCGCGCTACCCTTCACGGGCGCCGCACGCGCCGTGACATTTCTACTGCCCCTTATGCCTACATCGCTTTCGACACTCCTCTACTCCGTGGAGCAGGAACTCAATCCCCGCCTGGCTGCGATGATCATCTCACTGACAATGGTGGTGAGTTTAGTCATCACAACAGTAATGGTGCTAGGATTTCGGGAGGCATTTTAAGTATAAAATTTAGAGAGGCTCAGTACAAAATACACCGGCGTAAAACGCAAGATACAAATGGTTTTTTACGTTTTACGCCGGTAGCAATTTGGAGTATGCTAACGATGACGCACAACCAATGTTGGGCGCCCGGCCTGTTCAACAATAGTGTCTGTAATACTACTGACAAAGTAACGCCGAAGGCTCTGAGCGGCATACGTTGACCCAAGCGCTACCAGGTCGTATTCACCTTCACGGATCTCAGCCAGGATTTGCTCCATGACAGCTCCATGCCGGAGTTTGATACTGGCCTCAATTCCCAGATCACGCAATGTCTCATGGCAGAGCTTGAGATTCCGTCCCTGTGGCGTATCCGTTTGCAGAAGCGCACCCCAGGCATCTTCAATATCACGCAAAATAGGATAACTGAGTTGGGGTTGTGGAACAACATAGAGCAAAGTCACTGTGGCCCCGGTCGCCAGTGCAATAAGCTGCACCTTTTCGATAGTCTCTGTCGGATACCACAGATCCCCACTACACAGCAAGATATTGCGAACGGCAGGACGGTCATTGGGAACAACCAACACAGGGGCTGCCACATCGCGCAGAATACGGCGGGTAGAGGGGCCGCGTAGCCAACGCCGGAGGAACCACCCGCGTTCTAGCAGGCCAACGACGACCAGATCATAAGCTATTGACATCGTTTGCGAGACAACAGCGCGGCGCAGAAACTCGGGACGAATCACGGTATCACAATCTAATCCGACTTCTGTCAAGTGTACACAAACATTATCCAGAACAGAGACTAACTCTGGCTTATGATCGGGATGTTCAAGCGCGCCCAAGACCGTCACCACAGCCTGCAACATTTGTGCGAGCCGAATTCCAAAAGCCAAAGCAGCATCACTCGAAGGTGTATTATCCGTACATAACAACAAGTGCATACTTATTTTTTCCCTAACGAAACAGAAGAATACCCAGAATGCCGGCAGCCAGCAAGACAAGCGTAGGCGGAACTTTGAAGACAGTAAGCGCAAGCAAACTCCCTAATCCTAATACGATAGGAGACCATTCTTGCCAACCCTTTTCGCCGACAACCTGGTAAGCAGTAACACAGAGTAACGCCGCCAGAGCCGGAGCTAACCCCTTGACAAAGCTGGCAATCCAGGATTCACTGCGCAGCCGCGTGAGGAGCGCGGCAATAATAAGCATAATGATTGTAGGCGGGAGAATTGCGCCCAGGCAGGCCATCAAAGCCCCCGGAACTCCCGCCACCCGGTAGCCAACAAAGGTGGCCAGTTGGAGAGCATCGGATCCTGGCAAAACGCTCGAATATCCTACCGCCTCCACAAACTCTTCACGACTCATCAGTTTACCCACTGATTCAGTGTAAAGCAGTCCCACCGAAGCCGAACCAGAAGTAGTCAACAAATTCACCTTGAGAAATGTAAGGAACAGCAGCCACAAGTTGTTCATATTGCCTCCAACTTAATAAAGTTCTCCCTCCAAATAGGCCCGCGTCTTCGCTTGTTGAGGATGCTGAAGCACTTGCTCGGCTGGTCCGTGCTCAATCAACTCGCCCAAATACATAAAAACTACGTAATCGGCCAAGCGACGCGCCTGCCGCAAGACGTGGGTCACCAGAACAATAGTATAGTTCTTCTTCAATTCGACCAGCCGCCCCTCGATCCGTTGGGCCGATATGGGATCGAGAGCCGAAGTTACCTCGTCACACAGTAGCACCTCAGGTTCGACTGCCAGCCCACGAGCCAGGCAGAGTCGCTGCTGTTGTCCAATAGATAACGCTGTGGCCGGCGCACTGAGACGTCCCTTCACTTCATCCCATAAACCGGCAGCACGCAATTCTTTCTCCACAATACCATTCAAAACTTCACGTTGGTGTACGCCATACAAACGCGGCCCATAAGCCACATTATCGTAAATTGACATTGGGAGCGGGAAAGGTCGCTGGGCTAACAGGCCAATACGCTTGCGTACTTCCGTCACATCCACACCTGGGGCATACACATCTTGCCCATCAAATAAGATCTGCCCCCACACACGCACGCCGTCCACCAGCTCAGTCAAGCGGCTGATAGAACGCAGTAGTGTCGTTTTGCCGCACCCCGACGGCCCAATAATAGCCGTGATCTGGTGGGCCGGGATATCCACACTGACGTCGCGGATCGCCCGTTGGCCTCCATAAGCGACGTTTAATCCCTGAATCTGAATAAGCGGTTCAATCATCAAAATTTCCTTAGCGTATAATATGTCGGGATAACCGGCGGGTTAGTCCACGACTCCCCAAACTTAACCCAAGTACAATAATTGTCAAAATCAATGCAGATGCGTACGCGCGCTCTTGTACTTCTGGGACCGGGGTGCCGAGTTGAAAAAATACGGCCAACGGTAATGATGCCACCGGTCGCAACAATGTAGTCGGCAAACGATCGGTATACCCTGCTGTGAATAATACCGAAGCAGCATCCCCAATGCCCCGTCCGAAAGCCAGCAAGATGGCGGTCAACAATCCCGGCGCACTTTGCCGGAGGATCACGCGCATTGCGGTTTCCAGGTGTGTAGCACCCATTGCATACGAGACTTCTTTTAACTCCGGCGGGATCATCATCATCACCTCATCCATCGTCCGGACCAGTACAGGGAATTCCAGGAGTGCCAGCGCGATAATTCCCCCCAAGAGCGAGGCGCGCAGTCCCAAGACAATCATTAACGTAAACCCAAACGCACCATAGACGATGGAAGGAACACTCCACAACACGTCCAATGAAAGCCTGATAAAGTCTAACAAACGGCTATGTTTGGCAAAAACTTGAAGATAGAGTACCACGGCCAGGCTGGGGAAAAAACTCAATAACGTTGCCGCGCTCACCAACACCAATGAACCGACAATTGCATTGAGGATTCCCCCTTCCTTGCCCAAGTAGTATCCCCCTTTGGGGACTTGAGTGAGCATTGCCCAATTTAAAGCCGGCAATCCCTTAATCACTACCGTTACCAGGATAGTCACAACGCTGCCCGCGACTAATACCAGGGAGAGCAACATCAGTCCTTGCATCAGTCGCTCCTCAAAATGCTTATTGATTTTCATAATGACTCCTTACGCGGCGGCCTTGATAGCCCGGGACAGGACAATACGCGCAATAACCGTAAAAAGCAATACGACGACCAAGAGGACCAGAGCCGCGGCCAACAATGCTGCATCGTACAGCGGAATGGACATCATCTCCCCATAATTATTAGCGATA
>JAFGFI010000273.1 GCA_016931185.1 Anaerolineae bacterium
ACAATTAGTGGCACTTGGACTGCATTAAGATTCCTTGATGATTATTAGCACTTTTTTTCATTTATCAATAGTGGCACTCAACAATTAACAATAATCAATTACCTCAAGGTTTCGCACTCCTGGTTCTGGATACAGAGAGAGAGCCTACGTTTACAGTTTCAGGATGGGGAAAAGAGCGTGGTCATTATGCAACTGGTCCGATTAGCATTGATGCAGCCGGCGAATATCTGCCCCTGACTGGAAATGTCAAAAATCTGGCCTCAGCTATTAGGAATGAGCAAATAGCAACAAATCGCAACTCTGAAACTCGTGATCAACAATGGTACCCCCACTACAATGATTGGTTTCAAGCGCAGTATTATATTGACGAAGCCAATATTGATAGCGCGCTCTGGAATTTAGATGTAGGTGCAGGAAGATTTCGCCAGTTCGGACGTATCGCATTGTTTAATAATATTCAAGATGTAATAGGGGTCTTCCTAACCACCTTGAAGGCAATCCGGCAAATGGGAGGCTCTCAAATTTACATTCATGTTGTTGGTTCCCTGGCTGGAGGAACGGGGGCTGCCATATTCATAGATGTGGCGCATTTGTGCAAACAGTTGGCTAACGAGGTCGGTTTCGCACAATCCCCTGTTGTTTTTGGACATTTTGTGCTTCCCGAAGGTTTTCGCGGAACACTGCAAGTTCAAATCGATAACCCAGGCGTGCGACAAGATTTTAATGCTCGTTGCTACGCCGCACTGCGGGAATTAACACGCTTGCAGAGCCCGGTGATTGCCACCACTAATGGGTATCCGCTGACGTATGACATGCAGGGAATTGGTGTGATGAACGCGAAACTTACAACTAGTCCCTATGCCGCTGTTTATTTCTATGACGGGATGCGCTGCAATAATCCACTAAATCTTTATTCTATTGAAGAAGGTATTGCACCATCCATAGCAGACGCAATCATGTGCTACATTGATAATCGCTCGGACGTTGCATTTTTATCTCATTCAGTCAATTACAAATCGTTCTACTCGGCCTTCAATATTCCTACTGGTCAAGTTACATACAGTACTATAGGGACTTACACGATAGAGTTACCCATTTACCATATTACAGAAGGATGGGCGCATAAGCTGGCGCTCGAGGTGTTGAATACACTTTTGACGCCGTCCGAGTATGAGCATAGTGATACACACAGTCTTCCCTTGGCGTTAGATGCGGGAAAACCTGGTGGTGAAGCGCGTGATGCCCACTCGGAGGCGGAATATTGGCTGAAGACCCATCATACGTTGCTCATAGAGCAGTTAGTTGATTGGGGCATACAGGCACAACGCACTTCCGTACTGCAGCGGCAGGCTGTCGATGTTGTGTTAACGCTGGATGCTGCGCAGTGGCTGCAGAAGCTAGCCCCCTCAATTCCAAATTGGCAAGTGTACATCAACGAAGCACAAAATGAGTTACAGAGCAGCCTTCAAGACAAAGAGAGTGCGAAATATTACGTAGATCACAACCAGCCTGGTAGCTCCTCTGAGCAAAAGGCGGACAATCTACAAATTGAAGTAGAGCGCAAACTTAAACAGATGGTGGGTGAGACAGTTGGCGCAGGGCAACGCCAGGGTGGTGATTTTCGCAAGGCTCTCGTGCGCTTGGGGCATCATCATGTACTTGTGTTTGAAGAGACTCTGATGGAGTGGCTCACGCTTACCCTGAACGGTAACC
Organism: Anaerolineae bacterium; assembly: GCA_016931185.1. GTDB lineage: Bacteria > Chloroflexota > Anaerolineae > B4-G1 > SLSP01 > JAFGFI01. The sequence continues at coordinate 1,714 of JAFGFI010000273.1, forward strand.
CCCTCATCGGAACCCCGATTGCGCGCAAGCAAGGCAAACTGGGCTATGTGCGTGCGTTTTTGGAGCGCATTGAGGCCATTTTGCAAACCTGCGTCAGGGTATTTACGCTGGCAGAACAAGACAGTCAAACCAAGCGTCTATACATTTATTATAGTATTGAAAATGCACGTGAAGAACTGATGACTAAGATGCTTAAATGGACAGGAATTTTCAATTCAAATCTCAAAGCCTATCGCAATACATCTGAGGAATTGGCGCAGTTCTACAAAGCCGAGATTGCCCGACAGGTGGTGCATGATTTGGGGGAAAGGCTGCAACACTTTGTGACCCAGGCGTTAGAAAAAGTGCAGCGTTGGGAAGAAATATTGGGCACCTCGAACGCGGCGGCTGGTGGGGCCTATGCTCTGCTCTTGGAGGGAGAAAGAGAAGTTAAAATTGACCGAGCTAAAGCGGCGAACGCTACGCGCTGGATAATTGCAGATGACGAGCCAGGAGATACCTACATTGCAGAAAAATATCGGCAATATTCACGCGGGCAATTAGAACAGATTTTCGACGATTTTGAATGGAAAGTAAGTCGCATAGACAATAGTGGGGATCTGCAAATCGAATTCGAGCAAGCGGGCGCACAGTGGGATCGCCGCGCGGGCAACAAAAATCAGCGAGCGCATGGACTAAAAAATGTGGCGCTGTTGCTTGACCGATCCCGTGAGGTCTATGAGGTTGCCTGGTCTGATATGTCTGTGATAGCCTACTTGCGCCATAACTATGCTGATCAAATTGAGGCGCTAGCCAAGAAAATTTATAAAAAAAGCGATTTACCGTTATCCTTCCAACCCAACGAATTGCCGCTAATGCGCACAACATTTGTGCGCGTTTTCAAAGAAGGTATGGATACCAGTGAGCGCGGCTTCTTGACGCGGTTGCGCAACGCAGTTGCAAGGCAGTTTGGCGACACTATAACAGATCAAGACCATGCAAAGTACCTAGATACTGAGGATGGAAAAGGTGATTTTGGTTCGGGAGAGGATTCGTCGGACCGCTTCAAGTTGAACTTTGTGATGTTTGGCGATCTGTTGTGCCCAGAACAGATTGCAGCTTATGAGAATGCCCACACAGCCTATCAGACGATAAGCAGCCGTGGAAACGCTTGGAAAACCCTCCATGTTTTCCCTGCGGAAACTCATGCCTTGGAACTTGAACGCAGTCTAACTCTTAGCCCTTATAGTACTCGGCAGAAACGACGTGACCTCGCTAATGAGGTTGTTGTGGCGCTTGAGAATATGGACGCTTTTCGTTTGATGGTATTATGTTTAATGTATGGTGAAACTAATCATTACTGGTTTGAAGAGGAGTATGGTTTACTATTACATAAGTATACACCACCTAGGCAGGATAATCCTGGCGGGCTTAGTTACTGGCGCTTGACTGTTCAACCTGTAGGTCGGCATCATAATGATGGGCAAGTTTATACTAACGATGGTCGGGTTGCCCGGCCAGAACACTATCAGTTATCGCAAATGCGGAGCTATCCCGATTTATTAGAGGCTTTTATTCAATTCGTGTGTGTAGGTAAAGCTTTCAGAACCAGTATTGAGATTAGTTTGGAAAGAGTGGAGGCTACTATAGATTGGGCAATTGCCAAACATAGACAACATTGGGTTAAAAAGCAAGACTTAGGATGGTTGCCGAATACTACCACGATGGCAAATCCCAAGCACTTAGAGGAAAGTCAAAATAAAGCTGCGCATCTAATTAGACTTAACGCTTTGATCAAACAGGCAGACAAGGAGTTAGAAGAATATCTATGGGCTTGGTCACCAAAGGGAAGACAAACGCCAGTATCTTTTTCTCGAGAACAGCAAGTTAAAATCCAACAATATGTTGATCTTTGGACTGTGATTAGACAGGTAGCATTTGAGGAAATGAGTAATCTAGGAAACCAACTAAACCAATGTGGCAATTGGAAAGCCAACATCCCCGACGAGCAAATTTCGTTCAATGCAAGCTCAATCAGCGAAATCGCAGATACTGATGCAGAAGACAGATCGTGGATTTGTTCTAATGGGCATAAAAATAATTCTAATGATAGTTTTTGCAAAGAATGCGGAGAGTCGCATCTGAATACGGAAAGGCTGATGGTACTAAAAGGATCTCTTGCGGCAGGAATTTTAACAGAAGAGGAATATAAAATAAAAATCAACGAAATCGCAGATATTGACGCGGAAGATAAATGATTTTTATGAGTAAAACTATGTCTTGAATTCAAAATTATCTAAATTATCGTAATTATGGAGATGTTAATGTATAACCCATTTTACTATGGCAATCCCGTACCACCAGAGTTATTTATAGGGCGGCAACTAGAGCTACAACGCATCGTCCATCGGATTATTCCCCATGGTCAATCCTCTGCGATTATAGGGGCACCACGTATAGGTAAGTCCTCCATACTTAAATATCTGATGGCACCAGAAACACGGGATGCACTCTACGGTGAAGATGGACAACGACTAATTTTTTCCCGCATAAATCCCCAACCTTTTGGGGCACAAGTCTGTCAAGCTGAATTTTGGAAATATGCTCTACAACCTCTTAAAGAGCAAGTAATTGAATCCATGCCTACTGCCTCTTTAGCGCAGGCATATCAAACTTGCCAGCAAAACAAGTTTGGTACTTTCGTTTTAGAACGGTTGTTGGGGCAAGTAAGAAAAGCTGGATGGAAATTGGTATTATTGATAGATGAATTTGATGCCTTGCTTCATCATCCAGTTTTGTGTGGCGTTGAGTTTTTTGGCGGTTTGCGTTTATTGGCGTCGGAGTGTGGAGGTGCTCTTGCGCTGATCATTGCCAGCCGACAGTCGCTTGCTGAACTAAACCGTGCTACCCAAAAGTTTAGCCGTGATAGTTCTCCCTATTTTAACTTCCTTGATGAAATTACATTAGGTTCATTTACCAAGGAGGAAACTGATCAATTACTTCAGAAAGTTGATAACTATTTCTCTCCTATGGACTATCGTTTCCTTATCGAAATAGCAGGCAGACATCCCTATTTGTTACAAGCTGCTGCTTTTGAGCTATGGGAAACCTATAAACAGGGTGACTATATACATAATTTACAAAGATTGGAAGCTGCTTACAGTTTGTATAGCAAGGTATATAGTGTTTTGAGCGATACATGGAAGCTCTGGCCTGTAAAGGTGAAAAAAGCTTTTACCGATGTTGTAGTGTCTTATCTGGAAGAATTCGTAGAGCTTCCGTCTTCTAGTTATGAAGCTTTTAGTAACCTTAAAGATCGATTTGATGAGAATGGACAAAATCTGGAAGGCAACAATTCTGGTATCTCACCTGATCTCTATAGGCGTTTACATAAAGCTATGTTAACCTGTTCTCATTTTCACAGTAATGCAGCTCTTAGAGGTAAGTTTGTTGATAGCCGTATAAACCCTTGGGTGAATAGTTTACCCCAGGAAAATAATGTTAATGATCGTGTGACGGCTGTTGTTGATTATTTGTACAACCAATACAACGATGTTAATGAAAATGCCCTGGTTTTGCTATTGCGCGTTATAGGGGGAGAATTCTGACCCCCGTGATGTAAATTGTACACATCTAATCACATTAGCTAATGAACTGGATTGTGAAATCAAAGGCAATAGCGAGACAAAAAGTGAATTTGTGCCCTCCCCTATTCAAATTGTGAGTGAGTCATCCGTTGGTAGGTCGGGGGAATTTAATCTTGAGCTATTGATGTTAAAGAAACAAGGGTTTATAGGAAGATTAAAAGAAAAGAGTGATTTTAACCGTTGGTATCCCCTCTCTCAGGTTTTTCTTTGGTGGCTTGCTAATGAGTTGAATTTATTCAATGATAACGACTTTCTTGTCAGAAAAGTTGTTGAAAAATTCTATACCAAAGATGGTCAAAGTGTTTAAGCAAATCCAAAGCCAGATTTAGGTAACTTCGCCATAAGCAAAGCTGAATAGGAAAAAGTACATGAATGACTCTAACTTCGAGCAATTTGTCCTTTCCAAAATGCCTCACTTTATCGTAGTGAACTATCAACGACTCTGCCGAAAAAAGGTCATTCGATAGCAAATCGTGGGGAGAGCGCGATGAAAATCAGACTCTCCATAAGTGCCTTACCCATTTTTGAGCATCTCAGCATCAAAAGTGGGGCACCCACTCTATGAATTCGACCATTTTCGAGTTATTTCAGTGGAGTCATCAACGTTTACTGGATGCGAAAACACAACATTTGTAGGATCTCAAAGTTATTGGCGCCAGCCACGCCCAAAAAGGACAAAATCTCAAAGTTATTGGCGCTAGCGTCTCACATTACCTGGCGCTGGCCTATATTTGTCTCGAAGTTATTGGCGCCAGCTTATTTTCTTCAACCCGTTGATCTCAAAGTTATTGGCGCTGGCCTATATCACCTATCGTAATGGCGATTATACTATGGACGCCCGACGGACATCAAAATCGAACAAGCTCTCTAAACCCGACCATTTTCCTGTTCTGTTAAGCACAAGGAGAGGGTGCGGATGCACAGTTTTGGAAAGTATAAGCTCCCATTTTACATCTCCCTTGCCTACCCACATCTTTGTACTACAATTAAGCCACAATCAAATTAGTATAAGGAGCATGTGGTTTATTTCAATCCGTAGGCAGGAGGGATGCATGTTTGTTGATCGAGAACCGGAATTGGCCTTTTTGAACACGGTACTAGAACGGAAACGTCCGACGCGGGCGCAGTTTGTGCTGTTGTATGGCCGGCGGCGGGTGGGGAAAACGGTCTTGCTGCGGCATTGGGCTGAAAACGCCGAGGTGCCCCACACGTATTGGGCAGCGGAGAAGGAGCCAGCGGCACTCCAACGGCGCAAGCTGTTCGCCAAGATTTTGGGCGTCGAAACCGCCCAAGCCGCGACCTTCACCACGTGGGCCGATTGCTGGCAGGCGATTGCGGCGTTCTTGGTGGACCGGCGGCACATTCTGATCTTGGATGAGTTCACCTACGCGGTTGACGCTGATCCGGCGATGCTGTCTTCCCTTCAACATGCCTGGGATCAACACTTCAAAAACTCGCAGGTGGTGCTGGTGCTATGTGGCTCCCACGTTCACACGATGGAAACGCTCCAAACCCGGCAGTCACCCCTATTTGGACGCCTGTCTGCGCAGTGGTGGCTGCGCCCACTGCCATTTGCCGCGCTCTCCGCGTTCTTCCCCCAGTGGTCGGCGGAAGAGCGGGTGGCAACGTATGCGGTGGTGGGCGGCGTTCCTGCTTACTTGGAATGGCTGGACCCAGACTTATCCCTCAGCGATAACATTCGGGGGGTGATCGTAGCCCCTGGCAGTATGTTTGTCGCGGAACCGGCATTTTTGCTCTACGACGAGGTACGCGAGCCTGCAACGCATTTGGCAATCCTGAAAGCACTGGGGACTGGCAATCACACCCTCTCCGAAATCTCCAACGCGGCTTTGGTGGGGGAAGCCCATCTCTCCGCTTATCTGGCCCGGCTGCGGGAACTGCGCCTGGTTGAACGGCGCTTGCCCGTTACTATCCCCCCCGCCAAGCGACATCGTTCCCGGCGGGGACGTTATCATTTGAGCGATCCTTATTTCCGTTTTTACTTCCGCTTTATTGCCCCCAATCAGGCGGAACTCAGTTATCGCCCAGAACGGGTGTTACCGGCCATTCGGGAGGGGTTACGGGCCTTCGTGGGATTGACCGCTTTTGAAGACCTGAGCCGCTACTGGGTCCGGTTACAAAGCCGCGCCGGGGCACTGTCATTTGAGGTAGAAGAAGTTGGCAGTCACTGGAGTCGCGAAGTACAAGTAGATGTGGTAGGTATCAATTGGGCCGCCCGGCAAATTCTGTTGGGGGAATGTAAATGGGGCACCGATACCATCAGCCGTGGTGTGCTGCGGGAATTAGTAGAGCATAAGACACCCAAAGTGCTGGCTACCTTACCCGACCACGGTGAGGATTGGCGGGTGCATTATGCTTTCTTCGCGCGTACAGGTTTCACAGAAGCCACGCAGACAGAGGCCGCTGTGCATCAGGTGCAATTGGTCACCCTAGCGCAGTTAGATCAGGCGTTGAAGAACGCAGAGAGTTAGCCCACCAAAGTACACACTTACTGTACACAAGATCCTACACACATTCCTCATACATCCAAATTTTGCACTTCCCGCGCGTGGGATTGGATAAACTTCCGCCGGGGAGGGACGTCGCTGCCCATCAGCATGGAGAAGACGCGGTCGGCTTCGGCGGCATCTTCAATGGTGACCTGCACCAGGGTACGCTGTTCGGGGTCCATCGTGGTGTCCCAAAGTTGTTGGGGGTTCATTTCGCCCAGACCCTTGTAGCGCTGGAGGGTGTACTTACGCGCGCCGAGGTCTTTGACGGCAGATTCAAGTGCAGTATCCGAGTAAAGATATTGGGCATCCTTGCCCGCTTTAAGCAGGTAGAGGGGGGGCTGCGCGATGTAAAGGTGCCCATCGTCAATGAGGGGTTGCATGTAGCGGAAGAAAAAGGTAAGAGCCAGTGTAGTGATGTGCGCACCATCCACGTCCGCATCATTCATCAAAATGATGCGGTTATAACGCAGATTCTCCAAATTGAACTGCTCTCCAACACCGCACCCTAACGCGGAAATCATTGCCTGAATTTCCTTGTTACTCAGAATCTTATCCAGTCCGGCCCGTTCCGTGTTGAGAATCTTACCACGCAGCGGCAAAATCGCCTGGAAGTGCCGGTCGCGTCCCTGTTTGGCGCTGCCACCCGCGCTATCACCCTCGACGATGAACAATTCACTGTTGGAGGGATCGCGGCTGGAACAATCGGCCAACTTTCCGGGCAACGTCATACTTTCCAGCGCGCTCTTGCGGATAACCAGGTCGCGCGCCTTACGGGCCGCCGCGCGCGCCTTTGAGGCCGTCAGCCCCTTGTCCACAATTTTGCGCGCGGCCCGTGAGTTGGTCTCAAAGAACTCCGCCACCGCGTCTGAAGTAGCGGTTTCCACCGCAAACCGGACTTCGGGGTTCATCAACTTTACCTTAGTCTGGCTCTCAAACTGCGGGTCGGGGACCTTAACACTGATAATGGCCGTCAGACCCTCGCGCACATCATCGCCTGTCAGGTTGGGGTCACTGTCTTTAAGCACCGAAAGCTTGCGCCCCACGTCGTTAATGGCGCGCGTCAGGGCAGAGCGAAACCCCGTCAGGTGCGAACCCCCGTCAATGGTATTAATGGTGTTAGCAAATGCCAACATAGTCTCACTAAAACCGTCGGTATATTGTAGCGCAACCTCCACAATCGTGCCTTCGACTTCCCGTTCCACATATACCGGATCATGGAGCGCAGTGCGATTCCGGTTGAGATATTTCACAAACGATAAAATGCCGCCCTCGAAATAGAAGGAAGTCTGGCGCGGAAAGGGTTGCGCCCGCTGATCAATCAGATCAATGGTCACACCGCGCGTCACAAAGGCCATTTCGCGAAAACGCTGTGCCAACGTGTCAAAGCTATAATCCAAATCCGCATCTTTGAAAATGGTCGGGTCAAAACGGAAAGCAACGAGTGTCCCGGTTTTCTCTGGATCGCACTTACCGATAGGTTCGACCCCGGTGACGGGGATACCGCGCTCATAACGTTGGCGATAAACAACGCCATCGTCGGAATTGACGGTAACTTCCATCCACTCCGATAGCGCGTTAACCGCCGAAACACCGACGCCGTGCAGACCACCGGAAACTTTGTAGGCACCCTCGCCAAACTTTCCCCCCGCGTGCAGGGTCGTCAACACCAGTTGTAATGCTGAAATTCCTTTTTCAGGGTGAATCCCCACAGGAATACCGCGCCCATTATCATGAACAGAGACAACAAGGTCAGGAGAGATGATCACACGGATGTGATCACAAACACCCGCCAGCGCCTCGTCAATAGAATTATCCACAACCTCATAGACCAGGTGATGCAGCGCGCGCACATCGGTGCCCCCTACATACATCCCAGGGCGGCGACGCACCGCCTCCAGTCCTTCCAACACCTGGATGGTCGAAGCGTCATATTTTACGCTGTTATTCTTCACTTGTTCAACCATACATATTCCCTTTCTTCATTATGCGGCGTGATGCGGCGTGATGCGGCGTGATGCGTGAAACGTGACACGTAATCCGTGATCGATAATTTGTAATTCACCTCACCCGTCACCCTTCTCAATTCATCCTTCACAAATTCCGCTATTCTCCGCCTGCCGGATGTGCAGCGGGGTCCTTGGCCGTGAAGAGACTTTGTAATTGCTTCAAAAAGTCCAACCGCTCCTGGTAAAAGACTAACAATGTAGCAATCAGACCAGAAACCACAAAGGCATGTCCTCCGATTCCAATTAGCGTGGACCAGGAAGCCGGGTCTGGTAGGGACCAAACCACATTCAACCCCCGCCAAGTCACTAACAATAGCAACACCAATCCGGCCGACCCTAGAAAATCCCCGCGAGTTAGCAGAATACTTTCTTTGATGGCCTGGAACGGTGTATGGCGCAACTGTACAATAGCCGGGATGACAAAGATAAAGTGAAATCCTACCAGCAACATAAGTGAGGAGATCATCGTCATCACAAATCCGGCTATTACGGGACTAAACATCCCAATGAGTGTCACTAGCAAGCCGCTCACCATGGATACACTTATGACTGCAAGCGCGAGACCTATCAACAACTGAATCAATCGCCACCAGAGCAACATTGCCGTTTCTGGTCCCGGTAACTTTGATTCAGTTTCCATGATAACACTCGCTCCGATCAAACGCAGATAGAGTGCATTCAACCCCAGTCCGGCGAATACCAAGACGAGAGACCAGAAAGCGACCAGGAACACAGAGGCTATTTCTACCTCAGTCCGTGTGCGCGCCAGGGGCCAGATAACCGGCATCCGCTGGGCCATTAACGATGGAATGCCTAATAGAGGCGCCGGGACTAACATAGAAAACAGATTATAGCGGGTCGCCGCTTCGTTCAACAATGCCCCCATCAAGACATATAATTGCTCCGTTTCTGAACTTATATCCCCCAGAAGAAAGAACTCCTGCAGAATGTCAGTAACATCCTTAAAGATGGGCGCGAGCGACAAACGCGGCCCAAGCCAAAGAAACAGATCCAATAACAATGGAGGAATTGACAAATAAGGACGACGAGCTACAACCTCAAATCCGGTCGCCAAACAAGCCCAAACACCCATCGGCTGGCGTGGTTCTTCTCGCTCTTTATGCACCTCATTCACAAACCATATTTTACCATGATTAGCCTAGAAGCGAAATGAGAAACGACAAAAAGCAAGGGAATTACCCATTAACGGCTGGCGTTCATCGGCAGTTGAATGAAAATCTCACGCAAAGGCGCAAAGAACGCTAAGTTTTTTATCTTTGCGGGCTTGGCGGCTTGGCGTGAGGTCTTATCTTCCTTAAGGTGCCAGATCAATGGACAACGGAATGGTGGCGATACCGGGGCGGGTTTCCAGGGTTGGAACCGGGTCATCGAACCACACCGGGTAGAGTTCTTGGTAAACCCCGGTAGCCTGGAAGGTTGCCAGCGTCAAGTTCATCATATCTCTAAAACGCGAGTCGCCTTGAGGCAAAACATAAACTAGTGGGCGCGAGGTGTAGCGCTGATCTGCCAGGAAAAAGCCCACCTGGTTGTAGAAGACATAGAGCAGGCGGCGGCGCTCCATCAGCAACGCACCGACTTCGCCGTTCCAGAGTGCAGTTAATGCACTGTCGAAATCGGGATAGGTTGTCGAGGCGATCCCCATACCGGCAGTCTGGATCAGGCCCGGCAACGCTGACTCCCCGGCAGTACCCGCGACCACGGCAACCGGGCGCCCTCCTAATTCCGAGATCTGTTGCACAGGCGCGGTTCCTGTAGAAAGCAGACTCACCCCGTCGTCAAAAATGGGGATGGAAAAATTCGCGCGCAGCGCAATCTCTCGCGAGGGCATCCAGTTACCGATAAGGATGTCAATCTTGCCCTGTTCCAATTGGGTTAGGGCCATTTCCTCTGTGACCACTGTATCAGTGAGAGGGACATAGGTAACAGCCTGGCGGCTGCCCAGCCACCGCTCGGCGACGCGCTCCAGCAGACGCACCTCGAAGCCGGTGGGAACCCCGTCGTTACGTTGCGCACTATAAGGCCAGCGGTTGGTGTAGTAACCCACCGCGAGTGTTCCTCGCTCACGGATGCGGGCGCGCACATCTAGTGTGGATCGCTGAGGTGGGGATGCGCTCAATGCAGGCGTAGACGCGCTACCAGGCCATAACGAGATCGAGGGTGGAGAAGTCCCCGGCAACCAGCGGGCGTACAACGTATCTCGTGTGCCGTCGTGTACCATATCCTGGAATGTCAACGTAACCAGGTCATCAAAAAATGGATCATCGGAGCGATAAACCAGCGCCACCGGCTCCCAGGTATACTGGGCAACGACGGTAGTACCTGCAACCAGCCGCCGCGCCCGTTCCAGGCGGTGCCGCTGGTCGGCGTAAGCGTCCATTTGCCGCACCCGCAGAGCCTCAAGCACGTCAAAGAAGGTATCGTGGGAGGTATACGTCACAGAGAGCTGCGTGGCTGCCTTGAGCGCGGCCTGGCTCTCTGTCCAGTCAAGTGTACCCACCGTGCGACCTTGCAAATCGGCCAGGCTCTGAATATGCGTATCAGGGAAAGTAAGCAAAGCCTGCCCGTTCATAAAGTACGGTGGGCTAAAATCGGCGTCGGCCTCCGCTTCCTGTGTGTGAGGCACGCCCGCCAGTGCAATATCAATGGTACCGTCAGTGAGATGCTGGATGGCAGTATCAGAACGTACCTGGCGGAATTCTACTGCATCGGGATTGCCGAGCCAGCGGCGAGCCAATTCGCGGGCCAGATCGATCTCTAGTCCCGCTAATTGTCCACTGGCATCAATATAAGAGAATGGCTCTAAATCGTAACGAATACCAACCACGATCCGCCCCCGTGATTGGATGCGGGTCGCGGCAGTAGCTTCAGGCGGGAAGACCACCGACGGGGTTGGGACTACGTTAACGATCAAGGGAGTAGGTTCCTCGGTCACGAGCAACAGATTTGCCACATCCGCTACATCAGAACACCCAACAAGTAATAATACAATCATACAAATCACACAAAGGCGCAAAGCCACAACAATTGACGGATGACGCATGACGGATGACGAACAACAGATAGTACTTCCCGTATCCCGTATCCCGTATTCCGTACTCCATATCCCGTGTCTGAACAAGATTTTCTCATTATGACGATACATGGTGTTTCTTCGCCTCCAGGCCAATATCGTCACAACTTTACCACAAAGGCGGAAAGGGACAATGGCGGGAGATTAGAAAGCAAAGAAGCGCGTAGGCAGAGGAAAGTATTAGCTTAATCCAGGTTACAAAACGTGCAAGTGTTTAACTTTTGTGCTATACTCTATTTGAAAGAAGGGAGTACTGGAAAAATCATGTTTCGCGTTTCACAAATCGTTTAAATTAACTGACGGAGAGTAACCCATGTTCTTAGCTTTTTTAAATCCCCAGGGAAATTTTGATCCACAGGACAGTCATTTAACCGCGCATCCGGATTTTGGAGGACAATTGGTTTATGTAAAACAGGTTGCGCTGGCGATAGCGGGACTGGGACACCGCGTAGATATTCTAACCCGGCAGATTGTTGACCCGGCGTGGCCGGAATTTGCAGCACGGTTTGATGTATATCCCGGTGTAGAGGGGGTACGTATTGTACGCTTACCTGCCGGGCCGCCGGAATTTCTGCGCAAGGAGCTGTTATGGCCGCATTTGATAAAGGCGTGGGTGCCCAATATTCTTCAATTCTATCAAGATGCCGGAGAGTTTCCAGATGCTTTCACAGCACATTACGGCGACGGGGGGTTGGCAGGGGTGTTAATTGAGGCGCAGACCGGCATCCCGTTTACGTTCACAGCGCACTCCTTGGGCGCGCAGAAGATGGACAAGTTATACATTACCCCAGAAACGTTGGCCGATTTGAATGCACGTTACTATTTCAACACACGTTTGCTGGCTGAACGGCTGAGTATGAACCACTCCGGTGTGAACATTACCAGCACGGAGCAAGAACAGCAGATGCAATACGGACATCGTGCCTATCGTGGTGCGGTGGATGTCACACAAGATTACCGCTTTGCCGTGATCCCCCCTGGAGTCAATCTGGTGACGTTTGATCGTGATGCACAGGCAGAGGAGGAACAAGCAGTGCAGCAAATAGTGAGGGCGCGGCTGGCACGGGATTTGCCCACTATGCGCCGCGAGTTACCCTGTATTATAGCCTCCAGTCGCCTTGATCCCAAGAAAAATCACCTGGGATTGGTACAGGCGTTCGCGTATAGCGCGCGCCTTCAGCAATTGGCAAATTTGATCATTATCACAGGAGCATTGGATGATCCGTTGCACGATGACCGCGACGCTAATGCTACTGAAAAAGAGGTATTGGCACAAATTCGTGAAATTGTGAATATTCATAACCTGGAAGGGAAAATCAGTGCATTTGCGTTGCCGGGCCAGACGAAACTCGCGGCGGCATACCGGTTCCTGGCCCGACGCAGGTCAGTCTTCGCGCTCACCGCGCTCTACGAGCCATTTGGATTAGCTCCGTTAGAGGCCGCGGCAGCAGGGTTGCCTCTCGTCGTTACGCGCAATGGCGGGCCAAGCGAGAGTCTATGGGATGGCGATACAGAGTATGGCATCTTAGTCGATCCGGCGGATTCGGCGGACATCGCGCGAGGGCTAGAACGAGTGCTTGGGGATCGCGCTACTTGGGCGCAATTTGCACAGCGTGGGCGGCAGCGTGTCCACGACCGATATACCTGGGAGCGCACTGCCGAAGGGTATCTAAAGGTAATCGAGGCAATGATAGCAGATCCAACAGCTCGCCGGCCAAAAGAATTGTTACCCATTCCGTCATACCTCGAAAATGACACGGAGCAAGCCCTGGCAACGTTGCGTATGTTATATTTCGGGACTGCTGAATGAACCGGCGTTTCGATTATGCAGACGTGGGTCACGCAGACGTGGGTCACGCAGACGTGACGGGGAAGAGACGGTTTATGGAGAGACTATAATGCAAATTCCATCTGGCGATCTGGATATCCTCGTCATAGGCGAAGCATTAATTGACTTAATTTCTGTGGGGGAGGCGGATACATTGTCTGCAGCCCAAACTTTTGAGCGGTTCCAGGGCGGTTCTCCCGCCAATATTGCCGCGAATGTGGCGAAATTGGGGGGCCGCGCAGCCATCATTGCCAAAACGGGCGCGGATGCGTTCGGACAATTTATCAAAGCTGAATTAGAAAAGGCCGGGGTGGTAACAGACTATCTATTAAATGATCCCCTGGTTCATACCAGTCTGGTCTTTGTAGCACGCTCGAAGGGGACACCGGATTTTGACGTATTCCGGGATGGCGACGCGCGCCTGACCCCGGAAGATATTGCAGAAGAAGCCATTCAACGCGCCAGAATCGTCCATGCTTCCACCTGGCCGCTCTCCCGGCAACCCGCCCGCTCAGCGGTGGAAAAAACATTCCAGATAGCGCGTGAAGGGGGCAGGCTTATCTCTTTAGATCCCAACTACAGCCCCAAAATCTGGCCCGACCGGCAGGAAGCACAGGAAGTATTGGCTCAAATGATGCAGTATGTGACAGTTACAAAACCCTCATTGGATGATGCGCAGCGTCTCTTTGGCGCGGGGCAGACGCCAGAGCAATATATCGCCCGATTTCACGCTATGGGACCCTCAATCGTCGTCTTCACTATGGGGGCTGAGGGACTCTTGCTCTCTGTTGACGGCGTGATAACCCATATTCCCGCGCGCCCAGTGAAGGTCGTAGATGTCACCGGGGCCGGAGATGCCTTTTGGTCGGGCTTCCTGGTAGCTCTGCTAGATGGCAACACCCTGCCGGTATGCGCCGCCTTTGCCCGTGAAATTGTAGGACTAAAACTAAGCACTATCGGCCCGCTGCCGGGACACATTGACCGGCAAAAAATTTATGAATTGCTGATGTAGGATAGACTTTCCCGTCTGTCATTGATCTTTATGGAACACAAACGAACACGAATTTCTCAAATTTTTTCTGATTCCCAAACTTGCAATTTTAAACCGAGGTGATGTCTTATGAAATATGGTTACTTTGATGACGATGCCAAAGAGTATGTGATTATCCGGCCCGATACGCCCCAATCTTGGAGCAATTACTTGGGTTCCACAGAACATGGAGCTATTATTACAAATAATGCAGGCGGATATGGGTTTTACAAGTCAGGAGCGCGCGGGCGGTTTTTGCGCTTGCAATTTAACAGCGTGCCGATGGATCAGCCAGGTCGTTATTTCTATCTACGCGACTGCGACAGTGGCGAATATTGGTCGGCGTCCTGGCAGCCGGTGGGAAAGCCGCTGGATCAGTACCAGTCTGTCTGCCGGCACGGCACGGCCTATTCTGTTTTCGAGTCGCGTTATGCCGGCATTGCTACAGAGACCACGTACTTTGTTCCCTTGGGCCAGACGTTCGAATACTGGCGGCTGAAGGTCACGAACGAGAGCGACCATCCCCGTGCAATCGCGGCGTTTACCTTCTGCGAATTTACCAATCAGTGGAATACTTTCCAGGATCAGGTCAATTTGCAATATTCGCTCTTCATCGTGCGCGGCTCATTGACCGATGATGGGTTGTTGCGCATTGCAATCCAGGATAATTTAACATCTCAAGTTGACGAAGCCGACATAGATAATGATATATCCAGCCGTACCTGGATAGCCCTGATTGGTGCGCCGATAGAAAGCTATGATACCAGCCGCGAGGCATTCTTGGGAACCTATCGCAGTTATCACAATCCGCTTGCGGTAGAACAGGGACAATGCACAAATAGTCAGGTATATGGAGATAATGCTTGTGGCAGTTTACAAACAACCCTGACCCTCCAGCCAGGGGAAAGCCGCGAAGTCCTGGTAATGTTGGGGATTGGCGATGCTCACTCGGTAGGAAAACGTACTGTCACCGAGTTCGGTTCCCTGGAAAAGGCTGCCAGCGAACTACAAAAGTTGAAGGCCACCTGGCACGCCAAGCTAGGCAGTCTGGTTGTGGAGACGCCTGACGAGAATTTAAACCATACCATCAATGTTTGGGGACTCTACAATTGCTTGATTACCTTTGCCTGGTCACGGGCCGCCAGCCTGGTCTACAATGGAGAGCGCGACGGGCTAGGATTCCGGGACTCGGTGCAGGATATTTTGGGCGTCGCGGCGGCTATCCCGGAAGAGGCCCAGGCGCGATTGGAGTTAATGCTCACCGGGCAGGTTTCAAACGGGGGGGCGATCCCTATCATGCGGCCCTTTGAACATCAGCCCGGTCACGAATCCCCACCGCCCTTGGAATACTACCGCTCTGACGACTGCCTGTGGTTTTTCAATGCCGTCCCGGCGCTCGTGGGGGAAACCGGCGATTTTGATTTCTACAACAAGGTACTGCCCTATGCCGATAAGGGTGAAGCCACAGTTTTTGGACACCTGCGCCGCGCGTTGGAATTCAATTTGGAGCGCACGGGAAAAAATGGTTTACCCTGCGGGCTAGCGGCAGATTGGAATGACTGTTTACAACTCGGCTATTACGGGGAAAGCCTCTTCGTCGCGTTCCAGGTGCGGCTCGGTTTAACGATCTATGCCGAGATCGCCGGGCGTCTGGGCAAGCCGGAAGAAGCCGCGTGGGCTTTGGCGCAGCGCGAGCAAATGGAAGCCAAAATCCAGGCGTGTGCATGGGATGGAGAGTGGTTTATCTGGGCAATTGATGAACACGGGACCGTGTACGGCACGAAAGATTATGAAGAAGGGCAAGTCTATCTCAATACGCAACTTTGGTCCGTAATCAGTGGAACCGCCACGCCCGAACAGGCGGCTCGCTGTATGCAGACCGTCCAAGAACGACTGGCGACACCCTATGGCCTGATGCTTTCGACGCCCCCCTTTGTCAAGACACCCGTGGACGTAATGCGCGCGGTGGTCTTCAATCCAGGCATCAAGGAAAACGCCGGTATCTTCAACCATACCCAGGGTTGGGGCGTGATCGCCGAGTGTATGCTTGGCAACGGTGACCGGGCGTATGAATATTACCGGGCTGCCATGCCGGCCGCTTACAATGAGCGCGCCGAACTGCGCCAGAGTGAGCCGTATGTACAGGGGCAAACCACCTATGCTCCCTGTTCCCCGCGCGCGGGGAACACCCGCACCTCGTGGTTGACGGGCGCTGCGGCGTGGGCTTATTTCAGCGCAACGCACTACATCCTGGGACTACGACCTGATATAGATGGGTTGCGGATTGATCCATGCATACCAAGCTCTTGGAAAGGATTCACAGCCACACGCCGTTTCCGGGGATACACGATCCAGATTGAGGTTAAGAACCCGGATGGTGTCTGCCGGGGCGTCAAGTCACTTATGCTGAACGGAAAGCTATTACAGGGTAATCTTGTTCCAGTGGACAAACTTATAGCTTCGGACGAAAAGGGTAATGCAAATCAAGTCATAGTGACATTGGGGAAATAAACAAAAATAGGTTACGTTAATGTATGAAGACAGATGCATCGCACTTCGGAAAGTGCGACGCATCTATTTGTAGAGGAATGACTCATTAACGCGGTGCGTTTACCAGCAGTAGGATGAAAATTTAAGACGAAACCAAGTTTTCAAGGGTTTTCGCAATTTGCCAATTTGCGATTTTCAAGGGAATTACCCATTAACGCGGTGCGTTCACCAGCAGTAGGATGAAAATTGAATCCGCAATTCGTTATTCGTAATTCGCTATTCGCT
>JAFGFI010000274.1 GCA_016931185.1 Anaerolineae bacterium
AGCGAATAGCGAATTACGAATAACGAATTGCGGATTCAATTTTCATCCTACTGCTGGTGAACGCACCGCGTTAATGGGTAATTCCCTGGAAAATCGAAAATTGGCAAATTGTAAAAACCCTTGAAAACTTGGTTTCGTTTTAAATTTTTATGATTCGCAATGCAATGTACGGCTTTCCGGGTAACCCCACGCGGCATTTGCCGGAGAATGTACCGTCGAGCGGCGTGATCGTCATCTCCCACGTGTCAATGATTTCAAGGGTATATTCGCCCTCCACGGGCAGCTCAATGTCCTTATACGCCGGGCGGTTGATGCCGAAATAGATGAGACGGTAGGCATCGTCGGGGCCAGCAGACTGCGTGAGATCCCCGTAGATGCCGCGCGGGTTGATGGCAGGGCCTTCCTCCATAATCTCGCGCAGGAACGCGATGCGCGCGGGGCTGTCGCCGTGCAACACACCACCCTTCGACCACCAAAGAATGTCTTCCGGGTGGACGTAGGTTTCCCCATGCCCGACGTAGCCGCCCCGCGAGAAACCTTCCCAGAAGCGGTGTGTCATCTCCTGCGCGGTGATATTGCCCCAGTTGTTGGGAATGTTGCCCTCGTAGCAGCACTCATCCACCACGACGGGCTTGTGGTACAATCGCCGCCATTCAGTGACCTGCGTCAGATCGTGGCGTTGGATGCTGCAATGTGTCACCCACGGCTTATTGTGATCGTAGAAACCACGGCAGTTGTGGACGGAGCGCAAATGCTGGTACGGGTCGCTTTCTTGCACAATCTGGAAAAAGCGATCCCAGTCCTGTTCCGTCTTAGCCTGCATCAGATCAAATTCGTTCGCCATCGACCACCACACATTGCGGTAGGCCGCCAGGCGCGCGACGACGTAGCGCAGGTAGCGATCATCTACCTCGGCAGGCATAGTGCTGTAGCCCCAGCGGTCGTAGGGATGGAAGAGGATCATATCGGCTTCAATACCCAGGTCGCGCAGATTGCCCACACGCCGTTCAAGGTGGCGGAAGAAGGCGGGATTGAAGCGGGTGAAATCCCATACCTGGACCTCTCCCCCGGCCCCTTTCCTGCCAGGAGAGGGGAGTGGCTCGAAGGCGTGGTAAGGAGGCTCGTTTTGGTTAAAGGTGTAGTGCTTGGGAAAGACGCACATCCGCAGTTTGTTGAAGGGCGCGGTTTTGAGCGTTTCCAACGTTTGTTCCTCCAGCGCGTTGCCCTGGTGATTCCAAGCGTAGCACGTCGTGCCAACGGAGAAATGCGGCGTCCCATCCTCGTAAACGAAGTGGTAGGTATCGCGCACCCGCACCGGCCCGTGATTGCCCGCCGCCGCCGGCGTGCAGGTGAACGTCCCGGTCTTACCGTCCAGGGCGGCGACGTTGCTGCGCGTGGTGTACGTCCATTCTCCTTCACTATCAGGCATAAAGCGGACAATATATGTCCCGTCACCGTCGTAGAAGCCATCTACGTCAATCACGCGGTGCTTATATGCGAACTTCGCTCCGAAGGTGACCTCTATAAACGGATTGCCCGCTGCCGGCCCGTTGAGGATAAGTTCGAAAATATCCCAGCGCTCGATGTTCTCAGTTGTCATTTGGTTATCTCCTGATAGTTATATGTGATTTGGGTGTGTTGCATCCCAGTTGAGCAAAGCTGGTGCGATGCACTTTCCGAAGTGCGTTGCACCTGTATTCCAACTCATTTGAAACGCACCCATGTATGTGATTTTTAAGAATGTCTGTCATGATGTAGGCCAATGGCCTTGATCCGGCAAATTGCGATCTGTGATGGATTATACTATTATCTACCGGCTTGTGGAAGGAGTACAGTCAGGGCTATCGCATTTGAGGCCACAGACTACAAAAGTCTCAGCAGGTAACTGGATTCTGGACGTATCCTCTTCAACGCTGGCGCTGGGTGAACCCGTTAACTCGTAAGACTTTTGTAGTCTGGCGCATACTCAAGTCTAGTGCGATAGCCCTAAGCACAGTAGCTCAAAAACGATACAGATTACCTCTCTTTAGCTTAAGGACTTTCACAAGAAGCCCTTGCTGAAAAAGTAGGCTTGCATCGTACTTATATTGGTGTCGTCGAGAGAGAAGAGAGGAATATTACTCTTGAGAGAAAATCGCCAATACTGGGGACGAGAGTTAGGTATGTGTTGGGAACGACTTGTTGTTAGTATCTTTCGAAATACCAAGGAATATTTTTGACAAGTGTATACTGTTTTCTGGAAAATTTTTCAGAATTTTTCGGCATTCTCCTAGAAATACTTTGTTATTAATTTCCTGGCTACCGGACACTTTTCCACAGCGGAGTATTTAGCCGCAATTAGGTTGGATTTTACGACTAAAATCGCTTTTAAGTAGGTATTTTTTGATTTCGAGCGTAGCCCGAAATCAAAAAATACCTACTTTTCCGGCGGCTTTAGCCGCATAATCTAGTTCAAAGTGTACCTTTTGGAATAGATACATTACTCTAATAAAAAGTGTCCGGTAGCTAGATTAATTTCATATTTTTTCCCCTTTGCGTAATACCGTAATGCTATCAGTTTTTTTTGTTCAGTTTAGTGAGATAGAAAACAGAGTGCGATGATAAGCCTATAATAAATACGGTAATATCTAACACCAAAAGTCGAAAGTTCCTCCTAAGGCGACTTTCGACTTTTGATTTGTGACCTTCGGTTAAATCCTTCGCCCCGCGTGAAACCCTTCGTGGATAGCCTGTAGGACCTTGCGCGGTTTGACCGCGTCGCCAACGGCGATGACTTCCGCGTCCACATCTCCCAGGGCATCCAGCAACCCGGTGTTGGACGTCATCCCTAGCGCAAGTACAAAGGCGTCGCCCTCGATGGTGGCGGTATCCTCGCCGCAGGTGCAGCTCAGGCTGCCGGGCAGGATGCAGTCGATGCAGTGATTGAGCTTGGTCGCAATGCCATCTTCTGCCAGCTTGCCCTGGATCACCCAGCGCGTGAAGGTTCCGACTTCCGGCACAATTTCGGAGATTTGGTCCACCAACGTGACTTGTTTGCCGTGCTGTTCCGCCAGGAACATCGCTACCTCGGTGCCGACCAAGCCCGCGCCGCAGACGACGACGTGTTTGCCTGCCGGGATGTTGCCGTCAAGCACGTCTAGCGCGCCATAGACGCCCTCGCCATCCGCCCCCTCGAGCGGAGGTGTGGCGGGCCGCGCGCCGGTCGCAACGATGACGACGTCCGGGTCTAGGGCGCGCACCTTGTCGGCAGTGATTTCGACACCGGTCTTGACGTTCACACCCTGGCGTTCCAGTTCTGCGATCTGCCAGGCCAGGAGGTCGCGGTAATCTTTCTTAAATTCGGGGTGTCCGGCGTAGCGCAGCATCCCCCCTAAGTAAGAGTTGCGCTCGTAGAGCGTTACTTTGTGACCGCGTAGCGCGGCAACCCTGGCGGCTTCCATCCCTGCCGGGCCGCCGCCTATCACCATAACGCGGCGCGGCGCAGTCGCAGGGAGGATGCGACTGTACATCTCGTGCTCTTTAGCGGCCTGCGCGTTGACGGCGCAATCGAAGCCCCGGTAACTCATGACCGAGTCGAGACATTCGTTGCAGCGCACGCAGCGGCGGATTTCCTCCGGCTTGCCCGCGATAACTTTGCGGGGATATTCCGGGTCGGCGATGGCTTGCCGTCCCATGGACACCAGGTCGGCTTTGCCCTCGGCGATAATGTCCTCGGCCATCTCCGGTGAGATACCGCATACGGCGATGACGGGAATGGTGACGGCCTGCTTGACCGCCGCCGCCAGCGGCACCAGGTTGCCGCGCGGCACATAGAGCGGCGGCACCCACATGCCGATGCTGACACCCTCGCTGAGCCGCTTGCCCCGTGGATCGCTCATACCCCGCAACGCGCCGAAGAACGTCTCCATACGTGAATCCCAGGTTCCCGCGCTGACGTGGATCGCGTCCACGCCCGCGTCCTGCGCCAGCTTGGCAAACTTGACCGCCTCTTCTAGTGTCACCCCATTAGGCGCATCTTCCTCGGCGGAGAGGCGATAGATGACGGGAAAATCCGGGCCTGCCAGGCGTTTGATGGCCCGAATCACTTCCAACGCAAAGCGCGCGCGATTCTCGAAACTGCCGCCGTACTCATCCTGGCGGCGGTTGGTGTAGCCGGAGAGAAATTGTAGCGGCATATAACCGTGCGCGCCGTGGATTTCGACGGCGTCAAAGCCCGCGATGCGCGCGCGTTGTGCGGCCTGCGCGTAGGCTTCGATGAGAGCCTTGATCTCCTGCACGGTCATCGTGTGGGGAGTATCGTCGGGCAATAATACCGTGCCGACGCCCGACGGCGTGATGGGCGGTTTGCCGGTGACGGACTCGCTGGCAAAACAGCCACCGTGCGCCAGTTGCAGCGCGAT
>JAFGFI010000275.1 GCA_016931185.1 Anaerolineae bacterium
ACAATTAGTGGCACTTGGACTGCATTAAGATTCCTTGATGATTATTAGCACTTTTTTTCATTTATCAATAGTGGCACTCAACACTTAACGCTTAACGTCTCAATTTCGTCCAGCAATGATTTACCCGTCATTGCGCATGTGTGCATGGTACGCAGTAACTTCTCATGTTTTAGCACAATGTAACCGTCAAGAGCATCAATGTCATCGCCACGCATCAGGTCAATAGCCTGGGGAATGGGGAGAGCATGGACTTCGATCACTTCACTGGCCTCTGGAGCATTGGTAAGGGACAGGCGAACATTGAGGGCCAGGTAAACACAAAAGGTCATAGAAAGGATTCCTGTTGCCCCGAACATATTGTGCAAATGGAGGATATGCTCTGTCTCCCCACCGATTTCCTCCCGTAACTCGCGGCGCACCAGGTCAAGCATACTGTCAGGATGGGCTGCATCACCCCCCTCAAAGTCATGACTCCCCCCGGCGGGAATTTCCCACAGCCAGGTGTCCACAAGGTAGCGATATTGGCGGATGAGGACCAACTCACCCCGGGCCGTGATAGGCAGAATGAAGACAGCGGGGCTTTTAGTAACATAGGTGAACGTCGGTTCGGTACCATTGGGCAAGCGCAGCCGGTCACGACGCAACCGGTACCACGGATTCTCATAGGGATAATCAGTGGCCTGTATCTCCCATCCGAGGCAACGGGCGTTGGGTTTATCGGTATTGGACACTTATGAAGCCTCCCTTGTAATAAGTAGGACAGATTTTCCAATCTGTCAGACAGACAGGAATATCCGTCCTACATGTCAGACAGACAGAAATGTCTGTCCTACATGACAACCTCTAATCTCTCAAACGGTGGAACGCCGAGCAAGGCCGTATGGCGAACTGGATCGGTTGTAACAACGGCATATTGAACGCCATCCGCGTAAACCGCCCGTGGCGCGCGCCGGAGACCATTAAGCGTAAGTTCGATATGTTCGTAAGGGGGTTGGTACCCACCGTTACCTTCCCAGGTGAGGATCAATTGCTCGGCTGTTTGCTCCATCAGGAAGCGGCTGAAACGCTGCACACCCTGTTGGTAGCAAAAGCCTTCACCTGCATCTTCGTAAAGTTCACTGACAGCATTGCCGGGCCGCGCGAGCGGATAAACACCCAGGCGCAAGAACTTCTGCATACGTTGCTCAACATTAGGGCCAGATTCTCCCATTGGAAGAACTGTACCTGCCCGGACAAAGAACGGGAGAGTTTCCAAAGGACAGAATATTTCAACAGATTGCACGAATGAAGTGGATTCTATTTCATTGGTCCAGAAATTGTACCAAGTACCAGGCGGCATAGAGACAGCACGGCTAACTGCACCTGCATATCCGACAGGTGCAATAAGCAACGCATCGCCACAGAGAAAGGCATCCTCCACTTCCCAGAGATCGGCGCAGTGAGGTACATCCCACCAAAGCGGGCGCACTACCGGCCAACCACGCTCACAAAGTTGCCAGGTAGCGGTGTAGAGATAAGGCAATAGCTCGTAACGCAGTTGAATGAAACGCCGCGCAATACTCAGGTAGGGTTCACCATAAGCCCACGGTTCCTGATCTGCCGTGCGGGCGGCCGTGTGCGCGCGGAAGAAGGGCATAAAGGCAGCCATTTGCAACCAACGGGTGAAGAGTTCACCATCCGCCTCCCCGATAAAACCACCCACGTCTGGGCCACTGAAGCCCACGCCAGAAAGCCCCAACCCCAACATCATGGGTATGGTGAGACGCAGAGATTCCCAGGTACTTTCGTTGTCACCCGTCCACGAGGTCGCGTAGCGCTGCACCCCCGCCCATCCCGCGCGCGTAATGGTGACAGGACGACGATCGGGGCGCAATTTGCGTAGCCCTTCGTAGGTGGCACGCACCATCTGCATCCCATAAACATTATGAGCTTCGCGATGATCGCTACCACGGTTTTCCAGACTGTGACGAATGGGAGCCGGCAAGGTAGGATCACCGCCATTGTTAAAGACAGCAGGTTCATTCATGTCGTTCCAGAAACCCGCGATGCCCGCATCCAACAGGACGCGGTATAGTTCCCCCCACCAGGCGCGGGTAGCCGGCGCTGTAAAATCAGGGAACGCGCTCAATCTCGGCCAGACAGGTGCATGGTAGATATTTCCCGCAGGAGTTTTGCAGAAATGGTTACCCTTCACGCCATTGCGATAGACTGCATAGGCCGGATCTTGTTTGATACCAGGATCAAGGATACTGATCAACTTAATCCCCTGTAACCGTAAATCTGCCGCCAGTTGGGGCAGATCTGGGAACCGTTTCTTATTCCAGGTAAAGCAACGGAAACCGTCCATGTAGTCAATGTCCAGGTGAATGGCATCACAAGGGACATCGTATTCGCGAAAATCCTGTGCCAGTTTGCGCACGCGGGCTTCCGGGGCATAAGACCAACGGCTTTGATGGTAACCCAGCAACCACAGTGGCGGCAGCGCGTGTCGCCCGGTCAACTCGGTATATCGTTCTAGCAAGGTGGGCACTGTTCCCACGGCGATATAATAGCGCAATTCTCCACCCGCAAACCGGTGGTCGGCCACGCCACTACCATCACTGTCGAGGTCAAATTCAGCGTAATAGGAGTTTTCATAGAAAACAAGGTAAGATAAATTTTGGGTTGTGGGTTGTGGAATACAGGTTATGGACTCTACATTCTCGATTCTCGATTCGCCGATCCGTTGATGCGCTGATTCACAATTCGTTATACCCACGTACACCGGAATATTCAAGTTGATCGGATCATCCCCATCCGCATACCCCTGCGGATCAGTATTCCAGAGGATATGAGTACGACCGCGACGGTTGCCAGATGTGGTACGCTCGCCCAGACCAAAAAGGTGTTCATCCGCGGCGAGAGCCGTGCGATGGCGCACGGCACCAGATATACTCCAGGCTGTATCCACATCAGCGCGCAGAAGTTGGTCATCCGCGTCCGCGATAAAGACACTGGTGTCCGCCAGATTTACACCCACGGTTAAGGATTGAGTTTTGAGCAACAGGGCTTCTGGAGTCTGAATAATTTCGAAAGCCGGAGTATCCCAGTCATCCAGTGGCTTGGCGATAGCATAGGGTAAGGGTTCCAGGGGAGGTGTATGATGAGGCATTACACGCACACGCACTAAGTCGGGCGCGAAGAAAACGATCTCGAGAAGGCCGTGATCGGTGATAAGCGTCGCGCCACGCGCCTCCGGTTGGATAAAGCGCGTGCGTCCCGGCGTGATCCACTGATCGGGCCAGACGGGGCGTTCGGGTGTCGCCAACCGTCGCCGGAATGCATACCATTGGTGTATGCCCCAGTGCCGGCGGTTTTTTCTTTCCCAGCGCGCCTCGAGCCAGGCTTTGCGAAAACGGTAGACGGCTGTGTGTAAGGCCGTATCAAAACCGATAATCCGAATAGCGTTAAGTACGTCATTGCGTAAGGTGGGCATCGTGCCTCCTTTCAAATAAAATGACGAAGCAGACATTTCTGTCTGCTTCACAGAGAAACTCTGTACGATGCCTACCATTATACTTCAACTGGCAAGAATGAGGGGCGGGAAAATATAGGATAGGATTTTACGCAATTTGGAAATCGTGGCTACATCATCACCCTGTCATCTGTTTTCAGAAAGGTTTCCCAATAACCCATTGGCCGTGCTGAACAGGTTAATAGGGCTATTGCCGTCGGTAATAAGGACACTTTGCAGACCCAGCCCCTGCAATAACCTAGCCTGGAGTTCAGGACCGGCCTGAGCAATAGCCTGGAGGGTATCGGCGCCGATAGCATCTATACGTGCCTTGAACTCCCCAGCAGTGATCTCGGCCATGCGCTCAGCCTTGGCGATCTCCAGTTCGTTGAGTGTTTCCTGGTGCGCCAGTTCTGCTTCCTGGCGCGCGCGCAGCATAGCAAGTTCGGTCTCCTGCTGGATACGCAGAGCGTCAGCCTGTTGCCGCGCCAGCGTGACGGCAGCCTCCCCTTTGATACGCTCGGCTTCAGCACGAGCACGGGCTTCGGCAGTAGCCTCGCCGGTGGCCTCTAACGCGGCATTTTCGGCCTCAAGTTCAATAAGTTTTTTGCGTTCCACCTCAGATGCGCTTTTGTCCACAATAGCCTGGCGTTCCAGTCTGGCGCGAGCTTCCTGTTCGATACGCTCTGCGTCGTGGCGCGCAGCAGCTTCTTGGGCATCGGTAGTGATTTTTATGGCAATCTGCACCGATTTTTGCAGGCTTTTGAGGGTCTCTTCGTCAATAGGTTCCACCGACTGAATATCAATGTTGGTAATGACAAGATGGTTAGTAGTGAAGCGAAACTCGTCACGCACATGGCCTTTCTCATCCATGCCGAAAACGGCAGTGCGAATGATCTTAGCAGAGTTACGGTGGAATTCCTCAAAGCGCGATCCGGCAACTGCGCCACGCACGCGGGAAGCCACAGCTTTGCAAGCATCACCCACGAAGTCGGGAACCTGGAACAGACGCGCGGCAGTCTCAAGGTCATCCTTATCTACGTCGAAATACCAGTTATACGAAAGTTGCAATTGCAGACGAGCATGATCGGCGGTTTCAACGGTGAAGATATCGGTCATAAAGTCGGGACCGAGCAGCAACGCCAACGACTTAATAACATTAGCCTGCTTAGGCTTGCCACCGGAAAGGCTGAGTACCGTGAAAGCTTCATCAGGACCGAGCATCACCAGATCGGGGCCGAAGACGACGCGCGCAGTGCGAGCTTTGTAGTCGTGAATTTGTACGGCGGCATTTTGAGGTACATGGAAAACGACAGCGCGAGACTTATCACGTTTGACCGGCTTAGGCACATCTTTGATCTCGTTCGCCATATACTTGCTGCGCTCAGCTACAGGGTCGGCCTTGTGCGTCAGCAAATCTTCAACAACAGCAGGTAAGTCTTTTTCCCAGAGTTCTTCATACGGACTGAGTAAATAGGCCTGGGGGCCACTCACCAGGCGCAGCTCGCCGCTCATCACGTCGCGCGCATAAATACCCTCATTCTTGTCCAGGGGGATGGCCTTACGCCGTTCAACGACTTCTACTTGCACGGGGGGAATATAATCAGCGGGGCCTTCGATCATCCAAAGATCGCCAGGTTTGCGTATTTGCACGGGATCCACGGCAGCGTCCGTAAAGGCCTCGGTAGCGCGCAACAACAGGGCTTCTTGCTCGCCCAGGACGTAGACTTTTTGAATGCCCCCCTCCAACGATTCACCCGGATGCAGAAAGAAAGAAGCACGGCCCTTGCGAACTTCGCGCATTCCCAATTGTGGTTTGTCATCCGCTCCAATAGGGTCGAGAACAATACACCAATCCCGGTCACCTAGAGTGGTGATTTCTACCTCGCCTACAACTTCTTCATAAACATCGGGGATGTGGGTTTCAGCATCGTCCAGCGTGATCAACCACTCGTCTCCAGCCTTACGTTCTTTCCCGAAAATATCGGTGAAGGTGCGCCTGGCCCTGAGATGTAGTGCGCGACGGTCGGTAAGCACGTGAGCATCAAGAATATCGACAATTTCTTCGTCCACACCGGGCAGGTATGCACCCTCATCACGCACGATCCATTCTTCCCCCGCCTTGCGAGTAGTACCCTGACGGTCGACACTGGCCTCGCGGGCCATCAAGCGGAGAGCCTGATTGGGCTTAATGACAATAGCCTCGACAGTCTCAACAATCTCAACGTCCACGCGGGGAATATAAGTGCCAGGGCCTTCAAACAACCACTCATCCCCAGCATGATAGGTCACCTCCTGCCCATTTACCCCGGCCTTAAAATCACGGAGGGCGCGCAGACGTAGAGCTTCATCACTTTCAACGACGCGCAGACGGGTGACCTTGCCGCTGAGTTCTTCGCCAGGGTAGAGGGGAAAGGGATCTTGCTCAAAGCGAATTTCGGCGTCCCCGTAGCGCAGCTTGACCTGCCCGTATTGATCACTGACAGGCGCGCCACCCTCGCCCCGCACAACAGGGTTATCCACGATGCAGTAATAGCGCGGCGGGATGATCACCATTGGCTCTGGGCCAAGAATCAGCCGTTCGTGATCGCGCAGGGTGAGGGTTTGTGGCCCGACCTCCAGGCGAGTCACCCCGGTATTATTATCCAACACATGTATATACTGCTGGGGTTTAAGACGAATGACACTGTTTTGTATAACTTCAGTTTCCATTTATGACTCCTTAGGTTGAGTGGTTAGAGCCGCGAGTTTAGAGGGCGGCTTAACCGCATTTGCGCTCATTAAACAAATTAGCTGCATAGTTACTCGATTTTTCCCTAGTGTTTCTTCAAGGTATAAATGACGGGTAACCCGCTGGCAACGCTGACGGCCTAAAGTCCGTAAAAAGTTTTTAAAGGTATTTTTTCGTTTTCGGGCTACGCCCGAAAACGAAAAAATACCCACTTTTCCTGGCGGCTTGGTA
>JAFGFI010000276.1 GCA_016931185.1 Anaerolineae bacterium
AGGTGCAAATAGTATGGGGAGATGACAAGACCTGCCTCACTGCCCACCGAGGCGATGCGATCTTCCTTCCCGCCGCGCTAGGCAGACTGACGCTGAACGCGATTACGTCTGCGGAGGTGTTTGCGGCCGTCGTACCGGATTGATATATGCAGGGGAGCAGGGAAGCGGAGGAGCAAGGGGGCAGGAGAGCGGTTTTAGCAAGATTCATGGGGGTAATCCTTAAGAATTACAAATTGCGTATTATGGGTGTGAGCTATCAGTTCTTGCTCTCCCTTGCCCCATACTCCCCTGCTCCCCGTCACCCTGTTACCATGTCACTTCCCAACCCCATCGTCGCCAACACGGTATACACACCAGGACCGTCAATGCGGGAGAGTTGTACGCGCCGGGCGGTATAGAGGGAATAGGGGAAACCACCAACAAGGACCAGTTCGGAAGTGGATAGAATGGGTACCGAGATCAGGGCCGAGACCAGGTTAGCGACCGCGCCGGCTGCATAGAGGGATGTCGCGCCGGTCGCAGATAGCGCCTCGTTCAGGGTCACCACGAAGTTCCGGAGCGCGTCCGTCTCCTCAACACGCCACTTGAGCATCCGGGTCTGGAGAGAGGGCAAGTCTAAGATCTGGAAAGCCGTCGCGGTCAATGAAAAATAGGCGACCTGAGCCATCGCTGCCCGCAACAAGGGGATGAAAGCATCAAGGTATTCCTCCTCCGAGAGGATAAAGCGCTGGCACGTCAAATGGACGGGCGTAACCACATCCCCACCAAACCAGGCTTGCAGCGCGTGTTGGCGGTAGATCAAATCCGCGATCTCGCCTGGGTCTGCCGGCTCCAACAGCACGCACAGGTCACCCGGCTGCGCCTGGCGGATGTGAAAATCAGAATCGGATGTGGACTGCGTTGTCATAAGCTATGCGTGAATGTCTCATACGAATTGCGAATTACGAATTACGAATTAGGAATTAGATCCCCGCTTTCTCAAGTTCCTTGGCCAACGCTGCCAACTGCCCATAGCAGGCATCGCGCCGAGAAGCGTGATCGCGCAGGACGTGGAGCAGCAGCACCAGGGCATTTTTGCCCTCCGCGTTCGCGTGCATCACCAGGGTATCTATCACGGCCTGGACACGCCCCGCCGGCGTATCCCTGGACGGCAAGATGTCACGCCATTGACTGATGCGGCTGTCCACAAAAAGTGGGGGCAGTCCATTATCGCTCCGAAATGGCCCACAGCGCAGCAACGTGGCCTGCAATGTCTGGTAAAGAGGGTCGGGAATACCCGGTGTGACGGTAACCGGCATCGCCACAGGTTGCGCGGATTGAGGGAGGGTCATGTGCGCAGGTTGGGAGGGCAAATGGAGCGTCGCACTATCACCCACCAGACCCCATGGATCCGCTTCCAGGATCACAATCCCGCGATCGGCCCACACACCCACCTCCGCCTCCGTTAAGCCGGGCCAAACGGCGAACGCGCGCCGGTGCAGGTCTCCCGCGTGACGGATGAGACCGCGCCACAGCAGCAGAAAATCCGGATCACTGAGGGCGTAGCCCAGGAAGAGGACGGTGTTGCGGCGCAGTACACTGCGCACCTCGTCCAACACATCTTCCCGGCTCCGATCCCGCGCCAGGTCAAGGTGGTCATCCTCGGTGACCACGAGGCTTTCCACGTCGGAAAGTGGATTGCCGTAGAGCTGTAAAATGTGCGGGCGATCCCGGAAGGCAACGGCAAGCTGGCCGTCTTTCCACACAACTTCGACCGGGACGCCCACAGCGTCAAAAGCGCGCCTGAGCAAGTCATCGTAGGCGGTAGTAATAAGTGTCTGGATATTGTATCCACGCACCAAGTCCACCACGCGGAGGTGAAAGGGTTGAGTCTGCGCGCCCTGGAGTTGCTCGCGCAGGAAGACAGTGAACTCGCGCCGGTGACCGCCCTGCCCCACCTGCTGCGCTACACGGGCCAGAGACGCACCTTCATCTATACCGTAGCGCTGCGCCAGTGCGCGGGCCATATCCACACGGGAAGGCACGCCCGTGAGCGACTGGGGCATATCGCCGCCGATAAAGAGCGCGAGTGCGCCGCGCTGCAGAGCTTCGGTGAGCGGTTGTATGATGTATGTCGTGTTGTGCATAGATACTATCCTTATTATAACTCAAGTTGCCACTTTATACGAGATCAGGTCTGAGCGTAGCAACAATGCACCCATTTTATATCGCTCTGCGCCGATTGCCAAATCCGCGAATCCGAGCCGGCTTGTCGCATCCGTTATTATCTCTTATAATGAAAACAACTGACAAAAGAACAAAGTATCTAATACATAGGAGGTACTTATGGCCACACTAACCTTAACCTCAAACCGTCAACATCCATTGCGCCCACTTGTGGAAGCCGCTCTGGAAAACCAGTTACGCTTACTGCAAGCCGGTATAGCGCAAACACAGGAACGCTTGCACAAGTTTGAGGCTGAATATGCTCTCTCCTCAACGGAATTCATCTACCAGTACGAAAATGACAACCTACCCGAAACATTAGCCTTTGATGAATGGGTAGGCGAGTACCGGATGCTGACCCGCCTGCGCGAAAAAGCAGAAACTTTGCAAGATATTCGCTATGCGGATTGAGCGCTATTTTCAGCAATGCCAGGCAGCTATCGAAGCCTGCCCCGTCGTTCAAACGTTCAACGTGATGTACGACAAACGCAGCACGTATGAGGGCTTTATTATCGGAAATAGACATCAAAGACTACAAAAGTCTTAACAGGTACCTGCATTTTGCACGCTTTTGGTCTGGCGCATGTTCATAAAAAATCCGCGTCCATCTGTGTGCATCTACGGTTCAATCTTCCGGTGTATCCGTCACAGCGATACGCACGTCCACGGCCCACACGCCCTCACCAGCCTTTCCCACGATCAGAGGGTTGATGTCTAGTTCCGCGATACAGGGGAAGTCGTGGACAAGTTGCCCCACACGCAGCAGAGTATCCACCACAGCGACAACATCGCCCGGCGGCTGCCCGCGCACACCAGCCAGTAGTTTGCCGGCGGCGGTCTCGGCGATCATATCGCGGGCATCCTGCGCGCACAAGGGCGCGAGGCGAAAGGCCACATCCTTGAAGACCTCCACGTAAATACCGCCCAGGCCGAACATCAACAGTGGGCCAAATTGCGCGTCGCGCTGCGCGCCGAGAATCACCTCGATTCCCTGGGGAATCATCTGCTGCACCATCACGCGCGCGCCGGGCCGCTCCGCCAGCAGGCGGGCGCAGGCCGCGCGCACCGCGTCCGCGTCCCGCAAATCCAACGCGATCCCCCCCACATCCAACTTATGTACCACGTCCGGCGCGATCAACTTGAGCACCACGGGATACCCGGACCGCTCCGCCAACATCACCGCTCCGCTCACCGTCCCTGCCACCCCTGAAACCGGCACACGCACCCCGTAAGCCGCCACCACCCGCGCCGCCGTCTCCGCATCCAGGAAGCGATTGGCAATCGCAGATCGCACCGATCCAGCCTCCCGCTCCCCTGCCTCGCTGCTCCCTTGCCCCTCTGCTCTCCCGCTCCCTGGCCCTCCTGCATCTACCAGCGCCGCCCGTGCCGCTGCCCGATCCACATCCGCCAGGGGCACAGGAGTTAAATCCGGCCGCTCGCGGAGCGCCTTGTAGGCCCAGAGGCCGCCCAACGCCTGCGCCGCGCGATTGGGATCGCGGTAAAAGGGAACGCCGCCCCGGTTGAGAAGTTTCACGGCCTCCGGGATACTCGCGCCGC
Organism: Anaerolineae bacterium; assembly: GCA_016931185.1. Lineage (GTDB taxonomy): Bacteria > Chloroflexota > Anaerolineae > B4-G1 > SLSP01 > JAFGFI01. Next base: position 3,763 of record JAFGFI010000276.1, read on the forward strand.
CGACCATGCAGGCGACGAGGGGTTTGGAGGATACGGAATACGGAATACGGGATACGGGATACCGGGCGGATGCCGGGTACGGGGGGACGGATTTGGCAGCGTCTGACGGAACGCTTTCCACTAAATCCGTTGAGATGACTTGGGCGGCCTTGACGATGTTGCGGGCCACGTCGCCCACGGGGGTGATGGCCTGGGGCACGAAGAGGGCCATGAGCATATCCACGCCGGGGTCCTCGGCCAGGATGCGCAGGGCAGCATCGTACATCTCGGCATTAGGGCCACCGAGCATGTCTACCGGATTGCCCAACTGCGCATCGCGCGGAGTCACTGCTTTAAGCCGGGCAATCGTCTCCTCCGCCAAATTTGCCATCACCAGTCCCTGCCGCTCCAGTTCGTCGGCGGCGAGCGCGGCGGGGCCGCCCGCGTTGGTCAGCAGGACTACGCGGTTGCCAGAAGGAAGTGGCTGCGTTGCCAGGGCCATCGCCACATCGTTCATCTGTTGTAGCGAATCCACCACCAGCGCGCCCGCCCGGTGCGCTGCCGCCCGGTAGGCGCGTTCCGTGCCCGCCAGCGCGCCCGTGTGCGAAGCCACCGCGCGCGTCCCTGCCGAGGTCAGCCCGGCCTTGAGCAACACAATAGGTTTCTGGCGATAGATGCGAGCAGCGGCCTCAACAAAATCACGGCCATCGGGCAGCCCTTCGGCATAAATGTTAATGACTTTCGTGTGCGGATCGTGCTCCGTCATTCGCAAGCCGTCGGCGATATCCACATCCACCTGGTTGCCCAGTGTGGCAATGCGGCTGTAACCCACACCCACACTGATAGCCCAATCCGTTGTCCCGCCGCAGATCGCGCCGGAGTGCGAAACGAAGGCAATCGCGCCCGGTTCCGGCATCTGGGTAATAAAGGTCGTGTCAAGCGGAAGATGCGTATCCATCACGCCCACGCAATTGGGGCCAATGAGGCGCATCCTATACTGTTCGGCGATGCGCTTAAGCGAAGCTTCCAATTCGGCTCCCTCCGGTCCGGCCTCTTTAAAACCGCCGGTGATAACAATGGCAACCTTCACACCACGCTCGCCACACTGCGCCAACGTCCCCGGGACCAGGGGCGCAGGAATCATAATGACCGCCAGATCCAGGGGGTCAGGCACCTCTAAAATACCGGTATAGACGGGCAGGCCCAAAATCTCACCCCCCTTGGGGTTTACAGGGTAAATGGGGCCTGGGTAGTTGTGGGTTTTCATATTCTTGACCACCCCATAACTCAACTTCGCCGGATTCGCGCTCGCGCCAATGATAGCGACGCCGTTAGGGTTAAAGAAATAGTCTAGCTGCTGTGTCATGGTTGCTCCTTGGGTTAAATTCTATATCTACCTTCTAATCATACTCAAAGGAGGGTGTTTGTCCAATGTAAAGAGGGATTACGAGTTGCGAGTTAAGGGTTGTGCGTTATACTAGATAGGTATTAACAAAACTCCTGTGGACGAAAGGAACGTTTATGGTAACACGAAGTATTGTGCAAAGTGCCATTCATACAGCGGCGACGGCGTTGGTACACTTACCTCAAGAAGAGTGGGCCGGGTGGATCGCGTATCTCTGTCAGATGTTGGAAGAGACGGCAAAAGCTCAAAACATAACTTACAATCCCGATATCGTACTCGAACAAGTGCGCGAGGTACTCCAGGAACGTCTCGCCCATGGGAGTTGGTAGGCGGAGCAAACCTATTGCAATTTGCTTATTTTTCTCCCTTCCATACCCGGAAACGGGTATTCTCCCAGGCAAGGGTAACGCGGGAGAAATGTGCCTTCAGCCAAGGGCCATAAGGCAGGAAAGCATTGGCAACGAGATAGAGGGTTCCCCCCCACTTGAGGACGCGCGCGGCATCCGCCACAAAGAGGCGGGCAACCTCAAAGTCTACACCGTGACCTTTATGAAAGGGTGGATTAGTAACGACCCCATCGAAACTACAATCCATGGTGATCGCACTCGCACCACACGAGAGGAGAACAGGCACGTCAGGATACCCGTTCGCGGCCAGCGTGCGCCGGGTGGAGGTCACGGCGCGTGCCGAAACATCAAGCGACGTAACCCCCGCGCCGCGCCGTAGCGCCGCCAATCCGACCAGACCGGTACCACACCCGATGTCCAGCACATTTGCGCCTGGGGAAATCGTCATCCCCGCAATCAAGGCTTCTGCGCCGTCATCCAGCCGGTCTGCCGCGAAGGTCCCATGACAGCTCACCAACTGAGTTGGCACATCCGCTACCATAATCGCGCGCGTCACGAATGACACTTCAGGTAATGCAAATGTCCTCGCAGAAGCCCGCTCAGCTACGGGGCGTTGCGCCAGCCCGGCGTGATAACCTCCTTTACGCACCACGATCCCCGCGTGACCGAAGACTTGTTGTGCCAGTTTCACAGCACTCTTGATACCCTCATTTTTCGCACCCACGAAGGCCAACCGCCCACCAGGCCGCAACATCGCTGCCGCCAGCGAAAACACTTCTACCTGGAGGGATTTACCGCGCGGAAGGTGTAGCAACGCCAAATCACAAGTTCCTGGCTCCAGGTCATCGAAGCCGGCCTGCAAAAAGCAATGGTGTGGAGAATTTGCCACGGTGGCCTGAAGATCACAAAGGCTCTCAAAGGCAAAACCGGTGGCATCCATAGCACCGTAGTGCATTTTTAAAGGGAGTTGATGTCGTGCAAATGTCATAGCGAGGGAAGCAGCTTCCGCAATATTATCCGTCCAGACCACTACTTCCGCACCCGCGCGCGCCGCCCATAGCGCAACCGCCGCCAAACCCGGCCCGGCGATAAAAACGCGCCCCTCACCCACATAGCGCGCTGCGGTCAACAAAGCCACCATCGCCTCCCCTGGCTCCGGTACACCGGGCAAACGAGCCACGTCGACAGGCTGAGCGGAATCATGATACGTGATGCTTGATACGTGATGCGCGATACGTGATACGGATTTTTGATAACTCATGATCTGTATTGTATCTTAAACTCCCAAGTCACAAAGTACCCATCCGGCAATCATAAAGATCAAGGTATGCGTTTAGTCTTGTGAGCAAACAGCGCCATTGACGGCAGCAAAGCGGCTAAAGCCACAGCCAAGAGGTGTTTTTTCGTTGGCGGGCTACGCCCGCCAACGAAAAAACACCCCCAACCCGCGTTTCTGTCTGGAGCAGGTGACAGAAAACGTTAATCGCTCACAAAACTAAACGGTTACCTGTCAACGGGCTTGATAGCTACGCATATCAGGTATATAATGTGGCGACTAGCGTATAAACATCTCCATACCCTTACATGACTCACCACACTTTCACAAGTCAAATGGGAGGGCGACTTAGATGACAAAAGTATTAGTTTTAGGCGGGGTTTCAATTAACACTATGATTTACATAGATCGCTTTCCAAACCCACAACCACAAACAGTCTTCAGCAAGGGGTATCACGAAACATTAGGATCTACAGGAGCGGGAAAAGCCCTTAATTTAAAAAAACTAGGGTTAGATGTAACACTTCATGGACTCATCGGCGATGACTACTATGGGAACTGTATCCGTGAGTATATGGAACGGGCAGGCGTCCCCTTTATTTACGATCTCGATCCACAGGGTACAAAGCGCCACCTCAATCTGATGGATGATAACGGGGGCAGGATATCTATTTTCTTCGCTTACGGCACTTATGAACCCGACATCGACATACGGCGCATTGAATCTCTCATCCAAGATAACGATTATGTTGTACTCAATGTGATCAATTACTGCCGCAAGCTCATCCCCATCATTAAACGGCATAACAAACAAATATGGTGTGACATTCACGATTATGACGGAAGAAACACCTACCATCAGGAATTTATTGAGGTCGCGGATTATCTTTTCCTCAGTTCCGATGCACTGCCGAATTACAAACTGTTCATGCAGCAACAGATCGAACGCGGTAAAAAATTGGTGGTCTGCACGCATGGGAAAGATGGCGCGACTGCGCTCACCGTTTACCGGCAATGGATCGAGACACCAAGCATTGCCGCTTACAAGCTGCGGGATACCAACGGCGCGGGAGATAGTTTTTTCTCCGGCTTCCTATACGGGCACACAAAAGGGTATTCAACCAACAAATGCCTGCGCATCGGTGCAATTGTGGCCGGACTGTGCATTACGTGCCAAGAATTGGCTTATCCCGACCTAAGCGAAGCACGTATGGAGATTGAATATAAAAAACACTATGGAGATGACGGCAAGATTCAGAAATCTTGCTTATCAAACTGACGCTTCTAGGCAAAACAAGGGTAAAGTGTTAATCTAACTCAAACTATGCTGAGAGAACGGCAAGATTCAGAAA
>JAFGFI010000277.1 GCA_016931185.1 Anaerolineae bacterium
AACTGTTCTGTCGACATACAGCTACTTTACCAGCAGTTTCTTTTTTGTTAAGGTACCCTCTTTTGTTATGTAAATCTAAACTCAAGACCCATAACGCACAATTCCGTATTTCATATAGTAATAACGTTCCAGCGTTCTCACGGGAGGTGGAAGAATGGTCAATACAATTATCCAAGTGCTTGATATTATCTTCGGTGTAGCAGGTTTGATCCTGATCCTGCGCATCGTATTGCACCTGTTCAAAATCTCATCACAGAATCCGTTTATGCGTTTTCTCATACTCACTACTGATCCTTTGATCAAGCTGGCCAGTAAGTTACTAGGGATTCCCGCTCACCGGAGTTACGATCTCTCCACGATTGGGGCGCTGGCGGCGGCGGTGATCGTCATCTGGGTGGGGCGCACGTTGGTCATCTGGGTGTTGCAATTGTTACTCTACCTCCCAGTGTGGTTCCGCAACCCGCTCGGCAATATTGGCACGATGCTGATCTTCGTCCTGCAACTGGCTTTTGAGTTGTACGGTATGGCGCTACTTGTGCGGATCCTCTTTGAGTGGATCCGCGTTCCCTATTCCAGTCGGGTCATGCGCTTCCTATGGGATATCACAGAACCACTGCTCGCCCCAATCCGGCGCGTGTTGCCAACTTTCGGTGGGTTGGATTTTTCCCCGCTGATTGTCTTCTTTTTGCTGAACTTCGTGCAACGGCTGGTGTTTATGATGTTGGGTTGGATTTTCTAGCAAATTTTTTGTTCTTGCTCCGGCTTGACGTTGGGATTTTCTTGCGCTATACTAGAGATATACATTCAGAAGTACTATCGAGCAAGGGTTAGTATGCAAAGGAGGCTCTGTATGTGGTCAAGGAAAATGCAACGTGGCATCATCCTGCTGTTGTGTGTGTTAAGTGTTTTTTCCATCGCCGCAACCCACGCTGAGTATGGCCCTAACCAGGGCACCATCCGGGGCGCAGCGTTTTTGGATAGCAATCGCAACGGTAAGATGGATGCCAATGAAAAGGGCCTGGGATGGGTCTATTTCACCGTCTCCAATGGGAGCTATAGTCATACCTACTATTCGGAATGGCGAACCGTCGATGAGTTCGGCAACACGTATGCTACAGGCACGTTCGGGCCAGCGACGCTGGAAAAGGGCGGCTGGAAGGTGGCATTCCACGTTCCGCAGGGCTATGTTGCTACCACGTCAACGGAGCATCTGGTCTACGTGCCCGGCGTGGAGGGCGGACACGTAGCCTATGTCTATATGGGCCTCTATCCCACGGCCGGCGTGCCAGGTACTGGTGGCGTTTTACCATTGAGTGGCTTGGCGAACACCTGCACACTGAAGGCCGCGCTGGCACTGTTTGTGATCGGGAGCGTATTTTCCATCGGGTTAGGAGTGGCGCGGCGGCGTTCGTAACAACGCACCCCGCTCCATAATTATTCAGACGGCGTGTGACGTTCACACGCCGTCATTCTATCTATGCAGATAAATCACCATTTTCGAGGGGACCTGTATGCAAGCATATATCGTACATTTTGGCGAGTTAGGCTTGAAGGGGCGCAACCGGTTTTTCTTCGTGCGTCAGTTGGTCGAGAACATCCGCGCAGTGCTGCACGATGTAGAAGGCACGGAAGTAAATCCCTTTCATAGCCACATCCTCGTCAAGGTGCTCGCGGATTTTCCGACCGGGATCATTGAAGCGCGACTTGGCAAAGTATTTGGTATTGCCTATTTTGCTCCGGCGGTTATTACACCCGCGGACTTCGAAGCGATCAGCCAGGCCGCGGTGCAGCTCGCCGAGGGTGTGGTAACGTCAGCCACCACGTTCAAAGTGGATACTACGCGTGGCGACAAGCAGTTCCCGATCAACTCTCAGGAAGTGGATCGTGAAATCGGAGCGCGCATTGTGGCATTGACTGGTGCACCAGTCAAGCTCAAGAACCCCGACGTGACCGTCAGCATCCAGATTTACGAGGATGCGGCCTATTGCTTCATGCGTCGTCTGCCTGGAGCGGGCGGGTTGCCAGTAGGCATGAGCGGGCGCGTACTGATATTGTTCTCCGGTGGCATCGATTCACCTGTGGCGGCGCACATGATGCTGAAGCGTGGCTGCACCCTTGACTTGCTACACTTTCATCTGTTGCCGAGCGTCAAACTGGCACGGGCATCCAAGATTGTGAATATGGCGCGCGCAGTGCTGGCGCCACACCGGCTCGCTGCGCCGCTGTACCTGATCTCCGCCGCGCCCTTTGAAACGGCGATGGCAGAGATACACACACGTGTCGCGACAGTTGTCTTTCGTCGGTTTATTATGCGCGCTGCCGAGCAGCTTGCGTTACAGCGCAAAGCGTTAGCGCTAGTCACGGGGGAGAGCATCGGGCAGGTAGCGTCACAAACACTGCCCAACATCAATATGATCAGCCAGGCGACAACATTGCCTATCTTGCGCCCGCTCATCGGCTACGACAAGGCCGAAATCGTCGCTGCGGCGCAGCGCATCGGCACCTACGACCTTTCGATCCAACCCTATAGGGATCCCTGTTCTGTGCACGCGCGTAACCCGGCCACCTGGGCCAATCCGGAGGAGGTCACGCGCGTCGAAGCCGAGATCGACGTGGCAACTTTGCTCGAAACCACTCTGCGCGATTACGTGGATGAGGTATGG
>JAFGFI010000016.1 GCA_016931185.1 Anaerolineae bacterium
CGAATAACGAATTGCGGATTCAATTTTCATCCAACTGCTGGTGAACGCACCGCGTTAATGGGTAATTCCCTTGAAAATCGCAAATTGATAAATTGCAAATTGGCAAATTGTGAAAACCCTTGAAAACTTAGTTTCGTCTTAAATTTTCATCCTACTGCCGGTGAACGCATCGCGTTTATGGGTAATTCCTCTGAAAATCGCAAATTGGCAAATCACAATCTGGGTTATCAATCGGTTGTCAATTGTCCACCGCGTGCCCACAGTGCGGGCAAAACCGGGATTGCGCGCGTAAAACAGTACCACAGTACCGGCAATAACGCGATTTAGACTGCGGCGCAGGGGGCGGCGAGCCAAGTACACTACCACAAACGGCACAGAATCGTGCACCGGCGCGGGCCAATGTGCCACAGGAGGGACAACGTATCCCCTCTTGTTGCACGGGGAGAGGTGTAACAGGAGGGGCTTTTTCTACCGGAGGGAAGTAAGGCTTTACCTGCGGTATCCCCGATTGAGGGGGAACCGGCGGTTCATAAAATGGAGATGCAGATGATTCGAAAGCCTGTGGTACAGGCCGTGGTGAGGGAATTGCCCGTTTTGGCGCTGCACGCCGTCGTCGCCCGCCACGAACGAACATCACTACACTGAAAAATAATAAAAATACTCCCGTACACCCTATCCCCCCTACAATTAGCCCCAGCCGGGTTAAAGAGGAAATTGCACCGGGTTCCCGGATCGATGTTTGCTCTGGGGGCGAGAGTGTGGCAAAAGCCACAAGGGTCGGCGTAGAAAGTGGCTCCGCCGCAACAGCCACAGATGTAGGGATAGCCGTCACTTCTACCACAGCCTCGGGAGGAGCCGGCAACAATAACCGGCCATATCCATATCCTGTATCAGGACCGGCAGGTCCCATATCCCGCGCCGCATTCAGCAAATAATCTATCACTTGTTGCCGTGTAAATCCGGGATACGCCTGCCACACGAGAGCCGCAGATCCGGCTACATGAGGGGTAGCCGCCGAAGTACCGTCAAACCCCATTTCTCCATAAGTCTCACCCGATACGCCGGCAGGTGCAGTCAAATCTGGTTTTAGCCGGCCGTCATACGCCGGCCCCTGGGAACTATAGAAAGCCAGGCGGTCATCCCACCAATTCACTGCGCCCACGGTTAAGGAGCCGGCTGCATCACTGGGTGGCCCCAAACTGTAGGCTGGAGAAGGTTGAGCCACTGCCACTCCGGCCCCATAGACGAAAATGTCAAATGTGACCGCGCGAGAAACAGCGGCGGCATAAACGCTCACATAAACGACATCACCATCAGTTACAAGCTCAACGCCTTCTGCAGGCAACTGCCCCTCGGACCCAAATTGCGCATCTTCGGAGAGACCTAAAACCACACCCTCCGAATCTAACACATAAAGTTCATAGTCCTGGATGGGATAAATCCAATCATCATCCCATTGAAGGACGATCAATACATCTTCCATACTATACACGGCCAACGCCTGTTCATCAGGTGCAAACTCATGGTAGCCGTCTCCATCCGTATCCGTAAAGGTGCCCCGGTAATGCTGTTCGGCCTCATTTCCCGAAGCATTAACCCACAATCGCCCTTTAGCCGCTTGCTCATCTACCAACTCATCGGCCCATCCAGTACCGTCGCGCGGGCCGACAAAAAATCCGCCGGAGTGCGAGATAATGTCCACATCTTTTTCTTCAAGCCACGCTATCGCTTCCCCCATTGCGGCATACGAAAAATCATACCATGCAAAAAAAAGCTCCGCATCGGGAGCGACTTCGTGGATAATCTCTGCACATGCCGTGCCATGTATTTCTTCTTCATCTATCCACCCAAAGGTCTGCATCTCTACATAGGCCGGCAACTCCTCTCCTAACAGGGCCTCGTATCCGGCAAATCCCCCATCCAACACACCAATACGCACGCCGGCGCCGGTAAAATCCTGCGCGTGCCATACCGATGCCTCAATCATATCCACACCCTCACCCTCAATAACTTGCTGATACGAGCCCCCCTGCTCCGGTAGACGAACCGCGATCACGTGTTCCAATTCGGTTAATGTTGCAAAAATCGCGCCCGGCTGCTCAGCGTTTAGCATCTCCTGAATTAGAGCAATCGGCACCGCAATATTCACGCGATCTTGATATGCACTGACAACCGTCACCCCAATCTGTTCAAGCTGCTGTTGTAACGCTGCAGACTCCTCAGTATCCAACATCAGCATCACGCGCAAACTTTTACCATCAGGAGTTAACACACCGCGCTCTTCCGCTAAAGCTAATGCAGCACTTTCCCCACCTTGCTGGTAAGCAACTAAAAACTCCTTGTAAACTGTTGCTAATTCAGGATCGGTCAAGATCGCTGCTAACTGAGGGTGCTGCACGGACAAATCCTCCATAGAGGGTATGTTGGCAAGGTCAAATGTGGGAACTGGAGGAAATGTAGCCATTACGGTAGGCACTGCCACCATCAAGGGGCGCGACCGTGTCACGAACAACACACCCGCCAACACAAGAAGTCCCAAACCCATCAAAACAAGCGTAATGAGCAATTTACGATTCATTTTAATATCCAATCAAACGACTTGTAATTGTAAAACATAAATTTTTGCCAGAAAAATTAACTCAACAACACAAACCCCACCAACACAGCAACACATAACAACATCAATCCCCCTAAAATTCCTATGATCCAAAGCCAGCGCATCGGTCGTTTATCCGCTGTAGACTTCGAAGGAATTTTATCTTCAAGAGAAGATAACGACATTTCTTCAGAGATTGAACGATTTCTCGGCAGTGGCGTCCCGCCTTCAAGCACATAGACCATCTCTTGGGCAGTATGCCACCGCTTACTACGATCTAATTCCAAAGCCTTCATCACCACAAATTCCACCTGTGGGCTGATCATTGGCGCGAGCTGGCGCAATGGTGCAAATCGCTCTGGAGCCACCATCCGGTCAGTGGCCGTCATCGGAGCCTGACCAGAAAGCGTGTGATAAAGCGTAGCCCCCAAACTGTAGAGATCACTGGAGGGATCGGTATGTTGCCCACTGACACTATATTGTTCTGGAGGCGCGTACTCCGGCGTACCTAATCCTCGCATCACAGTCCTAGTCTGAGGATCATTGGGATCCCAGAGTTTGACCAATCCAAAATCCACCAACACGGCACGGCCACTGGCGTCAATAATAATATTTTGAGGCTTAATATCTCGATGCACAACTCCCTGACTATGACAATATACCAACGCATCCAACAACTGCCGCGTCCAATGCATCACCCGGGACTCGGATTGCGCGCCTGCTCGTGCAATGAGGTCTGCCAGGCTTTCCCCTTCTACAAAATCCATCACAAGATAAGTTTCCGTCACTTCTTCAAAGTAATCCGTCACGCGTACCAGATTAGGGTGACTGAGACGCGCCAAAACGGCAGCTTCCTGGCGAAACTGCTGACGCAACTCGCTCAATGTGGTGGAATCCAAACCCGGCTGCGCGCGCATTTCCTTAAGTGCAACCGGCATTTTTAGCCGTAGATCCCAGGCGCGATAAACTGCCCCCATCCCACCTTGTCCCAAGAGGCGTACAATGCGATACCGATTTTGTAATACCGTACTTATACTCAGCAATACAGAACTCCATATCTATGGGGATTCAACTTTAACCCTCAACGGGCCTTGTTTTGCCCAATCAGGTTTAACCGGATCAGATCGCACTTCAAATGTAATACTTGTATTGAGAATTCCCTCTCCCACAGTATCTGCTATCAACACAAAAGTCTCTGTATAACTTGATTGAGGGGCAATAGGATCTGCCCTTGAAAGCGCGTCATTCCCTTCTAATCTTAAGTAAGGACCCCCAACATCCGTCAAAACCACAGTCAAATCACCGATATCGACCTCTTCTGTATTCGTTATCACGATAGTGACCGTCAATCGTTCTCCTACCCGCACAGGATTCTGCGCAATCGACATCGCGATTTGAGCGTCTGCCAACAATGTATCCAATTTTGGTGTAGGGGTTGGTAATGGGGTCTGAGTGGGAATACTTGTGAAACTTTCCACCGGTGCGGCGGCAATTGTAGCCGTCGGTAGTACTGTCTCCGTTGCGGAAGGAGTTTCAGTACCTCCCTCTAGGCCGGAACCCAAATTCCCAAAAGGGTTAAAGATCATAAAGACCACCACAACTGCAATCACCACCAACAGCACACTACCTACTCCCCAAACCCAAACCGGAATACCAGATTTCGCCGGCGGCGGAGAATAAGCTTGACGCGCTGTAGGCAAATCTGGGGCAGGAGCATACATCACGCCAGAAGAAGAATTGGAAGATACACCAGAGGATAGCCCTTCTCCAGGCATAGAGGGAGCGCCTCCAACAGTCCCCCCCCCAGGAGGAAACCCATAGTCCTCAGCAGCCGACACGGATGACCAATCAGGAGTCGCAAACTCAGGTAATGGAGGATAACCAGCCGGTACAGATTCAGGGGGAGAAGGTTGCACAGAAGGAGTAGGATAAGATACTGCGGGAGAAACAGATGCAGCGTCCGAAGCTGTTGGAACAGGCTGTCCACAGCGCGAACAAAATCGCGCCCCTGGCTTGAGAGTCGCCCCACAATTTTGACAAACTACCACAGAAGATGACGACACAACGGGCATCGGCGATTCCAGAGCAATGCCGCAACGCTTACAAAATCGTGCCCCAGTACGATTTTCAAATCCACATTGCACACACTTCATACACCTCCCCCTTTCATTGACTACTCATTAAAAATCATCGCCAATTGCCCAAATCTCACAATATCCGCCGAGCGCAAACGCACCGGACGATGCGGCAACAAACGCACCTCATTGACGAAAGTACCATTTGTACTTTGCAGATCCTCCAACCACCACCCATCCTGCTTGTGTAACAAACGTGCGTGTTGACGCGAAACCCCAGCCAATTCACCACCATAAGGATCTAAATCCACATCAGGGAGGCGAGGAGATAGCGGATCACGACGTCCTATCAACACTTCCTCAGCAATGGGAATTTGGACAACAGAGCCAGTTGTCGCAATAAACAATTGAGGGCCGCCGGGCACGGTTTCGGACGATATTAACGTAGGAATCATTTTCGTTGTTTGTGAACTGACTTGTACGTGACGCATCGCCGTCATACTATCTAACACATTTTGCAAATCCCTGGCAAAATCATCCATTTTAGCATAACGCTCGTTGAGTTCTCGCGCCAATGCGCGTTGCAATACCGCGTCCAAATTGCCTGGCGTTTGCGGAATTATTTGTTTTAAAGACATCGCCGGTTGGTACATCCGCATAATCATAGATTCTGCCGGTGTCTCTGCCGGAAAGGGCAATTGCCCGGACAGGAGTTGGAATAAAACCACACCCAGACTATAAATATCGGTGCGCTGGTCTACCTCCTGTCCCGCAACCTGTTCTGGTGAGAGATAAACAGCCGTACTGCGCACAATAGCTCCCGGTTCTGTCAACTTTTGACGCGCCCCCACCACTTTAGCTAGGCCAAAATCGCCTAACAAAGGCCAATCAGAGCGCGCTAACAGAATATTAGCGGGCTTCACATCCCTATGAACAATCTGCTGCGAATGTGCATAAGCTAAAGCCCGCGCCATCGGCAAAACTAATTCCAAAGCTTGACGCGGTAGCATCGGTGTACTCTCAAGGCGTTGTGCCAATGAAGTAGGAATCAATTCCATCACGATATAGGCCATCCCCTTTTCTTCACCATAATCATAGATATTCACAATATTAGGATGGCGCAAAGCGGCTACAGATCGCGCTTCCTGGCGAAACCGGTGCAAAAAATCACTTCCGCCCGACATCTGTACATCCAACAATTTGAGGGCTACCCATCTTTCCAACTGAGATTGATAAGCACGATATACGACAGCAACACTACCGCGCCCTACTTCTTCGGCTAATTGATACCCACCAATAATTTGGCCGATCCATTCACTCATTACCACCTCCTCACCCCTGAACTCAAGATTTGAGCCAGAATCGTTCTGCTAACACGGCCAACAATTCTATGAGTAATCCCCCAATAGCCGTCGCCAGCAGCAATAATAGAATATCATACTCAAACTCGGCGCGAACGTTCAATAACACACCGCCCACCCCTGTAGCTAGTATGTGAGAGGCCAACGCCACCCATCGTCGCCTCCCGGTTGCTGCGTAGCCCAACGGCCCAGCAACCGCATATAGCGGCAGGTTATTCCAAATCAAAGGAATATCCGCAACTACCGGACCCAATAGCCACGCGCCTGTCCCCGCGATAATAACCAGTCCCCCTAACAACACGGCCAGTTGCGCCGGTTTCAACTCTCGCGTCACTTGACGGGCCATGGTCACCAATCGCTGCGTAGGACGACTTGTTACACTTGGCATCGATAGAGAAGGTGGGATAAGCGCCTGAAAAATCAAGTCACCAATAAACCATCCTACTCCACCCATTATCAACGCGCCCGCACTCAACCCCAAGTATGTATAGATAGTGAGATCACCGCCAAAAAGAATACCCTGCAGCGCCAACATCCCCACTACCGCCATCAACAGGCAGAGACTCAACTCACGCCGCCAATCGGTAACACGCGGCACTGATATAGATGGAGCCTCGGATACATGCCCAGCATACACCTCAGTACGCCTGGCAGATTGAAGACTTACCGAAGAGACCGGTTGCGGGTAATCTGCTCCCGCCCACACAGTATCGCCGGGGCGTCCCTGCAGCGCCGCCTGCATATTTTGCACATTAGGGAAACGTTGATCTGGCTGCAATTCCATTGCCCGCACCACAGCCGTCTCTATATGCGGAGAAAGTTTGGTATTAAACTGACGCGGAGCTATAAGTATATCCGTACCCGACCAACGCTCCAATGCCGATGGCGGTTCACGCCCGGTTAACAAATGGTAAAGCATCGCGCCCATACTATAAATATCACTGCGCGGCTCAGTGTGTAACCCACTCAACCCAAAATGCTCCGGTGACGCATATTCAATCGTTCCTACACCTCGGATAATATTCTGCGTTTGCGGATTATGTGGGTCCCAAAGTTTTACCAGGCCGAAATCCACCAACACTGCCCGTCCGTCAGAGCGAATAACCACATTTTGTGGCTTAATATCCCGGTGAACAATGTTACGCGCATGGCACGCTGCCAGTGCATCCAAGAGTTGCACTGCCCAGGGAATCATTTGGTTCTCCGGTATTTGTCGTTGGCGGAGCAACACACTCGACAAATTTTCCCCTTCTACAAAATCCATTATCAGGTAGGCATTGCCATTCCAATCAAAGAAATCTGTCACACGCGGCAATCCTGGATGGGCTAATCCTGCTAACACCTGCGCCTCCCGCTGAAACTGCGCACGCAACTCCCCCAGTTTACGATAATCCAGCCCAGGCTCAGGGATCATCTCCTTCAAAGCTACCGGGATGTTAAGAGTGAGATCCCAGGCGCGATATACGGCCCCCATTCCGCCTTGCCCCAATAAACGGGCCACACGATACCGTTGATGAACAACCTGCCCGGTAGAAAACGGCATTATTCCTTCCTCCGCAAGATTTTATTATCACATAGTGCCAATCTATTATAACGTATATAGTCCACTTTGCCCAATTTCTTTTAATTAACTTATCCTTTACCATATAGACTAACAAATTTCATACCGATCACGCCAACAACGACTGGAACTCCATCAAGTGGGTTTCGACATTTGCAAGCTTTCCCTGAAGCAAAGCGATCCGCGCAGCATCTAACTCCCGATAGGCCGCCATCTCTGCCGGTGTGCCGGAAAAGCTCACAAACAGTTCATCATACGCATCCGCCACTGCGTCCACGGCAGTGATCAGATCCTCCGGCTCAAAATCCACTTCGGCGTCAAGCTGTTCGATCCAATCCTGTTCCAACGCCGCCAGGGATTTATCATAAATACCGGTATAATCCTCTGTAGGATACAGTTTTCCAAACTTCTCCGGCCCATAAGTCTCAATTAAATACTGCACAAAACAACCTGCCGCATAGTAATTCTCTAAATCCCGGATATGACCTTGATAACGCAAGCCAGATGAAACCTGGGGTAACTTTCCCGCTTGATGATAAGCCATGCAGAACGTTTCAATAGGCATATGCGCCGGTGACATCCCGGTGACCAGCGACATACCCGTATACACCGCCACCCCCTCACTTAACATCACCGAGGATGGGCGACCGAATACATTCCAAGAGATTAAATGGGTCAACTCATGGGTGGCGATATACTGCTGGTCCACATCATTCCCTGAGCCATCGTGCAAGAAGAAATAACGCCGTTGCGCCGAAAAACTCCGCCCTCGCAATGCCTGATCAGGTGCAGCAAAAATGCTGCCCGCTACATAAACATCAAACGTGCCCTCCAAACTAGCATCCAAGCTTGCCTCAATATGCGCCAATCCACGCTCCACCATCGCCACCACATCCTTCACATTCTGCGCAGGATACGTATCTGGCGTATAGTGCAATGTAAAGCGATCAGATCGAGAAGCAGCCGGATAAGCCGTCGCTAGATTACCCTCCAACACTGAGGGAACCCACACCTCATCCGACACTAACGACGAAGTAGAAGCCGCCAGCGACATAGATACAGAAGGTGTTGCCCGCATCAGCCCTACTGGTGTCAATGTAGGAGTTAGCCCTGCCGCTGGCGTAGCAGTGGGGGAAGTTTCCTGTCCGGGAATCACCAATTTCTGACCCACGTAAATCACGTCAGAGTCCATATCGTTCGTATCCTGAATCTCCTTCACAGTCACCCCATACTTCAGAGCCAGCGCGCCCAATGTATCCCCCGCTGCGACCTCGTGGATGACGGTTCCAGTTGCAGGAGAGCGTGTCGCGGTAGGGGGTGTGACGGCAGCCCCAGATTGTGGAATGAACAATTCCTGTCCTACACGAATAAGATCACCCTCCAAATTATTGGCAGTTCGCAGTTCATCTACTGATACTCCAAATTCATAAGCAATCCCGCCCAACGTGTCTCCGGCCTGTACTTCGTAAGTTTCCATCTGTGTCACAGTTGAAGTTCCTGGTTCTGCCGTAGCAGCAGTTCCGATCGTCATTGTTGGAGCCGGTGTGAACGAAAAAACAGGTGTTTCTTCAACCATAGGGGTAAATGTCGCCCCCACCGCAGTCGTATCTGAAGGTGTGATCTCATCCTCCGTCACCGTCGCCGCACGGGGACGAGTCAGCCCCCACACAATTAGCAACGACACCACTATCACACCCAACCCAACTGCCAATCCAATTAACACATCTTTTCTTCGTATAAACTCTGGTATCCTCATCGCTCACCACCTTATCACGCCATAGCGTCATCTTTTCTTTGTCATTTGGAGGCCGTGTCCCTCCCTACCGCGACCAAACCGGAGCCCAATACATATCCTCTTCAATCAATGTACGCCGGCCACTGCCATCCACGCGCGCGATCTCAATGCCACGGTCCGAATTAAATACCACCCAGCCAGTACTGGACCAACTGGGCCGCCCTGCCGAAGCACCCGAGACAATCCGCACAGCGTTACCGCCATTCACAGGTACATACCAAATCGTATCTGCCGTTGTGGTATTTGCGCCCGTCGTCGAATGATATGTTACATATTGTCCATCCGGCGACCAGTCCGGCCACCGACAATTAGCACTACAACTTGTCAGCCGCGATGCTACTCCGGAACGCACAGCATATACATAGATCTCCCACCCGCCATCAGCTTCCGACATCAAAGCGATCCGTTCTCCATCGGGAGACCAGACGGGTGAACGCCCCCGTATCCCTAATCCATGCACATTCCCTCCCTCAATATCACACACCATCAACGCACCATCGCTATTACGCTCGCTGCCATCGGCATTGCTACGATACACGATCCACTGACCATCTGGCGAAACATCCGGTTCCCGTTCATCCTCAGTTGAAGTCTTGGTTATCTGTACTGGACTCCCGCGACCTACGGCAACACGCCACAAGTCATAAGATTCGCCACAATTTGATTGGTATACCACCGCACTCCCATCTGGGAACCAGGCGGGTTCAGCCTCATCACAACTTTCACAGGCCACACAACGCTGCGATTGCCCCTCAGCATCAGCGACGTAAACATCCGTACTCCCCACATTCCCGCGCACATAAGCCAATAACGTCTCCACCGGGATTGGCGTATGAGTCGACACTACCGTCGGTACTGGTGTAGGACTGGAGCGCATGTTCGACCCTGACACTCTTGCAGTAGGTTTAGAAGTTGGAGAAGGGACAACCGGTTTTGGAGTATCGGAAGGTATAACTGTATGAACAGTTAGTGACGGCGCAACAGTGGGAGTAGATACCTGTGCTTTCGGCTCAAGCAGTCCCAAAAATGCCAATATCCCCACCACCGTAGCCACAATCAACAGAACTGCGCCGGCTATCGCGATCCCCAACCACCTGCGTTTGGATGGTTGCACAGACACCGTGTCCGGCTGCCGGGCATCAGGATAGTAAACTGGCTGCGGTAGGATTGGCGCCACCGGGTCCGGTTGCCAATCGGGCGGCATCACTTTCGTCGATTCCGCGAATAATGCCTGCC
>JAFGFI010000278.1 GCA_016931185.1 Anaerolineae bacterium
TAATGGGTAATTCCTCTGAAAATAGCGAATAGCGAATTACGAATAACGAATTACGGATTCAATTTTCATCCGACTGCTGGTGAACGCACCGCGTTAATGGGTAATTCTTCTGTAAATAGGTGTGTTGTACTTTCCGAAGGGTAATGCATCTGTTTTCTTTATTAAATTATTCACGCTTCAGCGTATCCGCACAGCGCAATTGCACGCGGGCCGGTATGGACGCCCAGCACTGGCGAGACGATACTAATAATTAATTCCTCCGGGGAGAATTCGTTCTGGACACGCGCGGCGACGATCTCCGCTTCGGGCAAGGCTGCGTTGTGCAGAACAGCAATCCTCATTTTGTCCAGGGATGGATTAAGAGCCTTCAGTTGTGTGAAGAAATCCTGATAGAGTGCCTCTAATGCCTTTTTACGGGTACGCGAGCGCCGCCCGGCTTCGACTTCGCCGGTCTCATGATTCACCAAAATTTGAGGTTTGAGGTTCAACAGAGTGCCGATAAACCGGCTAGCCCCGCCGATACGTCCCCCTTTATGCAAATAATCCAGGGTATCCAGACTGATAATATAAACCATGCGTTGCCGCGCTTTGTTTGCAGCAGCCACCATCGCGCGCGCATCCCCACCTGCTTCCCGCACGCGCGCTGCCGCGAGAATCTGCCAGCCCAGGCTCATCGAATTGGATTTAGAGTCCACTAACTGTACGGGGATATCCGTCATCGTGGCGGCCAGCC
The DNA here is from genome assembly GCA_016931185.1 of Anaerolineae bacterium. Lineage (GTDB taxonomy): Bacteria > Chloroflexota > Anaerolineae > B4-G1 > SLSP01 > JAFGFI01. The sequence goes on from JAFGFI010000278.1 coordinate 734, forward strand.
GGGCCGATTCATACGTGCCGCTCATCGCGCTGCTGATCGTAATAACAACAATTTCTTGCGCACCGTTTGTCCGCGCCGCTTCGTACGCATCCAAAAAATCTTTGGGTGTGGGCTGTGATGTCGTTGGATACACCGGGTCGGCGACCAGGCGACGATAAAAGGCTTCTGCCTGGATGTCAATCCCTTCGCGCATATACGCTTCCCCCCAAATAATGGATAAGGGAACCACGTTGACGGCATAACGGGCGCGTAGTTCAGGCGGTAAATCACAAGTACTATCTGTCACCAATGCAATGGTGTAAGGTTTCATACGTTAATCCTTTTCCTTGAGAATGCATATTTGTAACTCGTCATTCGTTACACGTTGTCTGTACATTGTATAAAATGTGAAACACATTTAAACTATTTTACACCCGTAATCTATAACCTACAACTTGTCAACCTTTAACTTTTTGTTATTGTCCAGTTCGTATATTTAACCTAAGTTGCTACCTATCACGTGAATTTCTCTTTTTCACCCGTAGGGGCGAAAAAGAGGAGGGAAAAGCGTTTTCTCTTTCGCTACCGCAAGGTAGCAACTCGCGTTATATTTAATTAGCGCAAGTACGGCAGAAATCGTAGGTAGAATTTATGGTGGGAAGCAAGTTGCGGATGAAACACATCCCTATCTCTTGCTAATTCCTACTTTCGTTCTATTATACATACAAATTGTAGGGAGATGGGTACGTTGTAAATCACACTAACGCGCACCTTCACCCCATAACCCATAATTGATAGAAAGGGGCAAAAGCATGAACCAAGAAATCACCATCGCATTGGTCGCCCTGGGCGGCTACGGAAATTTTTACTTAAAGGATTTGTTTAATATTCCCCCAGAGTGTAATGCTCGCTTTGTCGCCGGTATTGACCCCAATCCGGCCGCTTGCCGTTATATGGAAGCGTTTGAATCCTCGGGTATTCCTATCTATCCAGATTTACAGAGCTTTTATGCCGAGTCTTGGGCAGATTTGGTTATCATATCGGCTCCCATTCACCTGCACGCGCCGTTTACCATGACGGCGCTGGCGCATGGCTCTCACGTTCTGTGTGAAAAGCCGGTTGCGGCAACCTTACAAGAAGCACAGCAGATGGCCGCTGCCGCAGAGAAGGGGGTGACGCCGGAGGGGAAACCGGCCATTGTGGGGATAGGGTATCAATGGTCGTATGCCGCTGCGATTCAGGCCCTCAAGCGTGATGTGATGGATGGTGTTCTGGGCCGTCCCCTCCGGCTGCGCACAAAGGTCCTTTGGCCGCGCCCGGCATCCTATTACCAGCGTAACACCTGGGCTGCCCGATTAAAAACAGCCGGCGGGCAATGGATTCTCGATAGTCCTGCGCACAACGCGACCGCTCACTACCTCCACAACTGCTTCTATGTTCTGGGAGAGACCCGAGAGACCAGCGCGTGGCCCGTGGATGTCCAGGCTGAACTATATCGCGCCAATTCCATCGAGAACTACGACACCGCCGCCATTCGTAGCCATACTGCGCAAGGAACGGAGATCCTTTTCTATACATCTCACCCTGTTTTCAATAATATCGGCCCGATTTTTACCTACGAATTTGAAAATGCTGTGGTTCGGTATGATGAGGATCACAGGACAGGGGCCATTATCGCTCATTTTCACGATGGACAAACGAAGGATTACGGCAATCCCTTCGCCGGGGAAAATGATAAACTCTGGCAGATGCTAGACGCTGTGCGAGGAGGTATGTTCCCCGCGTGTAGTATTCAAGGTGCAATGCCCCAGGTTGTGTGTACTAACGGGGCACAGGAATCCATGTGGAATGTCACTGAATTCCCCGAAAACGTAGTGCGTTACCATGATGGTCCAGAGGCCGACCGGTTAACCTGGGTTGAGGGATTACAGGAAACGCTGGAAGATTGCTATGACCGGGGGGTTTTACCCTCGGAGAGTGAAAAGGTTTCATGGGCCAATGTGGGCAAAGTGATTGATTTGAAAGACTATCGCCGGTTCCCGATGTTTCACTAAAAATGTTGTTACAGACCAAATTCTATATCCCTGCCCCACGTCCAAACCGGGTATCACGTCCGCGCTTGATTGCGCGGTTGGATGAGGGATTGCACCTGGGCCGGAAACTTACGCTTATCTCGGCCCCGGCAGGATATGGAAAGACCATGCTCCTGGCAGAATGGCTCACTGATTTTAGATTGCCAGTTATGGATTTGGGCGCTGAAAAGCCCAAATCCGGTTGGCTTGCTTTGGACGAGGGCGATAATGACCCGGCGCGTTTTCTTAGTTATGTGGTTGCGGCATTACAGCGGGCGACGCAATCGGCAGAAACCAATAAGACAGGATTGGCCGGGATATTAGAGGCATTGCAGTCCCCCAAACCGCTGCAACTGATGGAGTTAGTCGGTGCGTTGATCAACCAGATTGAGGCCATACCCGGCACACTGCTGTTGGTTTTTGACGATTATCATCTCATTACCGCGCAGCCGGTTCATGACGCGATGACGTTTCTGTTAGAACATCAGCCCGCGAATTTGCACCTGGTAATTGCAACGCGTGCCGACCCGCCGCTGCCCATTGCGCGGTTGCGGGCGCGTGGGCAGTTGACCGAGTTGCGCCAGGTCGATTTGTGCTTTACGGTGGAAGAAGCAACCGTGTTCCTTAATCAGGTGATGGGTTTGGAATTAGCAGCACAGGACGTGCGCGCGTTAGATACGCGTATCGAAGGCTGGATCGCGGGGCTGCAAATGGTTGCCCTGGCCGGAAAGGGAAAGCAAAATCCGGCGGAGTTTATTGCTGCTTTCACAGGAACCCACCGTTACATCCTGGATTACTTGCTTGAGGAAGTCCTACAGCGTGAATCCGAGCAAGTTCAAAGTTTCTTATTGCAGACATCAATTCTAGATCGACTCTCCGGCTCATTGTGTGATGCAATTTTAATCTCACCTCATCACCCTATCATCCCATCACCTTCTCCCCTTGTTACCCCAAGTCAAACAATTCTCGAACACCTTGAGCATACCAACCTCTTCATTGTACCCCTCGACGATCAGCGGGTATGGTATCGCTATCACCGGCTTTTTAGTGATTTATTGCGCCAACGTTTGCATAAGATGTATCCTGAAGGTGTTGTAGACCTACACCGCCGGGCAGCGGCCTGGTATGTAACTGCCGGAGATATAGGGATGGCAATTCACCATGCCCTGGAAGCCGGGGATATAGAGCAAGCAGCAGATTGGATCTCACAGGAAGCCGAGGCAACCTTAATGCGTGGCGAAGTTGTTACCCTTTGGCGTTGGCTGGATGCCCTACCTGATGCGGTAGTTTGTACCCGGCCTATGCTATGTGTGTTTAATGCCTGGATGCTGCTTATTTCGGGACAACCTTTGGAAGTGGTTGAGGCGCGTTTACAGGACGCGGCTGTGTACAGTGATCGCATCCCTGGTGCCCTCACAGCTTTGCGTGCCCTCATTGCTGCGTACCGTATACAAGTAGATGAAGCAATGGCCTTGTCGCATCTGGCATTGGAACAATTGCCTGAAGAGAATCGCTTTTTACGTAGTTTTGTGACCTGGATTTTGAGTGCTTATGCGGCGGCTTATCGCGGTCCTGAGGCCGCCGGACATCTGTTTAACGATTTAATACAGCAAGGACTGGTAAGCGGTAACCGCTTGGTCGCCGTCATTGCCCTGAACCATTTAGCAGAATCTCACGCGCGCCACGGTAACTTGCACCAGGCATGGCAACTCTACGAGCGTGCTCTTGACATAGCGACTGATGAACAGGGACATCGGTTATCCATTGCAGGTCAGGTATTAGCAGGAATGGGAGATGTGGCTTGCGCATGGTATGATGTCGCGCGAGCTACACGTTGTTTGTTGGAAGGGATTGCACTTATTGAGTTGTGGAATGAAGTAGGGGCACTGGAGTCCTATCTCGCCCTGGCATGGCTAAATCAGGTACAAGGACGTGAGAAGGACGCGCAATTAGCTGTGGATAAAGCGCGGGTATTAGCGATCAAATTCGATGTTACAAAATTTGACGATTGGGTTGTAGACATGCTGCAAGCCCGGTTATATTTGATGCAAGATAATGTAAGTGCGGCGCAGCATTGGGCTGAGGCGCGTGGACTATATCCGTATATAGAAGATCTTTTGACGGGTGATAATGATACCCAACCTGAATATCGCCTTCGAAAATATGAGTTGGTGGTATTAGCGCGTCTGTTCATTGCTCAAGAGCAACCGGGATTGGCATTAAAGGTATTGGAGGCGGTCTTACCTGTTGCGGAGCGACAACGGCGACCTGCATTGATCATTGAAATCCACTTGCTTGAGGCGTCCGCTCTTGCCAGGCAGGGGCAGCGTGATCGCGCACTTATAGCATTGATGCAGGCACTCACACTTGCTGAATCAGAGGCGTACATGCGGCCTTTTGTTGATGTGGGGCCGTTGGTGAGATCTTTGATTGCAGATTTTGGGGCGTGGATCGAACAGCGAAAAGGCATAACGGAGCCGGAGCGTTTGTCCAGGTATGCTGAAAAAGTATTGGCTGTATTGGATGGCATTTCATATATCCATGAACCCAACCCGCCCAAGAATCAGGAACCCAAAATCCTGAATCTTATTGAGTCATTAAGCGAGCGTGAATTGGATGTATTACGTTTATTACCCTCTGCGTTATCCACGACAGAAATGGCCGAGGAATTGTATGTGTCGGTTCACACGGTGCGCTCGCATCTCAAAAACATTTACAGTAAACTGGATGTTCATAGTCGCTACGAGGCCGTTGCTGAGGCCAGAACCCTGGGGTTGTTATAAATGAAGAGAATAAGGTCAAATATTGATTGTGACATCCTCTGTCTATCAGGCAGGGGATGTTTTTTTTTGGGGGGGGAATCCCCAATTTTGGGGATGACAATTCACCTATTCTTCCTTTACACTAATGATAGTAGTTACGATTTAAGCTAGGGTATCATAGCCATTCAGCCGGATTTTACGGTTGAAGTCGCAGGTAAAGAGGGTATTTTTTGCGATCCCTAGACTATAAACTGAAGACCTGACAGATTTCCAAGGGGAGGATTTAAAAAGATGGATCATAAACGCAAACCCTATCATATTATGGTGGAGGGGCAACTCGATCCTATATGGAATGAGTGGTTTGGTGGGTTAACCATTACTAATGCACAATCCGACGATGGGTCTCCAATCACCACCCTCACCGGCCCTGTTGCCGACCAATCTGCCTTGCGTGGTATTTTGAACAAGTTATGGGATTTGAATTTGACGGTGGTTTACGTGAAACGGGATATGTAAATCAATATAAGGACTATAAGTAGCAGAGGATACTATGCAACAGATATGTGTTTTTGCGACGCATGAAGTACCGGATTTGAATGCGGCCGGCGGCAAGGGCTTGTCGCTTATCAAGATGACACACCACGGGTTGCCGGTGCCGCCAGGTTTTGTGCTGACGACAGAATTTTTTACACCGTGGTTGGTAACCATCCATGAGATGCCAGAATGGAGACAGGTGCAGGCAGCATTAACAGGAGAATTCCCCGATCTAAAGTTTCGCTGTGACACGCTCAAGACACGATGCGCGGATTTAACAATGGATACCGGGCGCGCTGATGCGCTGGCACAGGCAGTAAATGAGTTAGGGGGCGCGTTGTTTGCTGTGCGGTCATCATCACCGGAGGAGGATTTGGAAGGGGCATCCTTTGCCGGGGGCTATGAGACGGTACTAGGCGTGACACCGGTGGGTATCCAAGGGGCCATTAAACGCGCATTTGCCTCGTGCCTCGATGCGCGCGTCTTTGTTTACAAACGTGAACACGGCTTTGACGTAAGTCAGCCGCGCATTGCTGTGGTGGTGCAGCGGCAGATCGCCGCAACAACGGCGGGCGTGGCATTCTCACTCAACCCACTGAACAATGACTACGACGAAGCTGTCATCAATGCTAATTTCGGCCTGGGTGAGTCGGTGGTGTCAGGACAAGTATCGCCGGATACATTTGTGGTGGACAAAGTGAAACGTGCTATCTTGGAAAAGAAGATTGGCAAAAAAGAGATTTCGGTATGGGCACAGGGAACCGGGGGAACTTTGGAATCTCCTGCCGGCGATCGGGATCAGCTCTGTTTGAGTGATGCCCAAGTTTTACGATTGGTCGATCTGGTGATGCAAGTAGAACGTATTTACGGTCAGCCAATGGATATTGAATGGGCGTTTGGCTCTCTCTCCCAACCCCGTTCCCACGAGGGGGGGGGGACAGGAGAAGGCGCGCTGCGTGGGGTGGATCAAAGCCGGGTTTCCCAACCTCTTTCCTACGAGGAGCAGAACGCAGAAATAGGAGTGTCTCCGACAACCGTTATCTCAACGATTCCTTCTCTTGGCAGGAGAGAAGTCGGGGAAGAGGTTTTCTTACTTCAAGCTCGCCCCATTACTACCTATTTTCCCCTGCCGGAGCCGCTGCGTACTGCGCCCGGTGAACCCCGGCGTCTGTATTGGGACATGACACTGACCAAGTGGGGGATGTCGGAACCGCTGTCGGTGATGGGCACAGACTATATTGCCATTACCAATACGATCATGTTGGCCTTATCTATGGGAATTTCTAGCCCAGACGCACTAGAAGTGACCCGACCTACCCTCGACGGGCGCGTGTACGTTAATGCCTCCAATAGCTTCAAAATGCAAGGTAAAAAGCGCGTCGCCGCCGAATTCCGCACGATGGATACCACAGCCGCCGCGATCCTAGAAAATTTGGATGAAAAAGCGTATCTGCCGGATAAATTGCCACCCGCGCTGCGCGGTATAAGATTCAAAGTTATTCGTAGTATGCTCCGTCCCGTTTTTGCTGGCTTGAAGGCGCTACAACGTCCGGAGGTCTATGCGCAGCGTTACCTGGAATCCGTCGAGGCGCTGCGTGCCGATTTGAAAGCGATGGCTGCCTCTCCGCTGCCGTTAAAACAGTTAGCAGAACAGACTCTCAGCCGGATGGTGCGCGATCTGGACTTATTTATCCCCGTGATTTTCGCTGCCGAAATCGCGCGGATGAGGTTGCGCCGGATGTTTAAAAAAGATGTTGTGGATGCGGACATCGCGGATGCAAGCCTCCGGGTTGAAACCCGTGACCGGCTGGCCGGCCTGGATCGCGCGCTGCCGCACAATATCACGATTGAAATGGGGTTGGAGATGGTACGGTTGGCGCACTTCCCCGAAATTACGATGTGCGAATCTGAAGCTGCATTTTTGGATGGGTTGCGAGCTGGTACATTCTCCTCGGAGTTCACCGAGGCCTGGACACGGTTTATGTCCCGGTATGGGATGCGCTGCCCGATGGAGATGGATCCTGCTACTCCACGTCCCTCCGAGCAGCCGGGAAAGCTCTTCACACAGTTGCGCGCGTTAGCCTTGCATCCCGACCAGGACCCACAGGTTCTCTACCAACGTGGTTTGACCGAGCGTGAGCGGGCATATACTGACTTGTTAGTTGTGGCCCGCCAGCGGGGCAAAGCGCGCCAGTTTGAAAAGCAGTACCGTATAGTGGTGTCATTGGCAGGATTCCGGGAAACACCCAAGTATTGCATGATTCTGGCAGTGGAAATATTCCGGCAGCGCGCCCTACAGATCGGCCAGACATGGGTGGAAGCGGGACGGTTGGATACCGCAACACAAATATTCGATCTACACATTGATGATGTTGCGCGCGCCCTTGCCGATCCGGCGTTGGATCTCCGCTCACTGACCGATGCAAACACGCGCTACCTGCGGCGCTATGCTCACAGCCGGGAGTTCCCGCGTATTGTGGACTCGCGGGGCCGGATTCTGCGCGCGCCGCGTAAAGCCGCGCAGGAAGGAGAATTGACCGGCGAGGCAATTTCGCCCGGCGTGGTGCAGGGGCCGGTTAAAGTACTGCACACACCTGATGAGAAACCCGTACTCCCCGGTGATATCCTGGTGGCGCGCGCCACCGACCCCGGCTGGACGCCGCTGTTCATCAACGCGGCGGGCGTGGTACTCGAAGTTGGCGGCTTGCTCCAACACGGCGCGCTCGTGGCGCGGGAATACGGCAAACCCTGCGTGGCGGGTATTGAGGGTGTGACGGTGCTGCTCCAGGATGAGCAGATAGTCGAATTGGATGGCGCAAATGGGGTGGTGCGGATAATGGATCTTGAAAATATTTAAGACAGTAAAGGTTCCAGAATTTCTACAAGCCCCTTGCCACCATCAACGCGCACTCGATCACCGGTCTTCAGGCGCATTGTTGCATCATTGCAACCAACGACGGCTGGAATTCCCAGTTCACGAGCGACAATGGCGGCGTGGCTCAGTGGGGCGCCCAGATCGGTGACGATCGCCGCGGCGCGTGGGAAAAGCGGTGTCCACCCGATATTGGTCATAATAGTTACCAGAATCTCACCCGGCTGAAGTTGATCGCTGTCTTCCAGACGGTCCAGACGCCGCACTGTTCCCTCAACAATGCCAAGTGCCCCTGCAAATCCCTTGATCGTAGTACCTGTGTCCATATCTTGGGAAGCGAGGGGGGCATTTGCATTGTAAATGTCACTGCGCCGGTTTGGATCTGCCGCCCACTGGAAGGGATCAAATCGGCCAATGATGATTGTCGGATAGGGTGGAAGGGCGCGATATCTCTCGTGTGTTTTCTTCCGTGCGGGGATAAATCTGCAGGCGGAATTGTCACCTGCAAGGAGCGCGAGGACTTCATCTATGGTCAGGAAGAATATATCTTCACCTATGCCAGTCAACTCGCCGGCGCGTAGGGCAAATGCGCGGATCGCGGTCGTAGACCGTGTCGCCTCTGAGCGAACCACTTCGCGCTGGTGCGCGGCCTGCGCTGCTTTTTCCAAGCGCAGCCGTATTGACTTCCCTTTCCGCGGGTAACGCTTTTCGAAACGTCCCCACGCGGCTGTAAATGCAGCCTGCTGCCTGGCCATAAGCGCATCGATATCCACTTGCGCTTTGACGAACTCGGCAAGTTGCCGGTCGAGCCAGGTAGGATCTTCCAACGGACGCGACCATGCGTATTCGACTTCATTTTCCCCCCGATGACCGTAGGCTTCCAGATAGGCATCGCGACTCATCTCCCCGCGCGCCACTTTGCCGAGGCCGATCACGGGTCCAAGACTCTCCAACTGAGATGATAAGCTACTTAGATTGGAGAGCAGCGCGTTAGCATCGTCCGCACCAACCCATTCACGCAGTTCGCTCTCTAAACGGTTGAGAACATCTGCCGCGCCAGCACCAGCGTTGGCAAGATAAAAAGCGTAAAGGGAATATGGTCCAATTTCGTCTCGCAACAGAGCAGCCAATTCTGCTTGGTTCTCAGTCTGCCGGATACGCTGGTACATCATGGCACACCAGTGCGGGTTCTCTGCGACAAATTTGGGAATTTCCTTGCGGAAGCGTACCATCTTAATTCCAAACTGGGTTAGGCGTGGAAGCACTTTTGACCACCACATCCAGGATGAAATAGGAACAAGTGGAATATCCACATCCTCTGGAATGTCCCCCCAAAAGGCAGTGGACTGTTGTAATGCCTTCCGGGTGTCTCCGCCAAAGAATGGGCGGCTGGCAGAAACCTGGATACTTAGATTGATATACCCGCGACCGCCGATGATGCCCGCCATTGGATAACCGTCCAAACCTATGGAAGAGCCGTCACTTAAATCCACACCTTCATATCCGAGGCCCTTCCGCAGAGAACAGGAGAATGGGGTAAGCACGTGGGGGGCGTTTTCGCCCAGGTTGGCGCCAGACCATAGAAAGTTGCCCCTGAGACTGTCGTTCCATTCAGCAGTGTCCGCTTTGTATCCATTCAAAGTTGTGATAGGGCGCGATTGGAGGATGTACAGCCGCCCGCCTGCAATTGCCCATTCGATGTCTTGTGGCCCTTCCAGTTCTCTCTCCAGCCTGCAGGCGTTGCGATAGAGTTTACGTGCGAAACGGTTGAGCTCCGCCGGCCCGCTATATGTTCCCTTCGGACGAGCCAGGGCAAAGGTTTGTGCATTAGCTTGTCCGGAGACCAGGGACTCACCTAACCCCTGCACAAAATTGCCCGTCATCCGCATTAGGTCGCCCGTAACCGGGTCAACGGTAAACAGCACGCCGGAAAAATCTGCCCGGACGAGACATTGGACGACGATGGCAATTTCGTACTCCATCTCTTCCAAACTCTGCGCGGCGATAGGTATCGCGGCGATAGGTATCGCTTGGCCGTAGGCTTGCACCCTGGCGTTGTGTCGCGAGCAACGCACGGTGTGAATTGCTTCCCGAATATCTTCATCTATCCGCACGTCCAGAACCGTCTCAAATTCGCCGGCGAATGATGCCTGCGCGGAATCTTCACTCAAAGCAGAAGAGCGAACAGCAAAAGAGACATTCACATCATCCTGGCGCAATTGAGTCAGATGCGCTTGCACTTGTTCCCATGCTTCTAAAGTCAGATTGTCGCCGGTGAAAGCCGTGGGCAGGATGATGAATCCATCGGGCACCCGGTAACCCGCTTGATAGAGCCGGGCTAATGTTCTACCCTTGCCGCCAGCAAACGGCGATTGCTCCTTCGTCAATTTTTTGAAAGAACTGATCATATCAATTTACCTCATAGAAAAAGATTAAGATGCGGTCAATGTGTTCGCTTTACTGAGTTCCCTTTGCTCATTTTTGCTTCGCTTACTGAGTAATATAAGCGTAAGAGAAATTAACCCCATCAGGAAAAATGGAATATCGGGGACATACGCCAACGCCGTCATCGCCAACCCAATAATGACAGCATATACTGTCAAAGTGTAAAACAAGGAACGATTTCCTGCCGGGTATTTCAAAAACATAAGCGTTAGGGGTACCAGGGTTGTGGGGCATCCCATCAAACCATAAGCCCCAAACAGGAACTCTTGGGGATCAAAAATGAGTCTCCCCCCCCACTCATAGGGCGGATACCAGAACCCCCAGATCATAAAGGGAATCGCAACCCCCCAACGCCAGGCACTCACCGTGGTCAGATCAAGATTCAACCTTGGGAATCGCAACTCCTGGATCCATTGCCAGAGGATAACCCATAGCAAAATTGGTGTACCTATATACATTGCCAATGCGATGAAGCCCGATTGTTGGTACACCCGTATACTGAACCAACCGCCGACAAAGACTAACAACCAGACAAAGTTAATCGCATAGTAAAGAGCGAAGGCTTTGCGATACCGGTTGCCATGTCGCAAAATCAGGTAAAACAGTACTAGAAATACAATGTGCGGGATAAGGGCCAGCCAGGCATACGTACTGCGATATTCCGTGGTAAGTTGCCCCATAAGTATTCCGAATTGCGTTGGATCAAAACCGGACATATCATTCCTTTCGTGATGTTTACAAGATATGGATCAGTGTGTCAAATAACGAATGAACCGCTATTTGTTAATCCACTCAAGGAATATTATAGGGCCTTGTGAGAGATTTTTCAACAAAGGGTAGCTCTGTTTAGGTCTTTGAAAGATAATACATAGGGTGCATTTCAAATAGGTTAGGTGATCGAGCCAACACGTAAAACGTAATGCGTAAAACATAAAAAACTACTTACGTTTTACGTTTTACGATGGTATACTCTCTAACTGATTGGACACGGATTCACACGGAGTTCATGGATAAAAAACGCTTTAGATTCGTACCTCATCAGGATTTTGATGTATATACGGTTACTTGAATTATATGTGGAGGTGAACATGACAGACAACACAGAAATAATGATTCGCGATTATGTTGAGGAAGATGCGCCCAGCGTGGGGCGGTTAATTGCCGATACGTTTGGTGAATTTAACCTGGCTTACGCATCCCCGGAAGAGCGCGTGCTGCTGTTAGGACCTTTTCAGTATGCAGAATCTCAAGACCCCGCGCATCAGGCGGCTATCGCCGAGGCAATTGCGGCTGACATGGTCTTTGTTGCAGAAAACGCCGGCGAGATTGTAGGTGTGCTGCGGGGCCGGCCGGATAAGCTACGAAGTCTTTTTGTCAGAAAAGACCATCACCGGCGGGGGATCGGGTGCAGACTGGTGCATCATTTCGAGCAGGCGTGCCAACGTCAGGAGGCAACCGTTATCAAAGTACAAGCCACATTGTTCGCAGTTCCCTTTTACCAGAGTGTGGGGTATAAAAAGACAACAGGCATCCGTTCGTGCCGGATCTTCGAAGGCACGCGGTTTCCATACCAACCCATGAAAAAAATCCTACGCGAGACGTGATGTATGGCTTCTCTGAAAAAGGCCAGTTCACCACTGAGACACTGAGAACACTGAGAAAAAAATTAAGATTTTAATTAATAAAATCAACTTCTTCGCCATAAAAACAAACTTTATTGATTCGAAATTTAAAATCTTTGTACCCTCTGTGCCTCTGTGGTAAAAAATAGGTTATTTCAGGTGAACCATGTATGAAAAATTGACATACAAACTAA
>JAFGFI010000017.1 GCA_016931185.1 Anaerolineae bacterium
ATCTTCATCTACGACCTGGAACTGCCGGAAGACTTTGTCCCCCAGAACACCGATGGTGAAGTGGAGACTTTTTACCTCTGGCCTATCGGGCGCGTTATTGACGCGCTTGAAACCGACGACTTCAAAACGAACAACACCCTGGTCTTCATTGACTTGCTGCTGCGCCACGGCTACCTCACGCCGGACGACCCGCATTACGCCGAAATCGCGCAGCGGCTGCGCAGCCCCGTGATGTGGTGAGGGCGGGTGCGTTTCAAATTTAAGGCAGCGAGTTGCTCATAACGCTATGGGCGGCCTAAAGGCCAGTTAAGAGGGCGATTTTTCGTGACCGCGCTACGCGCGGTCACAAAAAATCGCCTCTTAACACGCGGCTTCAGCCGCACCTGACGGGCGGAAGCCGCGATTGCCCTTTTTGTGACACGCACCCGTGAAGGCAACCGACTTGACGAATCTTCATTAACGCAGTATATCTTAAGGAACAATCCAACCCACAAAAAAATAAGGGTTGACTATGTTATATTTTGAAATTGTGGGCGAGATAACTGAAGTTGAAACCATCGCCGTTGGCAACGCCATCCGTGAATTGAATATCCTGCGCCGCGACTATGGTGCTGGGCGGTGGCGTAAACTTAAAGGGATTGCCCAGGTTCAGCTTGCCGATGGCCGCATGTGTCGCGCGGAAATTCATTGGTATGAAGCCCACGGCATTGGCAGAAAGCGTTTCAAGATTAAGCGGTTCCTGAGTTGAGGTAGGTATGGAACGGACTATAGTTTTCCCACATTTTGCAATCTGTTTAAACAATCAGAATTGTGAAGATTTGATCACTGGTAAGGTTTACCAGGTATTACCAGACGAGCTGGCTGAAAAAAACCATCACCTGCGCGTTATTGATGAATCAGGCGAGGATTACCTGTATCCGGCAAACTATTTTTTTATGATCGAACTGCCACAGAGCGTAGCACAGGCTCTCATGCCGTCATTGTCTGTGGTGTCCGTCGCCTGAACTATATCAGTCCACAACATTCAGTTAATCCCAATCAAAACTGGAAGTTGTATCAATTTACTCTATGAAAGTGAGGATCGCAATGAAAAAACCCGTTTTAGGTATCGTTATTGGCAACCGGGGATTCTTCCCCACCCAACTCTGCGAAGAGGGACGCGCCAAAATTCTCAAGGTCTTTGAAGAAGAAGGCATCCTGCCCATCGTCCTTTCGCCGGAGGATTCCCCTTATGGTTCGTTGGAAACGAACGAGGCCGCCCGCAAGTGCGCCGACCTCTTCCGCGCGAACCGCGACGACATCATCGGCGTCGTCATCACCCTGCCCAACTTCGGCGAGGAAGGCCCCATCGCCAACGCGCTGCGTTGGGCCGAGCTGAACGTGCCGGTGCTCATTCAGGCCACACCCGACGACGTGAACTTCATGACCATCGCCCACCGCCGCGACTCCTTCTGCGGCAAGATGTCGTCCTGCAATAACCTCAAGCAGATGGGCATCAAGTACACGCTCACCACGCTACACACGGTGGACCTTGACACCGAGAGCTTCCGCCAGGATTTGCGCAACTTCGTGGCGACCTGCCGTGTCGTCAGGGGCCTGAAGCACGCGCGGCTCGGCATGATCGGCGCGCGCCCGGCGGCCTTCAACACCGTCCGCTTCAGCGAGAAGCTCTTCGAGCGCTCCGGCATCAGCGTGGACACGATTGATCTCTCCGAGGTTTTCGGGCGCATTGGCCGCCTCAAGGACGACGATTCCGCTCTGATCGCCAAACTGGACGCGCTGAAGGCGTACCTCAAGATCAAGGGCGTCCCCAACGAGGCGCTGGTCAAGATGGCGAAGTTCGGCACGGTCATCGATCAGTGGATGGCGGACGAAGGCCTGATCGCCAGCGCGGTGCAATGCTGGACGGCGATGGAGGAATACTACGGCGTCGTCCCCTGCGCGATGATGAGCATGATGAGCAACAATCTTATGCCCTCCGCGTGCGAGACGGACATTGCGGGCGTCATTGGCATGGCGGCGATGGCGTTTGCGTCCGGCAAACCGAGCGCGCTGGCCGACTGGAACAACAACTACGGCGACGATCCGGACAAGGGCGTGCTGTTCCACTGCTCCAACCTGCCCAAGGATTTCTTCGAGGAAAAGCCCGACATGGACTACCAGGAGATCATCGCCGGGACGGTGGGCAAGGATAACACCTTCGGCACCGTCGTGGGCCGCGTCAAGGCCGCGCCGTTCACCTACGTCCGCGTCTCCACCAACGACTGGGAAGGCAAAATCCAGGTCTACCTGGGCGAGGGGCACCTCACCAAAGACCCGCTCAAGACCTTTGGCGGCTACGGCGTCTTCGAGATCCCCAACCTGCAAAAGCTGCTGCACTATATCTGCGATAACGGCTTCGAGCACCACGTCGCCGTCAATATTTCGCAAAAAGCAGACGCGGTCAATGAGGCGTTGAGCAAGTATTTGGGATGGGACGTTTACTATCACAAGGGGTAAAGTCTCGCTGACGGGCTGAAACGTGAAACGTGATTACTTCACGTTTCACGTTTTCTTTTTCACAGCCGGTTTTCTGGTAAAATACCCCGTAGCAGGAGGCGCAATGTCCGAAGAACCAAAAGCAGTTCACATCATCGTCCACGGCGACGTGCAAGGAGTGGGCTTCCGGGCGTTTACACAGCGCAGAGCACAAAACCTGGGACTCAATGGCTGGACGCGCAACAATTATGACAACACGGTTGAGATTTGGGCAGAAGGCGCGCAAACACAGCTCGAATCTTTCATCCAAAGCGTACAACAAGGCCCCCCAAGTGGTTATGTAGAGCGCTTGGATATTCAGTGGCATCCTGCTAAACGCGAAACGACCCGATTCCAAATCCGGTATTAGGCTATGTTAAAAAAAACCGAACAAGTTGCCTGGGTTGTGCTGCTGCTTTCTTTCCTGGCTTGCATCGGTTTGAGCATTGGTGTTCCCCTGAGTTTGCGTTGGTACATTCTGAATGTCACGCGCCCCCTCAATATCCGGCTCCAACCGCGTGACGCAACGGTTACCCGCCAGACACCGGGCAGCGGCGTCAGAGCCATCGTTGCCGGAGACACGGAAATCTTGCCCCATGACCGCCTTGAACTCTCCAATGACGCTGCCGCGTTCCTGCTGTGGTATGAAACCTCGCCAGATAACGCCCCCACAGCGCAACCGCTCATTACGGTGCAGTGCTATGGCGCCACCGACGTAACCGTGGAAGACGCGACCACCCCCAACTTCGCCGTGAGCCGCCTGCCTCACCACGTCACACTGCGCCTCCAACAGGCCGTCAACGCGCGCATCACGGTGGAAGGCGGCGACCGCGCCGCGCACATGCGCCTGATCACGCCGCACGGTATCATTGAACTGGACAAAGGCGCGTACACCGTCGTTGTCACCGCAGAAAGGGTCGAATTTTCCGTGACCGCCGGCCAGGCAACGATTGCCGATCCTGCCACCGGCGATCCGCTGATACTGACGGCTATGCAGCGCACCGAACTGACCGCCGCCGGCATGGGGGCCATCACCATCGGCGAACGCGACATCCTCCGCACCCGCAATGGCGACTTTGAAGCGTTGTTGGAGGATTACTGGCACATCGAAACCAGCGCGCCGCCCGAAGAATCCGACGGCACGGTGCGGCAGATAGAGGGGGGCGAGCGGAAGTTCATTCTGTTTGAACGCTTCGGGCTACAATCCGCGCAGACGGGCATCGTCCAGGAAATCAACCAGGACATTCGTGGCGTCAAATCGTTGCGGGTGCGCGCGCGCATCCGGGTGGACAACCAAAATCCGGCCGTCTGCGGCTCGTTAGGAACTGAGTGTCCGGTGATGCTGCGCATCACGTTTACCGACCTGGAAAACAATTCGATCCGCGAGTGGATTCAGGGATTTTATGCCATGCCGGGGAATGATAACCCCTTCTGTTACATCTGCGATTGGAAAGCGGAGCAAATACAGGTGGCGCAAACCGGGGTCTGGTTCGATTACGAATCCCCGGATTTGCTACCCCTGCTGCGCGCCCAAAATATTGAGCCGGCCAGCGTGAAGACAATCAAAATCTACGCTTCTGGGCATACCTACGGCGCCGCCATAGACGATATTGCCATCCTGGTGGGAGAATAAAGTTGAACGCACACATCCCTTACCCTGTCGGCAAGCTACCCCAGGCCGACCTGATGCACCTGTTGACCCACAAACTAGACATTCACGATCCCCGCGTCCTTTTTGGCCCCGGTCTGGGACGTGACGCCGCCGTGATTGATTTTGGGGATCGTTACCTGGTCGCCAAAACCGACCCTATCACCTTTGCCACCGACGAAATCGGCTGGTACGCCGTCAACGTCAACGCCAACGACATCGCCTGCCTGGGCGCAACACCGCGTTGGTTCATCGCTACCGCCCTGTTGCCGGAAGGCAAAACCGATCCGGCGATGGTAGAGCGCATCTTCATGCAACTCCGCGACGCCAGCCACGAATTGGGCATCAGCCTGGTAGGCGGCCACACCGAAATCACGTATGGATTGGATCGGCCCATCGTCGTTGGCGCGATGTTCGGCGAGGTGCCGCCTGAGCGTCTGATACGTTCCGACGGGGCGCGGCCCGGCGACACACTGATTCTCACTAAAGGCGTCTGTATCGAAGGAACCGCCATTCTGGCGCAAGAAGTCGGCGCGCGGCTAAAAGGGCAGGTGCCGCCGGAGCTTTTGACACGCGCAGAGGGGTTCCTGCACACGCCGGGTATCAGCGTCGTGCGGGATGCCGCCATCGTAGCCCGGTCGGGCGCTGTTCACGCGATGCACGACCCGACCGAGGGCGGCATCGCCACGGGGCTGCACGAAATAACGGAAGCTGCCGGCGTCGGCGCGGTCATCGAGGCCGCCACGCTGCCGATTTACCTGGAAACCCAGGCCCTCTGCGCGGCGTTGCACCTTGACCCGTTGGGCCTCATCGCGTCCGGCTCACTGTTAGCGGCGGTGGCGCCGGAGGATGCGCCGACCATCCTCAGCGCGTTGCACAGCGCAGGGATCGCGGCAGCGGCGATTGGCGCAGTACGCGCGGAACCGGGCGTGCTGTTGCGCGACGCCGCCGGCGAGCGTCCGCTGCCCACCTTCCCCCGCGACGAGATCGCGCGGCTATTTGAGATGCTATGACCGGCGCGCCTATCCCGGACATCCCCCCTGATCGCGCCGACGGCAGTAGCTCGTGGGTTCACCTGGGGCTGATCTACAGCGGGCGGCTGGGACAAATTGCGCCGGGGTATCTAACGCCCTTATGGGTGCTGCTCCTTGGCGGCGCAACCTGGCTGTGGGGCGCGCAGTGGATTCCAACGGCGGCCCTCATCACTGTATTCTTCGTTGGCGACTGGCTTATGTTGGCCCTGCTGCCCCTGACACGGCGTTCCTGGGGCCCGGTGACGCCGCCCCTCCTTGGGTTGACCCTGGTGCGCGTCGGGTTGTTCGCGCTGGGGGCATGGTTCATGTCTGGTCATGGGGGACGCAGCCTGATAGCAACCAGCAACGTCGCGCTCAGCCTCACCGCCTTTTATGCCACCTGGATCGAGCCATTTCGCGTCGGCGTGACCCGCCGCCAATATACCCCGCCCGCCGGGCACCTATCCGATACGCTCCGGGTGCTACACCTCTCCGATGTGCATTTTGAGAGAGCCTCGTTGCGCGAGGAGGCCGTTCTTGCGCATATCCGCGATCTACAGCCGGATCTTATCGTGCTCACCGGCGATTATCTCAATCTGTCGTCGGTCTACCAGCCGGAGGCTCAGCAGGGCGTCCGCCAATTTCTCAGCCGGTTGCGCGCCCCGTTGGGGGTCTACGCTATCACCGGCAGCCCGGTAGTGGACGTAGCCGGCATTGTCCCGGAGATTTTTGCGGAGTTGACCAACATCCACTGGCTGAACGATGCTGCCGTAAAAATTCCCCATGACGCCGCCGCCTGTTGGCTGTTGGGAATCCGCTGCACGTATGATGAAGCACGCGACATTACGGCGCTGCAACAAGTGTATGAGCAGATCCCGCCGGACGACTGGTGTGTGTTGCTGTATCACACCCCGGACTTGATGCCCGCCGCCGCCAGGATCGGCGTCAATCTCTACTTGTGTGGGCATACGCACGGGGGGCAGCTCTGCCTGCCATTTTACGGCGCGCTGGCAACCAGTTCGCGTTACGGCAAGCGGTACGAAGCGGGGTTTTATCAGGCAGGGCAAACCACCTTATATGTGAGCCGGGGGTTGGGCATGGAAGGGTTGGGGGCGCCGCGGGCACGGTTTCTGGCTCCACCTGAAATAATTCTGTGGGAATTTCAGGGTTGCCGAAATGAGAAATTGTAGTATATCTGAGAAAGAACCTGAGTGAGTTGCGTGATCGCACTGACAGCGGTGAGGAAAGTCCGGACTCCAGAGGACACGGCGCCGGGTAACACCCGGGCGGGGCGACCCGCGGACAGGGCCACAGAGACATACCGCGCCTGGCATCAGTGCCGGCGTAAGGGTGAAAAGGTGGTGTAAGAGACCACCGGCATTCCGGGCAACCGGAATGGCCAGGCAACCCCCGTCGGGAGCAAGGTCAAGCAGGAAGGCAGGTGGCGACACCGGGAGCGGTCCGTTCCCGCTTCATTTGAAGCGCCTTCCGGGTGGGCTGCATGAGGCGGCCGGTAACGGTCGTCCTAGATAGATGATCACGGCATTTGCCCTGAGCAAATGAACAGAATCCGGCTTATAAACTCACTCAGGCTCATCCTACAAACCGCTCACACAAGCAAAAAGAAATATGCCTGCACAGAAGAACAAACACCAGGACACCATCCTCGTCATTGATGATGATAAAGGGTTGCTGCGTCTGATCGAGATGACACTGCAAACACGCGGCTTTATCGTCAACACGGCCACCGACGGAGAAGCCGGCATGGAACTTTTCCAACAACGGCCGCCGGACCTGATTATTCTGGACGTGATGATGCCGGGGATGGACGGGCTGGAGGTGTGTCGGAAAATTCGGGAACAATCGTATGTGCCGATCATCTTCCTCAGCGCGCGCGGGCATGTACAGGCGCGCATTGAGGGGTTGATGTCGGGCGCCGATGACTATATGCTCAAGCCCTTCAGCGTTCAGGAGTTGTTGGTGCGTATTGAGGCGTTGCTTTGGCGCGCGCGGCAGCCCCGTGAGACCGATTCGACCATCCGCCGCTTTGGGAGTGGCTGGTTGGTCATCAATTTGCAGACGCGCCAGGTTTTTGTGAATGGGGAGATGGTACACCTTTCGCAAAAAGAGTTCAACCTGTTGGAGTACCTGACCAGCAGTCCCGGACGTGTTTATCAAATAGACCAGATTTTTGAAAATGTTTGGTCGTATGAAAGCGACGCCGATCCCAAAACGGTGCGGTGGTATATCTGGCGGCTGCGGCAGAAACTGGAGACCGATCCGGATAACCCGCGGTTCATCCTCACCGAACCGGGACAGGGCTATAAATTCAGCCGCATATAGCCGAAACCATCGCCACTGGTGCTTCAGGCAGTTTAGCGTGTGCGCCCCCCATTTTCAGCGCCTCCACCCCTGCTTTCTTTTTGTTTGCCAAACTGCTGATTTATGGTAAGATTACCCACTATGCCCGGACGGGGCTTTCTGCTCTTGATTTGACTCAAGGGTAATCCCAAAGAAGGAGGTATATCCGTCTTGGTTGCAAACAAATATGAGTTAATGTTCATTTTGGTGCCGGATCTCACTGAAGAAGCGCAGGAAACATATCTACAGCGGGTTCAGGGGTATCTCGCCGAAGCTGAGGCTACGGTGTTCAGTTTCAAGGAATGGGGGCTGCGGCGCCTGGCGTATCCCATCAAGGGGTACCATGAGGGACGCTATTATCTAGCGCACTTTTCCATGGACACGCAGCGGCTGGGCCGGTTCGAGCAAAGCTTGCAGTTCCTCGCCGAGGGTGTACTGCGAGAGATGGTCACGCGCCTGGAAAGTGATGCGGAGATGACCGATGCGCCGCCGGCAAAGCCGAGCAAACTGCCCACCTTTACCGAGGACACTGGTCGTAATGACTATCGTTCTGATGAGGCAGATTTCGAAGAGGACTAAATCCTGGTAATCGGTTGACGTCTTGTACTGAGGGATACTGGCATGACTCGTGGACTCAATAAAGTGATGATCATTGGACATCTGGGCCGTGACCCCGAAATGCGGTTCACGGCTAGTGGGCGTCCAGTGGCATCATTCAATGTGGCGACCGCTCGGGGTTGGACAAACAACGAGGGTGAGCGCCAGGAAGAAACTGAATGGTTCCACGTCGTCAGCTGGGGCGGGTTGGCCGAGCTGTGCAAAAAGCGTCTGAAAAAGGGCGCGCAAGTTTATGTGGAAGGTCGTCTACAAACTCGCAGTTGGGAAGGGCCCGAAGGTGAGCGGCATTATCGTACCGAGTTGGTGGCGCAAGAACTGATTTTCCTGAGCGGTCATGAAGATGCGGCGCCATTCGAAGATGAGCAGGCTCTGCTAAGTACAGACGAAGACATTGAGTCCATGATGTCGTTTGAATGAATGAAGGAGATAAAGCTGTGAGTGATTTTCAAGATCGTCGAAGGGGACGGCGGTTTGCGCCGCGCCGCAAAGTGTGCTATTTTTGCACGGAAAGCCATGATCATGTAGATTATAAAGACGTGGATTTGTTGCAACGCTTTGTCAGCGATCGAGGCAAGATTCGTCCGCGCCGGCAGACCGGCACATGCGCCAAACATCAGCGCCGGTTAGCGGCGGCCATCAAGCGCGCCCGGCACATCGCGTTGCTGCCGTTTGTAGCAGAACTCAGAAGTCGGTAAATATCTATAAGATGAATCCAACCGGGCATAGGGATGACCTATGCCCGGTCGTTATGTCGGAGATAAGGTATGGCTAAAGAACAAATAAACAAAATTGTGAACCGTCGGCAACTGGCGCGGCGGGAAAGAGAACAACATACGCAACGTATGCTGGTCTGGATCACAGCCGGAGTGCTGGCCGTCATTTTACTGATTATTGGGTATGGGGTCGTGACTGAGTTATTGATCAAGGCCCGCCGCCCGGTAGCGCGGGTTGGCGCAGTTACCATTACAACAAAAGACTACCAGAGTCGCCTGAGATACGAACGAAAAATGCGCAATTACGAATTAATGCAATATCAGATGTATCTCAGCCAAGTAGATGCCACCGATGAAACGATGGCGTACTTTACGCAACAATTACAATACCAGATTTCCAATCTGGAAAGTCAACTTTCTGCTGACATGGCTGAAACATTCGGAAAACAAGTCCTAGATCGGATGATTGAGGAAGAGTTAGTGCGAAAGGAATCGCAGGAGCGAAGCATTGCACTCGAGCAGGACACGATAGATCGCGAAGTGGAATTGACGATTGGCTATGATCGGGATGCAACGCCGGCGCCGACCAGTGAGGTTGTCACCGAGACCACCGAGCAACAACCGATGACCGAGGCCGAATACAAAAAGGCCTATGGTAATTTCAAGACGAACATCCTCGCTCCCAGCCAGTTCCCGGAGGCGGATTATCGCAACATCATCACCGTTGGGTTGTTACAAGAAAAGCTACTCACTGTGTTGGCGCAGGATGTGATTTCTACAGCAGAGCAGGTACAGGTAACATTGTTGGTCACGGATACAGAAGTGGGAGCGCAAACGCTGCGAGATCAGATCAATGAAGGCGCCAATGTGGTCAGCATGACTAACGACCTCAATTCGGATGCCAGTGATGTCAGTTATGGCTATGAGTTACCCTGGGTACCCGCCGGATACCTAAGCGAACAGTTGTCCGCGGAAATTGAAAGCGTAGCATTTAATACTCCCTTAGGAAAAGCCTCTGACCCGATTTCTCAAACAATTGGTGGATTCTATGTCGTCTATGTCCAGGGGCATGAAGTTCGGGAGTTAAGCGAGTCATTCTTCGAAGATGCCCGACAGGCCAAATATAATGAATGGCTGGAGCAGCAAAAAGCGGCAATTGTGGAATATTTGAATTGGGAAGAGGCCGTTTTGACGGATTAGAAATCCGAGCAACTACCACTAAATACAGAAGCCCCACGTTGTTAATGTGGGGCTTCTGCGTTATCAATACAAACTTTAAAGCTCAGGCACTGATACGCCTAACATCAATCACGTTTTGTATTTTTTCGAGTTTTGCCAGAACGCGAGCCAACGTAGCAAAACTAGGAATTTCCAGGGTAATGTAGACTGGGACAATATTATAACGGTCACGTTTGCCCAAACTGACTCCTGACAGGTTAATATCCAAGTCGGCGATCACCCCGGTCATATCATGCAATAAGCCGGCGCGATCATAGGCGGTTGCGACGACCTGTACTGGGAAAGTTTGCTTAGCAACTCCCCAGCTCACCTCAATCAACCGCACTTGTTCTTCAGCGCTCATCTTTAAGATATTTCGACAGTCACAGCGATGGATCGTGACGCCTCTTCCCCGAGTCACGTAACCGACAACCTCCTCTCCTGGCAGCGGATTGCAACACTTCGCGATATGCGTCAACAAATCGCCTGCGCCACAAATGTTGACCATGGCACTCAGAGAATCCAAGGAAGGGGGCGGAGGTGGAGGACTTGGTTGCTGATCGTCGTCTACTTTTTCTTGAGCGCGCCGCTGCTCACCTAAGTATTGTTCTAGCCGATTCGCCAATGTTTCACTGGCTAGATCATGAACACCAATCGCTAATAGAAAATCATCCTCCTGCTTGTAGCGCCCAGAGAACAATTGGAAAGTTTCTTCAATAGAAACAACGATCCCCAGGCGCTTAATTTCTTTATCCAAAATAGCGCGGCCCTGGGAGATATTTTCTTCCCGGCTTTGATGGGAAAACCACTGCCGAATCTTTTGCCGAGCACGGTGAGTTTTAACAAATCCTAGGGTATCGTTAAGCCAATCACGGCTAGGGCCACCCAAACGCCCCACAACAATTTCCACTCGTTCACCGGTACGTAGTCGGTAATCCAGCGGTGTCCAACGACCATTCACGCGCGCCCCCCGGCAACGATGCCCAATCTCAGTATGTACGGCATAGGCAAAGTCCAAAGGAGTGGCCCCAAAAGGCAAGTCAATAACCTTACCTTTGGGTGTAAACGCATACACGCGCTCCTGAAAAACATCCGAGGTTATCGAATCAATAAAAACACGGACATCATTATCTTCTTGAGCCAAATCATGAACGCTCTGCCGAATTGTGGCAATATGTTTTATCATCGCCGCATCTACAGAGACGTTATTAGGCTCTTTATAGTACCAATGCGTAGCCACCCCATATTCCGCAACGCGATCCATCTCGCGCGTACGAATCTGTATTTCTAGCGCATCCCCTTCCTCACTAACCACCGCCGTATGCAGACTACGATAACCATTGGGTTTAGGGTGGGCAATGTAATCATCAAACTCACCCGGCACGGGTTTCCAGAGTTGATGCACAATCCCCAAGACCTGATAACATTGAGCGTTTGTCTCCACAATGACGCGCAATCCCTCAGCATCATATATCCGTGTAAAGGGCACATTCTTACGACGCATCTTGCGATAGATACTATAAATATGCTTAGGCCTTCCCTTGATTTTTGCGGAAATTTTCTCACGCGCCAACGCAGCATTGAGCAATTGAATGCGCTTCTTAAGCCCATCTTGTCGTTCTTCCCGGCGACTATCCAGCAAGCGTGCCAATTCATAATACATAGTCGGGTTCAAATAGCGAAACGAAAGGTCTTCCAGTTCCGCTTTCCAAACCCAAATTCCCAAGCGGTTAGCCAGTGGTGCGAAGATCTCCAGCGTTTCGCGCGCCATCCGCAGTTGATTCTTGGGCAGCAACGCCGCCAGTGTGCGCATGTTATGAAGGCGATCGGCCAATTTGATAAAGATGATCCGAATATCGTCTTCGGCCATCGCAATCAACAATTTGCGCAAGCTCTCCAGTTCCTGCAAATCGCGGACACGTTCGCTATCCTGACTGACAAAGCGCTCAACCGCCTTAATTTTAGTCACGCCATTGACCAGCGTCAGGACTTCTTCGCCGAAATCATCGCGTAACTGCTCTGGGGTGACATTGCAATCTTCCAGTACATCATGCAATAACCCGGCGGCAATCACCGCCGGGTCAAAATGTAATTCGGCTAAAGCGTAGGCAACATAGAGGGGGTGTTGAATATAAGGCTCACCTGACATCCGAAACTGCCCGGCATGCGCTGTTTCGGCAAATTGATACGCGCGGCGCACCAAATTGCGAGATTCAGTCCCGGCAACACCACCGGGAAGGTGCGACAAAATGTCGCCGAGGGATATATCCTGAACCTTGGTCATCTTCTTCCAACCTTATTTCACCATTCTTCAATTGGTGTTCTCGAAGACGGCGGTTCTGCCAAAAAGAACAGTGTTGCAATTCATTTCTCCGAAGTGTAACCATCACAATATTATTACTATTCTACCAAAGCTGAGGCAAAAATAACCCCAATGTAAGGCACATTCATAAAACCATCTCCACGGTATGGTTTCAAGCTCTCAATGTAGGCCTCCGTAGATGGTTCGGGCGTCCCTCCAACCATGCCGGCCGCAATACCAATGCGGTGATTAAGAATGAGCGGTTCTACAAGATCTATGACAAACGTGCCATCAGTGGTAATAATGGCACTGCCTAATGGCAAGGCAGACATAGTGACATCTACAATCACTATCGGTGTATTCGCAGGACCTTGTCCAGATACCTGAGTCGTTCCGGCTGTCAACGGTTCATTGATCCTAAACTTCGGCTCAGCCGCTGCCAGAGATAGAGTTTGGATAGGGCTGACTGGCGTAGCCAAGAGGCTAGCCGTAGGAATCGGGCTATCTTCCGGCCCGGGTTTGGTACACCCCAGGAACAAGCCAGTCAGTGCTACTAGAAAAATAAGAATTTTGATTCTTTTCATAGAGATGCAAATCCTTCATAGGAATTAATAAATCGCAATCATTTCGTTCTGCGAATCCATCTTATCCATCGTGTTACCCAAGTACAAAAAAGAATTGTGTTACAGTTTTCTGAGCATACCCACCAACAAAGAAGCTCTCTTTATCTACAACTTTGACAAACTTTCAATAAAATCAGACTAATTCACAAAACGAAACGCCACTTAAGTTTATAAAAAGGAAAGCCATCCAATGGATGGCTTTCCGTTAATGATTGAGACTCAGCAACAACTACTCTAGGTTGAAGCCTTCGTAGTTCTTGTTGTCCTGGTGCGCGTCCAGGGAGGTCTCCTGCACGATAGCAACGATTTCCTCGCCATTCGTCGAAGTGACGGTCGCGCCACCGAATTGTCCGGACGGCAGTACTGTGCCGCCAGCCCAAGAGGCGCCGGAGGGCAACGTAGTGCTTACGCGGAAGAACGTTTCAGACGCACCCGGGGCAAGGCTCACACCCTGAATAGTGTAGGTGGTGCCAGCGAAGGCATAGGCAACTTCAACCGTCGCCGCAGCATCGCCTACATTCATGACCTGGATACCCGTGCTGTTGCGCCGACCCGCTGCACCAAAGACCTCCTTGGCCAGCGGAACACCAATGCTGGTTGTACCGGCAGAAACTGCAATAGCACCATAGGTAGTCTGAGCCAAGACATGCGGCTGGGAAGCAGGTGACTTGCTTTCATTCACAATCGCCGCAATGTTAGCGGGGCTTCCGTCAGCATGCACCGCGGAAACAACTGCAGCCGCCAGAACGCCGTCGGGAATGGTATCGCCACCATCCATCAGGTTTTCAAAGAACGTGAAGGAAGCACCGGGCGCGACGCCGTAGGCATACTGCGTGTATTGTGTCCCGGGATTCGCGGACAGACCAGCCTCGGTATACTCTACAGTGATGGTAACCGGCTGGGCGCTAACATTCTGAACCTGCAAACCGGTCGAACGGGTCTGGTTTGCACCAAACCGTTGCTTGATGATAGGAGCAACCAACTCGCTGCCGTATTCGGACGCCGAGAAGCCCTTGGCTGACTGCAACACGCTTACATCAACAAAACCATGCTCGACGACCACACCTGCAACCGGCTCAGTGCATGTAACGGTCAAGCCACCCTTGGTGCGGGTGGGCGGCGCAGCGTTGGCAGCAGATCGGGCATCAGCAGGGCTGATGACGACCATCTCACCAACCGGAACAGCCGCAGAAGAATTCCAGCTATAAACCGTGCCATCATCGGCGATGAACTGGGCATTGATGATAGCCGCAGCCTGACCCGCGTTTTGCACGAAGAAGGTGGTCTCCTTGTAATTCGCATCACTCGTACCGAAGTGATACTTCCACAGCGGGAATCCAATAGAAGTGGCCGGTGAGCCAACGCCCTGATATTGGGCCGCGGCTCTTTGGCCGCTCAACGCAATGTTAACAATAGCCACAATGGGTTGATCGGCGCTGACCACGGCCGCACCACGGAAGCTTTCCGGAGCACTGGCCCACATATTGTCCAAAATGTTGCGCGACTCACCCGCGGGCACATCGGTCAGACCACCCGTTACGAGGGTGGCATCCGCAGAGAAGGGGCTTCCCGCTGCGCCGGCAACGTATACCTCGGCGACCATATCGGCCGGGCCGGTGCCTACGTTCTGAACTTGCTGACCAGTCAACCAACCACTGCCGGGCAGGTCAACGGCTGGGCCTTGGGCCAAGACCATGCCCGTACCCGCCAACATACAAACAACCAACAACGCTGATACTAAACGGTTCTTCAACATGATTCGCTCCTTAAATTTGAGATAGTGAAACTGATTTAGGTAAAGTGAGAATTTCTAAGTATGAACTTATAGTTACCTCCAAACATAGATTTTACTCAACTCTACGAATAAACTATACCGCAAGCCCTCCTGTTTTACAATAACCCTTTAGGGTTAATCCCATCATGACCCCCGGTTATTCCAGGTATCCAAGCATACGCAGTCGTTTTGTGACCTCCGCATCCGTCAAGGTCTCAGTCGAAGGAGCAAGGGTTGGGTGTTGCGCCACAAAACTCTGCAAAGCATCGGTTAGCTCTACAATCCGATCCGGTAAATACGCCGCCAAATCGTGAGACTCTGCGACATCTGTGCGCACTGTGTACAATTCTGCATGATGCCCATGGTGATCGATCAGCTTGTGCTCACCCGCAAAGATCGCACGCACCGGCTGTTCATAGTGATAGGCCGCAATGATACCAGGACGACGTACTTCCAAACGCGGCGTAAGGACAGGCGGCGCAATCGCTTCGGAAAAGGCCTGATTGAACTCTGGCGCAGCATCCAACACCAGAGCAAAGTCAGCGCCCCTTGGTTTTATCAAGCTTAATGACCGCTCAGCAGGGGTAGCGGCATTTGCTGCCGAGAGAATGGTGTGGAACAACCTGCGGGTAGAGACAAACGCCTCCACATTTTCCCCGACAGTAACGCCATCTTGGGGATTGCAAATGAGCAAAGGGACACGCACTAACGGTTGGTAAGCGCCAAAAATGTGGCTGAGTCGTTGTTTTTCTCCAAGATGCTCGCCATGATCGGAGGTAGCGATCAACAATATGCGGTCTGATGCCCCAGAAGTCTGGAGTTGTGTGATAAAGTCGCCAAAACAACGATCCTGCGCGGCAACCTCCGCGTCGTAGACAGCATTCAGGGCGACGAGCGCGTCCTCATCCGACCACTGCGCCGCCAACCAGTTTGCAGGGTCAAGCTGCATCAAATTTGCGGTATGGAGTGATTTCCGCAATGCCTGCGCATTGGGCGCAACAACGAAATCCTTCAAAGCCCAGGCAGGTGGTTCATAGGGAGTATGCGCTCCCATCAGGTTGATGAACAGGAACAGAGGGCGTGCACCGATCTTAGGCCGGTTGATCAGCAAATGTGCCGCCAGGTCTAAGGAACGCTGTGTGTTGCGGTATTTTTCACCCCCAAGCTTCTTTAAGCCAACTTCCATAAGAGGCTGTAAGACAGTCCAGGGCCATGTCGGAGCAGTACCATCGTAGCCCATCCAGTGCGCCAGCTTTCCCCGTAATTGCTTGATCCGCCCCCGTAGGGATGGGCGTGTTGCCATAGGGGAGTTCAGGTGAGCATTCCACAGGGCAAATCGCATAAAGCTATAATTCTCAATGCGCTCAAAGCCACGTTGGAGGCCATTGCGCTGCGCGCCGATGAGCGGGTTGTTGGAAATGGCGACGGTAGCGTATCCGGCCTGTCGCAATCGCTCGGCCAATGTCGGGATAGTGGACGGTAGTGCGGAGTTCATATCCACCATAGTATGTTGCGAGGGGTACAGCCCCGTAAACAGGGAAGCATGGGCCGGTAACGTCCAATGCGCCGGAGAAATCGCCTGTTTATAGACGGTTGCCCCGGCCGCAGTCTTGTCCCACCAGGGCGATGTGGCGCGCGAATACCCATACCCGGAGAGGCGGTCGGCACGCAATGTATCAAAAACCAGTAAAACGATATCCATTGAACTCATAGTTTATTTCACCGTGGGTCTGAAAAACCACCTTTGGCGCGCAATTTTTTACGAGACCGCCCAGGGAACCAGCCACTCCAGAAATTACCAGTTTCTGAAGAGGCGTGAGGGTTGGGGGCGCGACGCAATGCTTGAAGTTGCTTAAGTTTCGCTTCAGGCAAAACTCGTTCTGTCGTAAAAGGGAGAGGGTCAGTGGACGGCTGGAACCAATCCCAGAGCAGCTGTCGTAGTTCCTGGGCCAACGCGGGATTCTCATGAATCACATTTGCGGTCTCGTAGACGGATTCCGAATTCAGAAAATATAACTCATCATCCTCCGGGCAATCCATATGATGGATCAGCTTCCACCCGTCGCGTTGAATGCAGCGGAGGTCGGTGCGGGGCGCGATGGCGTAGGCCCAATGCTGTGGATCCATCACCTTATCCAACTCACTATAGGTAGAACGCGGAGATGAAATGATAGAGGAGGGTTGCTCTTCCAAAACTGGGGCGAGACTGACTCCTTGAATCTCTGGGGAGTAAGGGATGTCCAGGAAATCTAGGATCGTTGGCATGATGTCCATATTTTGAGCGGGCATGTCCACAACTTTACCGGCAGGTACAACCCCGGAATAGCGCAACAGTAAGGGAACACGGAGGACTTCCTCGTAAAGGCAGTTGCCATGCACCCACATGCCATTCTCGCCAAACAATTCGCCATGATCGGAGGTAACAACCACCAGGGCATTCTCCAGTAATCCCTGTTGCTGCAAAAAAGTGAACATTTGCCCAATGTGGTAGTCCCAGAATGTGATTTCACCATCATATAGTGACAGTAAATGTTGTAGGTCGCGTCCAACGGGAATCTCTGTGCCAGCCATTGCCGCTTGCCCGTTGCCATAGGATTCTGACGTCAATTCACCAATGTAATTTGGATCATATAATGTATCATAGGGTGCCGGGGGGTAATACCAGCTGTGTGGATCAGAATAATAAAGAAACAGGAATAATGGTTGTGTAATGCTATTTCGGGTATTTTTAAACCATGTAAATGCATGGTTATTGATAACAGCCGCCCCCCCCGAAGTGGATGTTTTGTGGTTATGAGCTACCCAATCGTCATAGATATCGAAACCGCGCGCAAACCCATATTCACCGCCAAGAAAAGAGGTTGACGCAAATCCAGCCGTGTAGTATCCAGAGAAGTGCAAGTATTCTGCAAGAGTAGTCACATCCATCGGCAATGTGCGACTGTCCCAGTTCGCCGCGAGTTGGATAGGGCTACGGCCAGTCATCATCGCGGCGCTGGCAGGGTAAGTCCACGGGGCCGGACTTGTCGCCTGGGTGAATCTAGCCCCCCGCGCTGCCACCCACTTATCCAGATTGGGAGTCGTGGGGGTCGAATAACCATATGCCGAAACATGATCAGCGCGCAAGGCGTCAGCAACGATGAAAATCACAGTCGGACTGTCCGACGTCCGCTTCGCAATGGGCATTGGTGCAACAGATCGCAAGGTACTCAGAAATGCGGCACCAGCAACCAGGGCAGAACAACGCAGGAACTCCCGCCGATTAAGCAAAAGCTGATTTTTAGCCATTATATCTTCCCCTTGATGAATGTCATACGGTGTGCCACCCACTGCTGGACGCGCGCGACGTCCTCACCGGGAACTGCACGCAACAAACACAGACTGCCAGTATAAAGAACAAATCCAATGGCTGCATTGAGCCATACCGAGAATGAGGTTGCGGTCAATATAACGCCGATTCCCCACCCCAAAGTCAGTGCCAGGAAAACACGTCCCAATCGCGGAAACAGATACGCCATCGGGACATAAGCTTGAGCAACGATCATACTTAACACATAATAGATACCCATCGAGACCAGTTCGCCGACTGCGGCAGCGGCAAAACCCAGGCGCGACATCCATCCCAAGCAGACAACCATGTTGCCAACCAATCCAGCCACCATAAACCATGCGAGTAATGATTGCCGTCCGGCCAGCACCAGGAGACGGGAACTGGGGATATTGAGAAAGCGGAACAAAATAGAAATCACCAGCAGTTGTAGGCTGAGTGTGGCCGGAAGAAAAGAAGCCTTGTAGAGCAAAAGCATGAGGTCAGGGGCTACAATGATTATAATAGGAATTATCCCGAATGCGAGCATCAGCAAGTACAGTGTGCTGCGATAGTAAAGCCGTGCAAACGCTTCTTTGTCATGCACGTAGAGACGGGACATCAATGGAGAAATAGAAGTACGAAACGCGCGTGGCAACATTTGCAAGCCGGTGACGATATTCATCGCCGCGCTATACAGGCCGACTTCGCGCTCGGTGGCCTGTAAGGAGATAAACACTGTCCCCAACCGCGCTTCCAAAATCACAGTGGCATTGATAAAAACAAACGGGAAGGCCCAACGCAGGCTCTCTCCCCAGAGCTTAAAATCCAGCCTGAATCCTGTCACCCGGCGATAGACCAGCCAAACGCCAATGAAGCTGCGGGCCAGATTGGCGCTCAGAAACACCCATGTGACGGCCACAATCGTTATATTTTGGGCCAGCAATATAACCGCAATGCCAGCAATCCGAAAAATTGCCAAAATGAAGGAGGTCAAGGTGATGTACGACATCCGCTCCACAGCGATGAAGTAAGCCTGACAAATGTCGTCCAAACTATCGGGGATCAAGGTCAAACTCATCAATAAGATAATCTGGGTCGTGGCCGGGGCATAAATCTGCAATGCACTTACCAACATAGCAAAGAGTGCTATCGTGACTACGGAAAGCAGCAGGCGCACCACCCCCAAATTGAACCAATATTGGCCCGCCACCTGTGAGTCGTGGGAGCCTTTCGTAATCAACCATTGATCCAGTCCCCAAAAAGCGATGGCCGTACAGATGAGCGAGTATGTCGTTGCCAGCGAGAACATCCCCGTAGCTTCCTCGCCCAACTTTCTGGCGATGACAATGAACAGGGCCATTGAAGAAAGCCGCAGTAGCAACGTTGCCGCCAACGACGCAATGGAATTTTCAACCAAACGGCGAAGCATCTTGTCCTACTCCTTGATGCAATGACACACATATCCCAACGTCTGATCCTTACGTTTATCAAGCGCGTCCAGATAGTAAAGCGGGAGAGGGAGCAGCAGTAACGTGATGACCCGAATCAGGAGCGTCGTGACAATGCGCGCCCCCCGCACAACAAACGACTCGTCAGGACGCGGCGGCCAAAGCCAGAAGTGCATCCGTTGTAGTTGAAACGAAAGGAACCAGAAATAACCGCCCATTGGCTTGACGAAAACCGGCGTCAGACCGCTTTGCTCAAATAGATAGCGCAGACCGAAAGAGGTAAAACGAAAATAGTCATGCGGCTGCTGATGCTCATACCAACTCTGCGGTGCAGTCAAATACAACTCCCCGCCAGGACGCAGCACGCGTGCCGCCTCCCGCAAGACAACCAGCGGACGTTTGACGTGCTCTAATACCTGGGTACAGATTACTGCATCATAACTGCCATCCGCAAAAGGCAGTTGCTCCAAATCGGCTAGAACGTTGAGTTTCCCATAATCCCACGCATCATCGCCGACGGCTAAATCCACCGCCGTATAGCGCGTATGCGCAAAATGCTCCTTGAAACGCCCTTCCCCAGCGCCGGCATCGAGCACACGTGCCTTCGGAACAATCCGCTGTCCGGCATACGCCATCAGCGCCTCCATCTCACGGACATTGACCTCGATGCGTGTGCGCAGCCAGGCCGGCAGGAATGATGGAACCCGCTCATGCCGGGTTCCATTTCTATTCGTCTTTGCGCGCATAGGCCGTGATAATGACCCCCTTTCCGATTTGATCCAACCCGTAGAAATAAGGCAGCGACAACCACCGCCACAACGGGAAGAACAACACTCGCTGCCACAGCGCGTTGAATAGTCCCTGCGCCTTGAGAACGATGCGCAGACTCAACGCGAAAGCAGTATAACGGCCATAAAACGAAAATAGCTTTTGCGGTCTGAGTCCTTCCGCCTGCAACATCGCCACTAATGTTTGTTTGGAATACGTATACAGATGTCGAGGCACATCGTAGCCAATCCAATATGGCCCAAAAAGGCGTGCATCCAGGCTGTCCAGGTTGGGCACGCTACAAATTAGATAGCCGCCCGGGCGCAGAATCCGATGGATTTCCCGCAGGGTTTCACGCGGTGCATGGACGTGCTCCAACACGTCAAACATCGTCACCACATCGAAGTACGCATCAGGGAAGTGCGCGTCCGCGAGTGCGCCGGTCGTGACGTTGAGGTGGAGCGTGTCGCGCGCGTAGGCAGCAGCTTCCACATTGGGTTCTACCCCCCATACATCCCAGTGCGAATGGCGACGCATCTCGGCGAGAAATATACCGGTCGAGCACCCGACATCCAGCAAAGCCCCCTGCGCGCACAAGCGCATTACCACACGACAGCGGTTGCGGTACCGCAAAGTCTGATGAAGGCGGGGCAGCCAGTGAGTGGGCGCCGGTCGATAAGGTTCATAGTTGGCGGGATAATATTGGGCCATCGCCTCCGGGGTGGGCCGGGGATTGAGGTAAGTCAAGCCGCAATGATTGCAACGCACCACCGGAAATTTCCCCGGATAGCCGTAGACGTAATCGCGCCCCTGATGCAGCACCGTGGCATCGTCCTGACCGCATAAGGCGCACGACACGTATTCAGTGGCAGGTATAGCCAAGGGGATCATCATGGACGCGTGTCCGCATGTGCATGACGAAGAGCTTCGTACACACCCCGCACGTACTTTCTGGCGACTGCCGGACGGACCCCCCCCTTGACCGTCTGTTGAAGCGTCACCCACAGGGCATGACCGATGCGCAGGGTCATGTTTGCCACGAACCATAGCCCGCGCGTGTGCTTACGATAGAAAATTAGGCTGCTTTTCACCTGGTAGTACTGCTTCATCGGCGATTCAATCCCGCCGGTGCTGGCCGAGACACGGTGCCACATCCGGCACTGCGTGGCTGTGACCAGCTTGAAGCCCGCCTGCTTCACCCGTAGTGAAAAATCCAGATCTTCATAGTACATAAAGAATTCCGGCGCAAACAGCCCGACCTGCTCCCACACGGTACGACGCGCACACAGTCCACACCCGCTGACAAAATCCACGTACTCCACCCGTTGAAGAGGCCCCCGCAGATGCAGTCCTCGTTGTAAAATGTACAGTTTCTTCCAAAAGCGCATCCCGGCAAACCATAACGACTCCGGAGCGTCAGCATAGTAAATCATCGGCCCGGCAACGCCAATGGCAGAGTCGCAGCGCATCACAGCGATCAGTTCCGAGATCATGTCAGGCGCGACGATTGTATCATCATTGAGCAGCAGCGTGTAATCCGCGAGGGAAGCTCGAATGGCCGCATTGTTTCCCCCGCCAAAACCCAGGTTGGTGGGAAGCGCCAGCAACTCTACGCCCGGCGGCAACTCGGCAGCAAAGCGTTCGCAAGAATCGTCGGTGGATCCGTTATCCACCACAATGACATGGTAATTCGGATAATCGGACTGGAGGACAGAAGACACGCATTGCAGTGTATCCTCCGGTAGATTCCAGTTCAGGATAATGACATCCACACTTGGAAAATTAGCATTTGCACTCAATGAACGGTTCCTTTGTTTGAAAATTAAAGATACCCTAAGCCCTTCAGTCGTTCCGCAACCTTTGCAGCCTCATCGTCGGCATAGAACGTCGGCTGCGCTGCAACTGGGGCGGCATGGCCTGGAGTAAGCGTATCCGTACGGTCGCAGATAGACGGCAGCACGACACCATCCATGTACTCTGGGACAGGAAGCCCCAACCAGCATAAGAGAGTCGGCGCTACGTCGGCAATCTGTGCGCCGGAAATAACACCCCCAGCCGGAATGCCCGGCCCACACGCGATAAAAATCCCCTCTGGGGTGTGCGTGGCGGTTAGGGGCAGTGAGCTAAAGTCCATCGTGCGCCGTTCTTCAAAGATGGGGGCCGAGTGAATATCATAGCGTCCGCGTCCCCAGTAGCCATAGTCGGCCCACTCAATCACGAGATCAGGCGCGGCCTCAAGATATGGGCCTTCATACAACTCCTCCCGCCGCCAGACGCGGTGGATAAGCGGCACGCCGGTCTGCGGGTCAGCCAGTGTGGCGAGCTGTGCCGCGAGAGCTTCGCGCACGGCGGTATACTCTGCACCCGGTTGAACGATACCGCTCGGCTCGCGTCCGGCAACGTTGAGGTAAATCTTTCCTCCGGCCCCCAGGGCATAGGCGCGCGTCTGCGTCCATTCAATGGCCGACGCGAAAAGCGTGCCCTCCACATCCCCACGCACAGCCTCCATCCGGGTTGTACCGAGCAACTTCCGCGCCATGACGCGCCAGGCGGCAGGTAAGCGACGATATAACGCCGCCAGACGTCCCATGCCGGCTGCCCGCCAGCGGCGGCTAGGCGGGCTAAAAGTCAGATAACCGGCCTGCGCTAGCCAACTGTTGAGGTTGATGACCGCTTTGAGCGGGCCGAAACCATGATCGGACATCACAATCACCAGCGTCTCCTCATCCACGCGGCGCAACAGTTCGCCAATGGCCGCATCCGCCTGTTGATAGACATCCCGGATAGCGTGGCGGAAGCGCGCGTTGGGTGCGGCGTCGGATGCGGTCATGCAATGCCAGAAGGCGTGCTGCACTTCATCAATGGCGGTAAAGACCACCGTGCAGAAGTCCCAGGGCTGCGTATCCAGCAAATGCAGCGTGAGTTGGGCGTGGCCGGCCGTCGCGCGGACCAACTCACGTGCATAATGTTGAAGCGGGTCAGGTTGGCCGGGGTCGAAATCCGGAATGAGTACGTAGTTGTTCACCAGAGCCAAGAGTGTCGGGCCTAGCTCTGGCGGGTAGACTAAGTCGGCGTTGACGACAGGGGCAAAGGGGCCACCGACCATCACGCCGTTAACCGGACGCGGCGGGGAGGTCATCGGCACGTTCACAGATAGGACATGTTGGTTATGTTGACTGACCGCCTCAAAAAGCAGGGGGAGTTTGATAAAAGACGCATTGGTAACTTGAAGTCGGTAATCGTCCGGCTGCCGCTGCACGAAATCATACAGACCGTGGCGGCCCTGATTGGCGCCGGTCATAAATGTCGCCCACGCCGGGGCGGAAAGCGGCTGCAAGGTGGACCGCAGCATGCCGTGGCTACCGCGCTGAAGCAAGCTTTGCAGATGAGGCAGGTGCCCCTGTTC
>JAFGFI010000279.1 GCA_016931185.1 Anaerolineae bacterium
AAGCGCGAGTGACCCGCGCGGGCTGGCCCCCAACGCGATATCGCTATGGCTGCGCGTGGCTCGCACGACAGCAAGAATGTACCGCTCCAACGTCTCATCCACATGCACATCAGCCACGGCATCCCGCAGAGCCAGCAATTCCGTGCCATCCAAGACCTGCCCCACCGTCTCAATGGGATGTTGTCTGCGCTGTTGGCGCAGGATGGCAATCTCATCGGCCTCCGCCGGATATCCAAGCGAGAGACGCATCAAAAAGCGGTCAAGTTGAGCCTCCGGCAATGGAAAAGTACCCTCATATTCAATAGGATTCTGCGTCGCCAGCACCAAGAAGGGCGCGGGTAACCGGCGCGTCACCCCTCCCATCGTTACCTGATGTTCCTGCATCGCTTCCAACAACGCCGCCTGTGTGCGCGGCGTTGCGCGGTTGATCTCATCGGCCAACAAAATGTTAACAAAAACCGGTCCGGCTTGAAATTCGAATGTCCCCGTCTGTTGATTGAAGATATCCACCCCGGTAATATCATTGGGCAACAGATCGGGTGTGCATTGCAACCGCTTAAATGATAATCCCATACTGGCCGCCGCCGCGCGGGCCAGCATCGTTTTCCCGGTGCCGGGCACGTCCTCAATCAGCACATGTCCCTGGCACAACAACGCGACCATCAATAACTCCACCTGCGCGTGCTTGCCCACGATAACCGTCTCCACATTCCGAATAATACGCTCTGCAAAATCAGTGATACTTGTTGTCATATATACTCCATCACGAATTGCGAATTGCGAATTGCGAATTATGAATTGTATAAGAATTCCCAGTTTTAACCACGTAGGCGTTTGGTTTTGTGAGCAAACGATGCCATTGACGGCAGTAAAGCGGCTAAAGCCACAGAAAAGAGGTGTTTTTTCGTTGGCGGGCTACACCCGCCAACGAAAAAACACACCCAAACCCGCGTTTCTGTCTGGAGCAGGTGACAGAAAACGGTCATCGCTCACAAAACTAAACGGTTACTTAACCATTAACCTTACTTCGTATTCACAGTTCCATTGTATAAGCAAATGGGATAGAATGCAAAGTGATGGTCCCCCCAGATTCACAAGAAAGGGCCTTAACTTTTTCTTTTTTTGCACTATAATTACTTTATCCAAGGATACATCTCTTCCTGAAAATGAACCCGAACGCGCGCGAGTATATGGAGTCAAGATGCCATACTCAAGAATTGCACTTATACGCAAATTGCGTAATCTCAAACAAGCCGAGATTAACATCCGGTTTGGAGGACAGATCACGCCCGGCGCGCGGCTGGTATGGGATCGTTTCTTCTCTACCGATGAACATCACGGCTTCGTCAAGTATCCCCTTTGCTGTTTATTGTACTACGAAGCTGAACTGTTTAAGCTGGTGGTCACCGAGTATTATGAGGAAGTTTACAATGCACACTACAGCGAGCGAGGATTGGGAAGTTATGATCCCTTACTTCTGGCCTGGATGGGCCTGCCGCCTTATGCCAATATGGTAGACATCAAGCAGCGGTTCCGGGAATTAGCAAAACGCTTTCATCCTGACGCAGGCGGAGATAGTGCCAAATTCAGGAAACTGATGGACGTTTATCAACAGTTGGTAGGAGAGTGAAAAAGACCCCACGATATCACGTGCCAAAGTGTACTCTACCTAAGCATTATGATCTACTGAGTTTGCTCCATGGGAGCTGAGCTTGCTAAATTTATCACCCATGCTATAATCCCCCCGTTTGGAGAGGTAGCATAGTCTGGCCTAATGCGCGCGCCTGGAGAGCGCGTGAGCCGAAAGGCTCCGAGGGTTCAAATCCCTCCCTCTCCGCTCAAAAAGCCCCCTGTTTAGGGGGCTTTTTATTAAGAGTACCGGCAATAATCAGTTGTGAGGCCAGGCAGCGTAACACTTCCCTATCACGCTCTACAACGTCAAATCGCAATATCCTGCACTGCACGCAACTTCCTGCGCGGCAGTCGTCAGGTCTTTGTCCTCGTAACGCCAGATCTTAGAGAAGTCAATGTCAGGGAAGTTAGCGGCCAGTTGTATGTATTCTTCCTCCGCAATCTCTATGTAGGGCATTTGCGCGTAGAGCGCATCGAAAGCAGGCAGAAACGTCATGCCGTTAATCTGTTCCTGGTGTTCCCACACCCAACGAATGATGTCCAGCACCTCATCCGGGCGATAGGTAATGGTGACACTGGGATTGTGCTCGGTCCAGTAGGTCTTATTCTGGAGCCAGTACTCGCACTGTTCCAGGGCCGAGCGGGTATTGCGTGTGATCGCCCCCTCCGGTGATTTAACGGGAAAATGGATAACCCACGTGTCGGCGGTCTCACGGCTCTGGCCGTTCTCCGGGTCCATCGGCACACCGGCATCCTGTAATACCTTGAAGATCGGCGTATACGCGCTCACGCGAACGTTGCGGACGTAATAGCGTGCCCAGCGGGGATGAACACCCGATGAACAGTCCAGCAATAGCGACGAGTTCCCGGAAGGCTTCACGCACGTTACCGCCGCCGAGGGCACAATCCCCAATGCCTGGGCCGTAATGCGATTGGTATCCAGGGCGATTTGACGCAAGTGTGCCTGTACACCGGCATCCTGCACCACCCGGCTATCCAATTGACCGTTCAGATCCACCCCTAACAGCCGTTCCTCCTCACAGTTCTTTTTCCACTGAGGGCGCAAGCCGAGGAAGTGCGTCGCCAGTGATTGGATCGTACCGATGACGGCAGCTAACTCCACTTTATCCTGGAGTGTTAGCAGGGTATCGTCGGTCCGCGCAATCGCACTCGATAAATTACAGAATTCCCAGGGGCGCAGCAAAATTTCCCCGCACGGATTCGTACCCAAATCGGCCGGCGCGCGCCGCTCAGGGCGGGACTGAATTGCCGCGTAGCGGTTGAAAATGCCCGGTTCCCCGCGTCCAGACTCCACCATATCCAGCATATAGCGCGTGACTTCTGCCTGTGTCAGACGGTGTGCAGGCCAGACGGCAGAATTATTGGCATTCCAGCGCTGGCTATTATCACGCCAGAAGTCCCCATCTTTACAGTGCTTCATCTCCATATCATCGTGATCGAAGAGTGCGATCATCGCGGTGCGGCGCATCCCGCCAGAAACCGCCGCGTTGCCCACCGCGCACATAATATCGTGCGCGTCCAGGGGGCGTAGGAAACTACCCTGCCGCGCCTGCACCCGCGCGCGCACAAAATCCAGCATCTTGCGCAAAGGCTCCGGACCTGAAGCGCGCCCCCCTTTGATACGCAGAGGCGCACCTGCAGGACGCACCTGGGAATAATCGAACTGCACATCGCCCCCCTCAAACCAAGTCTCCAAGCCAAAACGTAACGCAGATGCCCATCCCTCCGCCGAATCCTCGATCACGTGCTTGAGGGGCGCACTGCCCGACTGCCGGTGAATCCGAGGAAAGTTTTCTACATAGCGGCCCTCCACCGAGTACCCTACCCCACAGCCACTCATCGAAATGATCAAGGCCTCCACAAACGAATCCACGCTTTCCACGGGCTGATAAGAACAGTTATACAAGGCGATATTATTGCGACGCGCCGCCGGCCCGGCCATTGCCAGCAAACGCATTGAGGGCATCACACGCATCTCCAAAATCCCCTGGCGGATGCGCTCATACACAACTGCGGATAAACGATAATCTGATAATTCCTTTAAAAAATCCACCGCGCGATCCACCGTCTCGATCCAGGTTTCCCGGCGGTTAAATTCATAGCTAAAGCGGGAGTATTTATCATAGAATTGCAATTTCTGCAACTGGGTCGGAAAATAAACGTCCGATTCCGCAAACGCCGCCCGCACCTCTGTCGGGATCGGGCGCGTCGCGCGCATTTTGGCACGCTCGGCGCGGTAGAGAATATAGTGTTTTGCCGCATCATATTCGCGCGCCGCCTGCAACACCATCTCGACAATATCCTGTATCTGTTCGACCGTCGGCTGCTCATATTTAGCCGCCACAATATTGATCACCTGCTGTGTCAACTCCGCCGTCGAAGTACCGGGAGTCCTGCCCAGACTGTTAAAACAACGCTTCAATGCCGTCTCGATCCGGTCTTGATCAAAAGCCACCACTCTACCATCCCGCTTGACTATCGTATCCGGCTCTGAAACCTCCATAGGTAATACAACTTCAACACGAAAACCACCATCCGATTTATATACTTGTTCAACTACCATTCAGTAACCTCCTTCAAAAATTAGGAATTAGAAATTAGAGATTAGAGATTAGAAAAATCCTTTGCATTCCTGCTTCTTTTGCATCTCCGCATTAAAATCTCTGTACATTAACAGTGCATGTGATGCTTTCCATAGCAACGGCCCCCTTAGAACTGTAAACCACGTCTGCCAAAATTGCATAACATTACCACAACAGATTAAAAAAAACGGTAACCGTTTAGTTTTGTGAGTGATTACCGTTTTCTGTCACCTGCTCCAGACAAAAACGCGGGTTTGGGTGTGTTTTTTCGTTGGCGGGCGTAGCCCGCCAACGAAAAAACACATCTTTCCTGCAGCTTTAGCCACTTTGCTGCCATCAATGGCGTCGTTTCCTCACAAAACTAAACGCATACAAAAAAAACCTTGTGTTTCAAATCTTATTCCTAAAAATGCTATTTATTCAGAAAATCAATTAATATTCAAAAAAATTTTTATAATTAAGTTAAACATTCCCCATAACGCAAAAAAAGGCCGTTTTTAAATTTAGGGAAAAAATAAACGCCCGGTTGCGTACACTTTATGCTACGTTCCCAACACGAGCTATAGAACAAAAAAAGTAATGCGGAATAGCATCACTTTAATATAAAATACCTTATCTTGATATATACACCTATGATAACACAACCCGTAGGGGATGTCAACCTACTAACAAAGCTGTCTTTGCCAGACCGAATAAATGTTGTTCTAAATTTCGGGAGAGGATGTCCCGCAGATAAACCTCATCTGCCACAGGTTTTCCCTCAAACGAAACTCCAACGCGCCCATCACGCGCCAGGTCTACAAAGTGCCCCAATAACGCATCGTGATCGCGCGTGCCATCCAGACCGAGTAATAAGTACCGTTTGAAGTCATCCAGATACACCCGCTCATGCCACATATTGGTCACAACCGCTTCACGCCGCGCCCACAAACGGACGAGCGGGCTAGCAACAGGCCATGTACTGACCTCACTTGACACGGCAGGCGTATAGCTGTGCAATTCCACCAATTGGTGACTATGCGTATATATGTGAAGCAAATTCCCGCTCAAAGCGTAAATATCCTCTGCCCATCCCACCGGATCTACATCCGGGGTCAACGACAAGCCGACCCGCGTCCGGGCCACCCGGTATAATTCCGAGAAAGGAATCGCGCGCGGCCATACCTCAATCAGATAGGTCAGTGCAGCTTTCGTCACCGGGTGGTCGGTGGAAAAATTAGCACCATCGGGGCATTGAAAATTCATCACAGCCCCAACATCTAGATTGAGGGTATCCACCTCATAACGTCCACGCGAAGCCATATAAAAAGGATACACATGCTCAGGTGTCAAGGCGCGCTGTATCACCACATCATTATGACACAATAAGGACTGGCGAAACATAGTATTCCGCAGAAAATCCATATACTGCTCACGATCTATCACACTGTTAGATACTACCTGTAACCCTTGCTGCACGGTTTGAGGGAAATCAATTCCCAAAACCTTGCGGAATTCGGACTCAACCAAGTATTGCAACCCGTGCTGTTCCGCATGCGCCGCAAACTGATGGAAGTAAAACGGCTGGTTGATCTCTTCCAGTTGATCGTGAAGCAGATAGTTATCGGCCTGCGGGCCGACTTCTTCCAACGCTTTTTTCAAAAACGCGACATTCGCCCCCAGAAACTGACCGTACAATTCGGTCTTATCCACACCCTCTGCCAAA
Source organism: Anaerolineae bacterium (assembly GCA_016931185.1). Lineage (GTDB taxonomy): Bacteria > Chloroflexota > Anaerolineae > B4-G1 > SLSP01 > JAFGFI01. The sequence goes on from JAFGFI010000279.1 coordinate 5,941, forward strand.
AAATCCAAGATAACGCGGGCCTGTGCAACCCGCTCCTGGGGAGCAGCAAACCCACGAGCGCGATATAACATGGCCTCACGTATCAAATCCAGCATCAAGCTACCTGGGTAAGTGTTATAGCTGATATAGGCTACACCCTGGGGGGCCAAGTGTTGTTTGCAAATCGCCATTACCTTATCCCGCACGGCTGTGGGGACCCAGGAATAAACGCCATGCGCAATGATATAATCGAATTGTCCCAACGCCGACATATCTTCCATAATATCCATCGGTAGAAGTGTCAAATTCTTCATCTCCAAAGCGTCAACAATTGCCTGACCTTCCACAATTTGACGCTGGGAAGCATCAATACCCACAAACGTGCTGCCCGGCAACGACTCGGCCATCGGAAGTAAATTTGCGCCATTGGCACAGCCCAACTCCAATACGCGGCACGTATCCACCGGTGTTGGCGACATTCCCAACAATGTCGCCAACGTTGCCAGATTATCGGGATGGGTAAAATTGTATGAATGTCCGGGATAGGGAACAACGTCATAGCTGGTTTGCATACACACACTCCAAAAACGTCAATGAATGTTAGGAAGGGGACCAATAAAAACACAAAAACTCAAATTCAAATTGTAACCCAACCACCCTCACGGTGAGAGCGATAGATACCAAGCACAATATCCACCGCGTGCCGCGCGGCTTCTGCCGGGATAAAGGGCGCGCGCTGCTCACGGATCGCGTCAACAAAATCCGCGATCTGCGAGATATGACTGGGACCATAGTAACTCTTCCCCACGGATAACGGTTTCGCTTCATCCCCATTGGCAATCTCACGTTTGATACGTTGTTCCAGCGCAGCATCCGCAAACTCTACCCGCACCACCTTACCGTTGCGAATGTCCAGGGATCCTGCCGTGCCGTGAAATGAAAGCGTAGGCTCCCAGTTCAGATAACTGGACGAAGTCGCTGCTATGGTACCCAATGCACCGTTTTTAAAACGCAATGTAGCTGCAACTGTGTCCTCGGTTTCAATGACGCCCTGGTGAGTAAAATTATCATACACTGCGCACAAAGATGCAACGCCCCCCATGATCCAACTCAGCGCATCCACAAAATGAATTACCTGGTTGATCATCAGCGATCCACCCTCTTGTGCCCATGTGCCGCGCCATGCATCCGCCCGGTAATAATCATCGGTGCGCAAACACTGCACTTGTAAATTAGCCGTCAACAGTGTACCGAATGCCCCTTCCTCTACCAACCGGCGCGTGTATTGGAAAATCCGGTCGAAACGGTGTTGGAAGACACCAGAAAAAATCAGATCGGGATGTCGCTTCTGTGCAGCGAGCATAGCGTCCAGTCCCGCCGCGTTGGCGGCCAACGGTTTTTCACACAACACATGCTTACCTGCGTTCAAAGCAGCAAGTGCAATCGGCGTGTGACTCGCGTGGTCGGTGCAAATCGAGACACAGTCTACATCCATGTCCGCCAGCAAAACACTATAATCCATCGTCACGTTGGGGATATCGTATTTCTCCGCCAGCGCGCGTACCTTATCTTCTACCAAATCACATGCCCACACGACCTCCACATCGGGCACACGCCGGTAGCTTTCCACATGCAAAGGGGCAATAACCCCACAACCCATAATGCCACACTTTAGTTTGTCTGTCACAGGTTCTCCTTTAAAAATAACAAATCAAGTTCTTACGCTAAAATGGATTGATCGTACCAGATTGTCTTATCCAGTACGATCAGATATCACTTTTTCTGAAATTTTCGTATTCATCAGTCAAAAAGGTTATCTATATCCCGATAAGTCTTTTCATTACGTCGTGAAATACGTCCTATCAGAATCAAGCTTTCCGCGTCAAAAACCTTGTAAATAATACGATAGTTACCAACACGTAAACGGTATACATTGGGAATAAGTTGTACAATTCCCGATGGACGCGCAACCTCTTTTAAAGAAGCAATTGCTGCAATCACCCTCTGTCGGTCAGCATCCGAAATTGCACGAAGTTCTCGTTTAATTCGCGTACTTGAAACCTCAATTCGATACATAAGTCAACTCTTAGATTCACCTTCAGCTTCAAGTTCAGCAATCACCTCAAAAAAATCCTGTCCGCCATTAGCTCGATATTCTGCCTCTGTCTCACGCATAACGCGAATATCTTCTAAATCCTCTAGAGATTGCAGAAATTTCTGGTAGGTTTGATAGTTAATTAAAACTCCCTGGGTAAGACGACCTTCAATCTGTGTTTCGATGAATACAGGTTGTTGTTTTTCAGAAAGCAAGCGCATTACTTCATCTAAACTAGAGATATTTCCATCTTTTACAATATTTACTGATACAGGTCTACTCATAGTTATCCTCCATAACCGTTTCTCGATTACAAACGAATTATCTTATCACCCCTACGGCACAAAATACCTACTACAAACCTTCGAACGATTTTCTGATCTACACTTTAATATAGTGGTCCACTCAAATTATAATCTATTTGAGCTATAATAGAAACGCCCTTGGTGACTCCGTCAACCAAAGGATAAAATCAGGTAAGGAAAATACGATATATGCAAAAAAGATTCATCATACTCTCAGGATTACTCTGTTTATTTATATTGGCAAGTTGTACCACCGATACGCCTGCACCCTCCCCGACGATAGCACCCACACAACAAACGAACACACCCTCCCCCACGGCATCAGACCCCATGCTCTCTCCTACACCCGATGTGCTGACAAAAACGCCAGGCCGTATTGTGATCAGCGAAATGATCCCCGGCATCCCCGGCGATAACAACTTCGAGTTCATCGAACTCTACAATGCCGGCACCGAAGCGGTAAATCTCAAAGGGTGGACGCTCTGGTACAAAATGCTGGATGACAACGATGAGGAGCGCGTGGCTCTGTGGACGGCGCGCGCGGATGTGCCGGGCTACGGACACTATCTGTTAGTTCGCGCGGGCGAGGATGTCGGCGCGGTTCCCGATGCCGTCTTCAACGTCCCTCTTTTTGAGCGAAAAGGCGGGCTGGTACTGCGTGATGCGGAGGGCACAATTGTAGACACCCTGGGATGGGGCGACGCGCCCACATCCTTTGTAAACGATACGCCTGTGCCCGCTCCCACCGACGGAGCTAGCCTGGAACGTGTGCCCGGTGGAGCTGCCGGCAATGGGGCGGACACGGATAACAGCGGCAACGATTTTATGATGCAGGGACAGCCTGACCCGCAAAACCGGGGGGATTCCATCACGCCCCTGACCGAGAAAAATCTGCGCATTACTGCCTCCGCTCCTGGGAGCATCCAGCCAGGTACGGAGTTTACGCTCAATGTAGAAGTCAGCAATCATACCGGTACCGCCATCAATCTGGGTACTGTAGTCGTGCCAGTGCCGGCGGATTTTGAGGTGCTGGGAACACCTGCAGACGCTATAATAGAGGATAACCTCATCAAAATCGCATTTTCTCGCCTGCCGGAAGCTACCACGCAGGTCTGGGCTATCTCGTTGCGCAGTCCGTGGAATTATGGCACAGTCCACGTGGGCGGTCTCTACGTTGAAACACCTGATTGGCCACTGCGCGCTTACAACATGCTGGTTCCCATCACCATTGAGGGCGGTGCGATCCCCATCGCTACCGCGCGCACGTTGGTAGGCAAAACGGTTACCATAGAGGGTGTGGCGACAATGTACACCGGGGGCTTCTATGCGGGCAGCACGGGCACTAAATTCTATTTAGAAGACGAGACCGGCGGTATTCAGGTCTACTGTCCCGGCGCAGTGGATATCATCAGCGCGCGAATCGGAGATCGGGCGCGGGTCACCGGCAAAATCGAAGTCTACCGCGATTCCTTAGAAATCATCCCCGTCACGTATCCCAATGACGTAGAAATATTAGAAAAAGGAGAACCGCTGCCGGCGCGTCCCACCAGTGGGCAAGCCGCTAACAGCGATCCGGACATTCTTGGCCGCCTGATCCAGGTTGAGGGAAAACTCACGCGGTTGGAGGAATTCAGTTACAGTTACGAAGCAGATTTGTTAGATGATGAGGGGTATACCACGCTCATCTACATCGACAAAGAATCTAAAATCAACCCCGAATTTTTAGAAGTAGGTAAACGTTACCACGTCGCGGGAATCAGCGAACTCTACAGCACCCAATGGCAATTAAAGCCCCGCACCAGCGCGGACTTCGTCGAAGTTTTCCCGCCGGAATTGATGTTGGAGATCACCGCGCAAAACAGCGTCGCTGCGGGCGGGATCATTACATACACCCTTGTAGCCCACAATCACACCGAAGCCTTTTTAACCAATGTCCACATCACTGCCGGGCTACCCGGGAACGCCAGTCTCGTTGCCATTCAAGATGAAGGTTCCCTGACCGGCACAGCCGTGGTTTGGACGTTGCCTGAATTGGCGGGGAATGGGGGTAGCGCTACCGTGCATTATGCAGTCCGCGCAGGCAGTACAGGGCGCGTGGAAGTCTCTCCCGCAACTGCAGTAGCCGACCAATGGCCCGAGCCGGCAGCGACGGGAAACTGGATGACATTTGTGGGCAGTGGAGTGCCTATATGGGCCATCCAGGGCACAGGAGCTGCATCCCCCTTCGTGCGCAGTGAAGCCACCACCGAGGGTCTTGTCACCGGGGTTTTCCCCAAACAGGGGGGGGTCTGGGTACAGTCTACCGAACCGGATAACGATCCGGCCACTTCCGAGGGGATTTTTGTACTTACGGACTGGGATCCCAACACACCACCGGAAAATCTTCCCGTCGCTATTGGCGATCACGTACTGGTTACCGGCAGAGTACGGGAGAAATCGGGGCAAACCTTACTACACCTGAGTGTCCCGGAAAGCGGTGTCCAAACGGAGACGCTGCGCGTGGTCGGGTCCTACAATATGCTGCCGGAGCCGGTGGAACTCGATCCCCCCCAGGATGAAGCCGAATCGAAGTCATACTATGAGGCCCTGGAAGGGATGTTGGTCTCTGTGAACTATCCGGTGCTGGCCGTCGCACCCACAAGCAAATACGGTGAATATGTCCTGGTACATCCGCGTTGGGAAATCACGCGCGTCTATAAAGGTGACCCGAAAGGTATGTTCATCTTCGTGGACGATGGTTCGGACGAAACCCACTTAGATCAAAGCACCCTGCCTTACGTTGTGCAAACCGGGGACATGGTAGGGGATATTGTCGGCCCGTTGGCTTATACGTATGATAATTACAAAATTCAGCCGATTCTCACCCCCACAGTGATTACCTCCGGCAGCGTTCTGTCTTCCCTACCCCTTATTGAAGGAAACGAATTGAGTATCGCAACGTTCAACACGGAAAACTTCTTCGATATTGTGGACCCGCATCCTTCAGATCCGCCCAAACCCAAACCGGATGAGTATCGACTCAAACTCACCAAGACTGCGGACACCATCGCGCGTATGGGTGCGCCGGACATTATCGGCTTCCAGGAAATTGAAAATGTGGGTATTTTGGAAGACTTAGCGGGAGAACCCGCGCTTACCGATTTTGGATATATCCCCGTGCTGCTGGAAGGTTTTGACTCGCGCGGTATTGATGTGGGCTACCTAGTGCGTGGTGACCGCGCCACCCTGGAAGGCGTCAGCCAACACGACGCGCCGGAAGGATTGACCAGCCGCCCGCCACTGCTCATCACGGCAACCGTTCACCTGCCAAACGGCGATCAGACAATATATGTCTTCAACAACCATTTCCTGTCTATGTCAGAAGGGGAAGCCGCGACAGAACCCCGACGTGACGCGCAGGCCGCGTGGAATGTCACGTTGGTAGAAGCTCTGCTCCACCAACATCCCGATGCTTTCATCGTTGTGTTAGGGGACCTGAATTCATTCTATCAGTCCCGTCCCATTGACACACTGCGCAATGGTGGGCTGCGGCACGTCTACGAATTTGCAGAACCGGAACGCCTCTACACCTACATCTATCAGGGCGAGTCAGAAACACTGGATCACATCCTGGTGACACCCAATCTTTACAATCATCTAACGCGCGTGATACCTGTTCACCTCAATGCTGACTATCCACCCGCGCCCCCCGAGGATACCAGCGCGCGACGTTCCGCCGACCACGATCCATTGGTCGCCGTATTCTCATTCGAATAAAAAAGCGCGTGACGTTTTTTGAATATTTTTCGGTTTCGGGCTTCGCCCGAAACCGAAAAATACGCTATTTTCTCACACTCTGCTAAACAGGTATAACTTTAAAACGGTAACAGCACGTGGAACTGGCTGCCGGGACAGGTATGCTCATCATAGCCGGCGCTTTCTGCCCAGATGCGTCCCCCATGAGCTTCAACAAATCCCTTCGCCAACGCTAATCCCAATCCTGGCCCGCCGCCCTTAAACTTTGTTTCCCCCGAAGAATGATAACTAGCATCTCCGGTGTGATAAAATTTAGTGAAGATTAGCTCCTGCACCTCCGAGTCAATACCAATCCCCGTATCACACACCATAATATGGACAAAGGATTGCGCCGGCGCAATTTCTTCATCCTTTTGAAGTTGGCCCCGAATCGTGATCTGTCCGCCATCAGGGGTATATTTAATCGCGTTATTGACCAAGTTCTTAAAGACTTTGTGCAAGGCCTGGGCATCTGCCTCAATAAGCGGCAAATCCGCCACTCCCACCATCTCCAGTGATAAATTTCGCTCTGTAAGCGCATCCCGGAATCCCCGGTAAACCAGGTCAAGGAGATCGGCAATACTTACCTGGACATAGTGAAGTTCCAAAGTCTGGCTATCGACTTTAACCACTTCGAGCATCGCATTCACAATATCCTTTAGGCGTAATGAACTCGTATGCAAGTTGCTCACCATCCGAGAAAGCATTTCATCGCTCTGAATTTGAGGCATATTGAGCAAAAGCTGACTATAGCCGGTAAATACCGAAAGGGGGGTGCGTAACTCATGTGAAATAACCTGGATGAAATCCGATTTATTACGGTCCAAAAGTTCTAACTGGCGATAAGCACGCTGTAATTCCTCGGTACGTTCGTTGACTTTGTCTTCCAATTCCTGATTAAAACGCAAAATCTCATCATTCGCTGCGTTCAACTGTTTCACCAATGTCTGCAATCTATGCCTTTGATGATAAAGAGCGATAAAGACGTTGACCTTACTTAGCAAAATTTCGGGCACAAATGGTTTACTCAAGAAATCTACCACCCCCGTGTCATAAGCCTTGCGATGATGATACTCATCAGAATAAATGGCGCTTACAAAAATTACGGGCAAACTGGCGGTGGCTTGATTGCTGCGCAACATTTCTACTAATTCATAACCGTCCATTTCCGGCATTTGAATGTCAATAATTGCCACACAAAAATCATGTTCTAGTGTCAGGGCCAACGCATCAAAGCCAGATGTGGCTTGAAAAACAAGCACATCCAGTTTAATAAGCAAGCGTTCTAGTGTATAAAGATTCTGCGGCTTGTCATCAACAATTAAAATCTTTGGATAATCTGGAGGCATAACCATCATTTAAAATCCTCGTATGGCCAACTTTAATTTATTATCTGTTAAAAAGCAGGTTCTGTCAAAATACGCCCTAGATCAGAGCGATCAACACACTCAATGTTAACGCACTGACTACCGTCGTCATAAACACCGTGCCGGCGACGTACTCCGGTTCGAGATCATATTGAAGCGCAACCACTGCGCACGCCACACCGGAAGGGGTACTGGCCTCAAGCATGCAGGCTTGATACACAACGCCCTGCACCCGTGTCACTCGCGCTACCCAGAAGGCTACCAGCGGCGCGACAACCAATCGCAACACGGTTGCCAGCGACATCATCCCAATATGGTTGTGCAATTGGTGTAAGCTCTGTCCAAGTTGTAATCCCAATACCAGGAGCATCATTGAGACCCCTGATTCGGCCATTAACGCAACCGGACGCATGATAAGATCGGGAACTCGCCAATGCAGCACATTCACCAGCAGCGCGCCGATAGCCGCGTATAACATCGGCACTCCTGCCAAATTCTCAAGTACTTTGCGCCATGACCTGCCCCCAGCCGCAATAAAAATTCCTAGAGTACTTGTTAGCAGCGCGTTAATCGCCACATACATCATTGCTTTGGTCTGCGCTTCTGCGCCGAAGGCAAAAAGGACCACCGGCAGGCCGAAATTTCCCGTATTCAGCAGAAAAATGGGCAGCACAAACGCGCGCCGTCGTTTCCCCCGCCACCCTAACGCCGTCGCCAATCCCCAGGCGAGCGCCAAGAGCGTCGCCGCCAGCAACAACGCGAACGCAATCACCTGCCGCGTCTCCGTCCCCGTCATTGGATTGCGCGTCAGTCCAGCGAAAATCAGACATGGGGATGCGGTGTAAAATACCGCCTGGGAAACCGACTTCACATCCGGTTTCAGGGTTAAACTTAACACAATCCCCGCAGCAACAATTACAAAGACAGGAAATAGATTATTGAGAAAGATATGTAAAAACATTGGTTTGTAATCCGTAAAACGTGAAACGTGATATGTGAAACGTGATACGTAGATTCTCGATTCACCCTATCACCTTGTCACCTTGTCACTCGATCACCCCATCACCTTGTCATCACAATCCCCAGCGCCACCGCCAGCACCACGGTCACCGATGGCACAATGGCGCGGTACAGTTGGCCCCAATTCGCACCGAAGTATTCGCGCGTCAGAGCCAGGCAGAGGTGCATGGGAGAGAGCAGGACTCCACTAAACCCGGTAGCAAAGAGCCAAACGCCCACAGCCATCGGATCTACCGGCAACGCAAATAGTAGGGGCGCCACCAGGGGCACACTGATAGCCAATGCAGCCGGCGCCGCGCCCGTCAATAATCCCACGATTAACGGCACCAAAAAAGAGATGAACAGCGGCGGCAACCCTAGCGAACTCAGCGCGAGCGGAATTTGCTGCACGGCTCCGGCGTCCTCCAAAACATGTTTGAAAACCATTACACCCAAAATAGCAGAAAACGTGTGAATGGGAAAACTACACTTGATAACGTCCCCCCATTGACCGGGGCCAATGCGATGGACGGTGAGCTGTAAGCCAATCACACCGATAAGACTGAGCAGCATATTGAATTTAAACACGACGACTAACAAGATCACCAGCAACATTGGCCATATTCCACTCAACAACTCGCGCCACACCTGTTCCTTGTTCTCAACCTCATGAGACGATGGGATTGGGCGGATTCCCACCAGCCCCCAAATAATCCCACCCACTAGGGCGGCGACCGTCAACGGCCACGAGACACGCGCGAAGTCAAAAACGGACACCTCCAGCAGCGCGGCAATCATCAACAGCGAAGAATAGAGAGGGAAAACATACTCCATCGAGTGCCGGAACCAGTAATTGATAAACGTCTTGCGATCGGGCGTAAGATTCAGGCGCGTGCCCACTTCATTCACCATCGGCGCAGAAAACATCGCGCCGCCCAGCATCGGCATCATGCCGATCATTAGGGGCATCAAGGCCAGTACAATCCGGCTATCAGGAACCACCACCTGCAACGAGCGCACCATTTTCTCCATCGCCCGCGTGCGGCGCATCAACTCCGCCAGCATCAGCACCAAGAAAACCGCTGCCGCCAGATTCAGAGTATCCGAAGCAATCAATCCCAAACCTATAGATTTCAACAAGGCCAGAGGCGGATACGCAAACAGTACCGCAACTAATCCCGTATTCACCAGCAACACCAGCCCCAAGTCCCACTTCCGTATCAACAATACCACCATCAGCCCCAACAGTAAAACCAGTTTTAGTAAATCGAGCATTGTTCCTCTCAGGTTATAGTACAGTATAGAAAGCATACGATAACACAGCAAATTGAGAAAGCAAACCGGAGGGAAGGATGGAAGGGATGACAGGACACGCTATGGATAGCGCGGCTACAGAATCTACGGTAATCATTTGCTTCTATGCTACAATAGGATTAAATAGTTTATGCACCATAGCGAACAAGGTGAATTAGAAGAATGTCTCAACTTTTATGATTCGTTACATTCTTAATTCGTTGTTATCATTCTTACAGGAGGCAAAAACATGAACGTAGTACGATTGGGTATCATCGGTGTTGGCGGGATGGGAAGCGGGCACGCGCGGAATATGCCCAGGGTTCCCGAAGCGGAGTTGACGGCGGTCTGCGATATCGCACCCGAGGCATTGCAGGCGGCGACGGAGGCATACAATGTACCCGGCTTCACCACGCACACGGAGCTGTTGGATAGCGGCTTGGTGGACGCGGTGATTATCGCCACGCCCCATTATTTCCATCCGCCCATCGCTGTGGATGCAATGGAGCGCGGCATCCACGTCATCAGTGAAAAGCCGATGGCGGTGCAGGTCTCAGAAGCAGAGAAGATGATCAAGACGGCTGAAAAGACGGGGGTGGTCTTTTCGGTGATGTTCCAGGAGCGCACGCGGCCCGTACACCAGGCCGCGAAAAAGCTGGTAGAAGAAGGCCGTCTAGGACCGTTATATCGTGCGCAGTTGGTGGACGCTCACTTCCGCAGCCAGGCGTATTATAACTCGGCGGGATGGCGGGCGACGTGGAAGGGTGAAGGCGGCGGCGTGCTGCTCAACCAGGCCCCTCACGGGATGGACCTTTTCACTTGGCTGGCAGGAATGCCGTCCAAAGTGATCGCGCAGGTCAACACGCGCCAGCATATCATCGAAGTTGAGGATGAAGCCAGCGCGCTGCTGGAATATGAGAACGGCGCGATTGGCTATATGCTGGAGAGTGTCAACGAGTCACCCACAGGGCTGCGAATCGAACTTTGCGGTGAAAAGGGAAAACTGGTACTTGACCACCGGGGATTGCACTTCTGGGAAGTTGTGCCCGGCGTGCGCGCGACCTCCGATGGCACGGATCAAATGTGGGGACACCCTGAAGTCAACGAGGTGGAAGTTCCACTGGAAGAGCGCGAAACGGGCCACGCGGTCATTGTGCGCAATGTCGCCCGCGCGATCCTGTATGGTGAGGCCTTGATCTCCCCCGGGCCGGAGGCTATTTACAGCCTCGAACTCGCCAACGCCATCCTGCTCTCCGGGCACACAGGCCAGCCTGTTACCTTGCCCGTAGATCGTGCCGCGTATGATGCTTTCATCGAGGAAAAGAAAGCATCATCGCGGGATAAGGATGTCGAGGATCAGCGGATAACGGATCCTAATCATGTGGTGTGAAACATAAGTTATATTATAAAAAAGGACGCGGGAAATTACATCCCGCGTCCTTCCAAATCCAACACAAACCCACTCATTTACCAGGCATACGCTTCTGGCGCGGCTCCCCCGGGACCCGGCCAAATTTTATCTAATTTTGCCAGTATCTCTTCAGACAAGACGATCTCCAATGCCCGCATACTGCCCTCAAGTTGCGCCATTGTGCGTGGTCCAATGATAGGGGCGGTAACCACCGGATTATGCAACAGCCAGGCCAATGCTACATCTGCAGGCTGCTCTCCCATCTCGGAACACAGAGATTCGTAAGCTTCTACCTGCGCATGCTGTTGTTCAATGCGCTGCTGCAATCGATCAGATGCGCGGCGGCCCTCGGAAATTTTTCGCAATACACCTCCCAACAACCCACCGGCCAACGGACTCCACGGGATCAGGCCCAGACCATAATCCTCGCACACCGGTACGACCTCAAGTTCTACGGTCCGCGCCGAGAGATTGTAAAGACTTTGTTCACTGACCAGTCCCAAGAAATTCCGCCTCTCCGCAGCCGCCTGCGCCTTGGCAATGTGCCACCCGGCAAAGTTGCTGCTTCCCACGTAGAGGACCTTTCCCTCACGCACCAACTGCTCCATCGCCTGCCAGATCTCCTCCCACGGCGTACTGCGCTCAACGTGATGCATTTGATAGAGGTCAATATGATCGGTTTGCAGACGGCGCAAACTATCCTCACAGGCCTTCCGGATATGATAAGCCGAAAGCCCCCGCTCGTTGGGAGCGTTCCCCATCGCATTGTAAACTTTTGTCGCCAGCACAATCTTGTCACGCCGGCCACCACCTTGCGCGAGCCAACGACCAATGATCTGTTCCGTTATCCCCTCACCTAACTTCCAACCATAAACATTGGCGGTATCAAAAAAGTTGATACCCAGTTCCAAAGCACGGTCCATAAGTTGATAACTGTCCTCTTCCGTCGTCAGTGGCCCAAAATTCATAGTTCCCAAACACAGACGGCTGACACGCAATCCTGTGCGACCTAAATTTGTGTACTCCATTCTAAAAACCTCCTATATAATAGTTAAGTGTCTTTTTCGTTGACGGGCGCGGCCCGAAAACGAAAAAATATCTTCAAAAACTTGTATGTGTTTAGTTTTGTGAGCAAACGGCGCCATTGATGGCGGCAAAGCGGCTAAAGCCGCAGGAAAGAGGTATTTTTTCGTTGACGGGCTACGCCCGTCAACGAAAAAATACACCCAAACCCTCGTTTCTGTAACATATAATATATTATAATATGATTTTCAAAATTGTAAAAATTCAGAAGAATTTCTCATTAACCGTCGGTTCACCAGCGGTAGGATGAAAATTTAAGACAAAACCAAGTTTTCAAGGGTTTTCACAATTTGCCAATTTTAAATTTGCCGATTTGCGATTTTCAAGGGAGGTGACTATGAAAACCTTACTCATTTTACGTCATGCAAAATCCAGTTGGAAAGAAGAGCTGCCAGATCACGAGCGTCCCCTCAAAAAACGTGGTGAACGCGACGCCGTCAAAATAGGGGATCTACTGCGACAACGAGACCTGGTTCCCGATCTGATCCTGTGTTCCACGGCCAAGCGCACGCGTAGCACGGCTGATTTGGTGGCAGAAACGTGCGGCTACGAAGGACACATCAAGCTGCAATCGTGTCTTTATGGAGCAGAGCCAGAAGATTACGTCCAGGCACTTGCATCCCTGGAAAGTCCTTATCGGCGCGTGATGGTGATAGGTCACAATCCAGGATTAGAAATGCTGCTCGAAACCCTCACGGCTGCTTCAGAGTTGCTGCCGACAGCAGCGTTGGCCCAGATCGAACTGCCCATCTCCTCATGGGCTGAACTAGAAGAAACGACTGAAGGGCAACTGATTCATGTATGGGTTCCCCGGGAGTTATAAGATATGAAATGAGTTAGAAATTAAACATTCCGGGGGGTTAGTGTAACAGGGCAGGGATCGCATACGGGCCAGAGGCCAGGTCATCCCAATAGTCTTGGGCATCAAGTGCGGCATAGGAAAAGATAGCGTGTCCCGGCGCCCCCGCCTGGCGCGCCCACGCAATACGCTGTGCAATCGCCTCGAAATCCGGGTAATAAGCACCTATACCGGGATAGACGTCACGCCCGGCGCTATCTGTTAGAAAATCCTGGGCTAACAGGCACCAAGCATCGAAATCATCGGGGATACTGCTGCCATTTCCATACAACATCGGAGCAACGGCGTCAATGGCCCCGGTCGCCAGCCAACCCTTAGAATCCTGGTAGTAATCCGCATACCCGGAACTGGTATTTAGTCCCAGGGTATTCTTGTAATAAGGACAAACAGCCGCCGAGACCACCGGCGGGATACATAGCGTCTCTCCCGAACACATAGCCTGAGCTTCATCGTGAATGTGACGGACGAGAGTCGTGATGCGCTCCCGTTGCCATTGCGCGCGAAGCTCTCCCACCAACGTCCCCACGGCAGCCTCGGTAAAAGGATCATAGGAACAAGCACGCCCCGGATAGCGTACCAGGTCAAGGTGGAGACCGTCTATTTCGTAGCGCGCGAGCAGATCGCGCGCTACATTCATAATATGCGCCTGCACTTGGTCTACACCGGGACTGGCCCACAGATACTGTCCCCAGGATAACGGCATGGGGGTCAGCGTACTATCATACTGACGCCAACTCCATCCCATGCCATATTCTCCGGGATGCTCCGGATGCGCGCTTCCATAAGTAAACCGGTCAAACATCTGCGGAGGAGTCGTCGCAGGCGGCCAAAGCTGTCCATAAGCTGCATTTGGTGGCGACAGCCACGCCGGATAGACATTGATATAGGCGTGGACTTCGATACCAACAGCGCGGGCCTGCGCCAACATACGCGCGAGCGGATCCCAACCGGGGTCAACGCCCAGGGTCATGGAGACCGGGCCTGACGTCAAACGCGCCGACCAGGGTTCCAGACCAGGCGTATAAAATGCATCCCCGGCAGCACGTACCTGGAAAAAAATAGTGTTAAATCCTGCACCGGCCACGTTCGCCACCACCCCATCAATCGCCTCTGGCGCGGGGGCATGGGTGAGGCTTGTCCAATCATAGCGCGTGATCCAAATCGCGCGCCGTTCCACAAGTGGCGGGCCATCATTGCGCGCAACCGCAGGGAGGTAGAATGTATATGTAGGCAGCGTAATGGTACCCGAGGCCGTCAGGGCAGGGGAAGGCAAGGAGGCAAGCGTTATATAGCTTTGTGTCTGATACCATGCTTCGGCGCGCCCTATGGTCCCCGCTAAGGCTTCAAAATCGGGAGAGGATTCGGCCTTAATTGTAGTGGGAGACGCCATAAAGACGGTCAATGCTCCCCCCCAAAAAAACACGGCCCCTATGATCCACAAAAACCGGAACAGGCGGTCACAACTGCGCCTATCCGGCGCAATCAGCGGGCGACTTTCACCGACTCGCCGATTCGCCGATTTAGGACAACCTGCAACTACCTTTCGCCAGTTTACGGGTTCACACACTGCCAAACTTCTCCCTTAACAGCTCACAAAATAGCTTAATTTCATCCGGCGGCACAACCTCATCCTCTTGCGGTTTCAGGAGTGCAAAAATCTTGGCCCCCTTCACCGTGTCTGGAAGATCGCGCGCCCTGGGGACAATATGCACGTGGATATGGTGAAAATGTTCCGCTTCGGCCAAACACATCAGATACTCTTTTTCACAACCTGATACCTCAAAAAGTAACTTTGAGGCCCGCGCTTGAATCAACGCCAATTCTGAAAATTCTTCCGGCGTCAATTCGTGTAAAGCTTCCGCGTGACGTTTGAGAACCACCACCAACCACCCTTTCAAAGCCGTCGGATAGGCGTGTTCCAAAACCCAATACATACCTTCATAAACCGGCGGGCCGGGTGAAATCCGTTGCTCGCCAGACAGTGAGCGGCAACTCCAACATTCGCTCATTACCACCTCCTTCGCAAATAAAAATGACGATTAAGAAAAAACGAATAAGTAGCTACTTACATAGCTTGCTTGTAAATCCTAAGATCAACCGAGCAAATCACTATAGCGCCCATAAAACCTTGCATCTTGATTGACAAAGTTATCACCCATCTTACAATACACATCAAACACGAGAAGGAGAAATATATGACAACTATAAAAGCTCAGTCCAAAAAATCAAATCCATTGCCCCCGCAAATCCTGTCACGGCGTGCATTTCTGAAAATCGCCGCCACTGCCAGTATCCTCACGGCATGTGGACAAAATCCGGCAGGTACGCCTACGGAACCTCAAGAGACGGTAGAAGTCCCAACGGATACCCCGGAAAGCAACGAATCCCCACAACCCACCGCCACCCGCACCTTGAGACCCACAGCAACTATGATTCCTACACCTACCACTGATCTACCCCAAAAACCGGAACTTATCAAAAGTTATCCCGCTACCGGTAAAAGTAAAGTCATTCACACACACCATACCGGTGTCTGGAGTGGCAATGAGCTAGTGCCTGACGCAATCCGCCAGATGCTCGACGCTTCCATCACCCAACTTACCGGCCTAAACGACGCGCGGGAAGCGTGGAAAACTCTGTTCAAACCCACAGAACGCATCGCGATCAAAGTCAACGCTTTCCGCAACAGTCTTATCTGGACGCACATGCCACTGGTGATGGGCGTTGTTGATGCACTACAGGAAGCCGGTATTCCTGCCGAACAGATCGTGATTTACGATTACTATACCAGCGAATTGGAAACCGCCAACTATCCGGTCAACAAAGATGGGGCCGGGGTACAATGCTATGGGACCGATAATGACTATAGCCGGGACTGGCGCATTGCGGATAAGTCTGTCTCGTTAAGCAATGTATTGTTAAGTTGTGATGCTTTAATCAACATGCCTGTGCTTAAATCTCATATGTTGACGGGATTATCTTTCGCACTGAAAAACCATTACGGAACTATCCAGTCCCCACAGAACTTCCACAGTGGCAAAAGTCTCAATCTGGGACTACCGGAGCTAAATATGCTCCCTCCTATCCGCGAACGCACCCGTTTAATTATCGGAGACGTCCTCGCCGCGTGCCTCCATTACAAAAATGCCTTTCCCTATTGGGATGCAGACTACACCGGTGACTCCATCCTGATGAGCTTCGATCCTGTAGCCCACGATACCGTTGGGTTCCAGTTGTTTAGCGATGGGTTAACTGCAGACGGCGGCAACCCCACCGCTGCCAGCCGGATGTCCGAAGCCTGGTTTCAAAACGCCGCAGAGTTAGGATTGGGCACCAACGATTTGGAAAAAATAGATGTGGTAGAGACACAATTAACTTAATCCCTGTTCCAACTTGCGATCCCAATTCCCACCAAAATCAACACACCGCCGGCGAGGATACCCCACGCCGGCGGCTCATTCAAAATCAGCCAGGCTAATAAAGTGGACCCCACAGGTTCGGATAATGCTGCCAGGGCCACATAAGTTGCGGGAAGATGTTTCAGCGCCCAGTTGAACGAAGAATGGCCCAAAATCTGCGGAAACACGGCCATCAATATGAGCCACACCCATGTTTGCACGGGATACCCCAACAAAGGTACATGGGTCAGCAAAGCCATTAACATAAGCACACCCGCGGCAGTGCTATAGACAGGAAAGATATAGGCCAATAGGGAAAGCCGGGCACGCAATTTTCGCCCGATAAGCATATAACACGCTACCGTCAACGCCCCCATAAGTGCCAGCACATCTCCTCCCAGGTGATGCGAAGCCGCATCGGAATCGACCAGTCCGATCATCATTGCTCCGATTACCGAAATCCCCATGCCGAGGATCATCATCCGCGTCATACGTTCTTTAAGGACAAGAGAGGAGATCAGGCCCACGAAAAACGGATTGGTAGCCACTAACACCGCCGATGCAGCGACGGACGTCATCGCCAATGACGAAATCCATGTGTAAAAATGTATCGCCAAAAACAGGCCCGACGCGAACAGCCATCCCCACTCTCGACGTTCTAGTTTATGCCATTCATCAAACTGCGTCGGCAAAGCCAAAGGAGCCAACATTACCGACGCCAGTGTCAAACGCCACGCAGCTACCGCAAGCGAGGTCATAGATCCCTGCGCCAGGCGAACAAACGTCGAGGCACTAGAAACGGCCAAAACCCCTAACCCTAACATCCAAACAGGAGCAATAATAGGGACTGTGTCACTTGCGATAGGTTTTGATTGAATTTTCATAATCTCAGCAGAAAGAATGGTTTCCCACTGCACCATCCAGCCCGCGATATCGCAGGTGTACACACTATCATTGACCAGGTTGCCCCGGTTATCCCAGGTGTAGGTGAGGGGATGACCGGGTGATCTGGTGACCGGGATCCGGTTCGCAACATCAGTTGTAGGCGTAGTGGGTGGCATACAATAGCGTTACTTTACGAGCAGATCATCCAGCACATTTACAGGAGAACGATACCCAGCAGCGAGCATTGTTGTTAACAACACATTCCCCCGCGCAAGCGAAATGATCCCCCGTTGCACACATAGCAACAAAATTCCTAGCGTTCCCGTGATAGGAACATCCAACAATTTGGCCATAGCTCGCGCATCAGCATCATCACTGGCAAACAATCCCACGCGTTGTTTGGCCACCGCGATACAACTCCGTTCCCCAATACCCAAACGTGAGGAAAATGTACGCGCTAGCTCAGTTTCTTCCGCGGTCAACGTCAAAGTCGGCAAATCCCCCCAGGCATTAGGAGATAGATTGCCACTTACTGCCCCGACTTGGTATTCATGCATTACGGCTAACGTCGTGTAAACCCGGTCTGCCCACAAATGAAAGACCAACGCACTTTGGCCTACCAAAGCAAAGTTAGTCAGCACGATGTTATCCAAGATAATGGGATTTTTCACCAGCAGCCGCCCCAACTACCACACAGCAGCCATTTGGACATCGGTCAAAACTTCCTCAGTATCCACGGGGACAGTACGCAAAGGAATATCCAACCGTTGAAAACGAGAACGCAATTCCAACCACGGCATACCTAACAATTCGGCAGCACGGCCCAAGCTAATGGCCGCCGCTAGATAGTGTGATAAGACCAGCCGGTAACGCTCCTCCGCGTCCTCACAATCAATTACCACTTGTTCTGATAACCCTTGTGTCACATCGATCTGTGGCGTCCCGGCATAGTAATGCGCAAACGCTCGCAGGATGCGATAATCAATGATATCTATCAACGCAGCCTCCGGCTCGCCATGACTCTCAATGACCGCCGTGTGTCCTCGCTGCACAGCCGTTAAGATCCGCCGCGTATTACGTGCCAATTCAGTACGGCTTACTCTTTGTACCAAGGTCATCGATCCCCCCAGTTTATAAAATGCGCATTTTACGCATTTTACACCCTATTGAGGAAGAAGTAAAGACTTGACGCGTCACCGGGTATAAGACAAAATATAGGGGAAAGCTAGGCGGA
>JAFGFI010000280.1 GCA_016931185.1 Anaerolineae bacterium
CGGGTGCAGATATTCTCGGTGTTGGGGTTGCTACTAGCCAGCACTCCGTACAAGTCCTTGTCCGAGTCGGCGTCGGGGTTGGACCGGATGGAGGATCACTACACGAGGTGGGGATCGAAATACCGTCCTCCCTGGTACAGCAGCCCGGTACTCCCATCGTAGACCCCGTTGCACACCAGGTGGCTTACCAGGCCTTGTGGCCCTTCCAACACCGTACCATCCGGGTCAAAGAGCCACGCGCTGACCACTGCGCCGTCCGCGTCCACGCCCTGACGCACGTAACCTGCGGCGTTGGGCAGGTAGTACAACCAGTCGTCGGCGCGAGACTTTCCCAGACAGTCGGGGCTGTAGTATCAGATCATGGTGATTGTGGTACAAACAATGGTTGAAATGTAGGTAGTAATTGTCCCGTAACTACATCCCACTCAAGCAATTCATTCTGTGACGCAGAGAGTATAGTACCGTTTCCTGGACGAAAACTAAGTGCGAGGATTGGTGCTGTATGTCCGGACAAAAAGCGCGTGATTTTACCTGTAGTGGCATCCCAAACGACTAGGATCCCACTTTGGGTGCCAGAAATCAGCCATTTGCCATCCGGTGACCATAGTAATCCGCCGCCACTAGTGTGTTGCGTGGTTTGTTGGTCTAAGTAGGTCATGGGTGGGTCTTCTAACTCCAGTAGGACTGTGCTGGTTGCAATATCCCAGACCAGCCCTTCTTGAGTAAACGAATTGGACGCTAATTTTGTTCCAGTCGGATCGAATGCCAAACCCGTTGTAAAGTAAGTCTTGGTACTGGGCAAAGTAGATACTAGGATATTATGGGGCACATCCCACAACTCGATAGTAGCGTCGTATGTACCAAAAGCTAACAACCGACCATCAGGCGACCACGCACTACCGAACAAGATGTCGTGACGGCCAGTGCCAACCCCAAGATGGTTTTCCCGGGCTACGGTATATTGTTGATTTGATATTACATTTAGCAAAAGGAGATCATCCGCATCTCTTTCCAGCAGGATGTTTTCTCCATCGGGTGACCAGTTCAATGGGGTACTTTGAGGTGTGGAGAAGTTCAACTCCCATTTGCGCAACTGCCGTCCGTCTTGGACACGCCACAACAAAATAGTATCTACTTCATCGGCCAATCTACCAAGCAATTGCTCCCCGGTTGGGTCGAAAGTCAAACTTTCTACAGCATAGTGAGTACACTTGGCCCAGACCAACTGCAAATCGCTGAGGCGATAGTAATATACACCCTGTAATCCCCCAAGGGCAAGATATTTGCCCTTGGGAGCCACAGCAAAGGTAAAAATCTCGCCAGTGGGAAACACTCTTAACGCAGGTTGGCAAGCGAGCAAAGTCACTATGCTGCTCAGGAGCAATACCGACAACACCTTGCGGAACATTGTATCAAGTACCACAATACTCACCTCCTCTTACCTAGGGCAGAGCTAGCCCGTCGGTCGGGATCTTGCCCCATGACTCTGAACGTTGTTGATTGCCTCGCCGCACGGTATACCGCCACCACCAGTTTTGCTCGTCACTGGCAGTCAAATCCCACTCCAGTCTAAGTGCATGTACAGTGCCAGAATACTCCCAAAAATCAGGGGCAGTTTCACTGGCTGACAACGAACCTGCGTAGGCAATGCTATCAGCAACAAAACAGTCAGGTAATATGCCTTCATAGAAACGCACAATTGATGTATTTTCCACGTAGCCTTTGCTATGACTGGGATTGCCCCGCTGGAAAAAGTAGTCATCCCAGGAAGTTTCACTCAAGTGCCCGTGTGTATGGATTTGGTCCTTATCTACCACCCAAACTTCCCAGTACCGCAACGGCGGGGTAGCGGCAGCTTGCAAACTACCATCACTGCGATAAGATTTGAAATCATGATTAACCTCTTGAATGATATACCCGCTTTCTCCAGCCGTGCGGTCGACTTTGAAAAACACAAACCATTCAAAAAAGTCCTGTCCTACCGCTGGGGGCAAATTGACAGTTGGACCCTGCACATCGTGAATAGTCACATCATAGGATAATCGAGAGAGGGGGGCGAAATTCTCAGGTTTCTCAGTACACAGGATACTTTCATCTAAGGTCTCCCAACCGCTGCCACACCCCACTAACATCCCAGTGGTGACCAATCCCATACACAACACCATCACCCACAGCTGTCCCCCCTTGCGCCTCTTCTTCCTTCCCGGCCACGCTTGCACTATCACCACTTGAAAAAACACTAGCTACCGGACACTTTTTATTAGGATGACATATCTACCCCAAAAGTTACACTTTTAGCCGCACAATCCAACCTAATTGCGGCTAAATACCCTGCTGTGAAAAAGTGTCCGGTAGCTAGATTCCAAAATTGACACCCTGGTTCACAGTGATAGACTGAAGGACGATAAAGGGATGAGGTAACAGGATGATGGGGAGACAAGATAACAAAATGGACCTTGATCTTCCATTCCCTGTTCTCTTCTCCCCAATAATGTAGGAGGCAGAACATGGAAACACATACTATAGGAAAACTCACGTATCAGGAACGTCTTGATGTGCTGCGCGCGGAAAAACTACGCCAGACGCAGGAGAAACAAGCCGTGATTGGCTCGATGGATCACGACGATTGGGCATTGATTTTGCCGCCCCCTGACCGCCGCAAAATTGTGCAGGCAATGAGTACATCGGGGATGCCTATAACCGATTGTTTGTTGGAAGGGTACGAACCGGAGAGTAATCACGAGAGTCGTGGATTCTTCGGCCCCAAGACGGTAGGCAACAATTACCGCGCGCTGCTGGAAAGCCACCCGGTCTATATTGATCCCCTGAGTTCCCTGGCGGGCGGGTATATGGTCAACTTCTCGTCGTATCGCGAGCCTGGCTGGAATCCCGATCTTGCCACATGTGTACTGCGCCCCGATCTGGCCGAGTTACACCAAAAGTACCAGTTACATCCCGGCATCGGCGCAACACAGCATTTTTGCCAGGATTTGCAGATTGGTCTGGATTTGGGATGGAGAGGGATTCTCGAAAAAATCCACTATTTCCGCGCGTTCAACCTGGAAACTATACCGGCACCGGAAGATACACGCTTTGCTCCGGTCACACGCCAGGAAATGACCGACTTCTATGATGGCCTGGAAGCTATCACATTAGGGATACGGACCTGGATACAGCACCATGCCGACGCCGCGCGCGCAATGGCGGAGAATGAGGATGACCCGCAGCTCCGCCAGAACCTGCTAGAGATCGCTGAGGTGAACGATTGGATCGTAGCAGAACCGCCGCGTACTCTCCGCGAGGTATGCCAGTGGATATTATGGTTCCAGATGGCGGCGCGGATGTACAACGGCAGTGGTTCTCTGGGACGGCTGGACGTGTTACTCACGCCCTACTACGAGCGCGAAGTCGCGGCTGGCACGTTGACCGACGAAGAAGCCATCTTCCACATCGCTTGCCTGCTGCTGCGCGATACGGCTTATCTACAAGTGGGTGGGCCGGATGCCGAGGGACGCGACGTAACCAACGCTGTCTCGTACCTGATATTGGAAGCCGCGCACCGGCTCAAAATTCCCGCCAACGTAGGTGTGGCTGTAGGTTGCAATGTAGACCCCGGCCTATTGCGGCGCGGTGTTGAGATCATGTTCGAGGATAAGAAGGGCGTGCCGAAATTCCTGGGGGTAGAGCGGACTGCCGAGGGCTTCGCCCGCAATGGATATGATATCGGATGGGGTTATGAGCGCGCTTACTCCGGTTGTCACTGGAACGCGATTCCAGGCCGAGAGTATACGCTCAATGACTGTGTGAAAATTAACTTCGCAGCGATTTTCGAAGTAGCGTGGAAGGAAATGACTACGGATTTGGCCTCTACCCCGCCCCTGGCAAGAGAAGGGGGACAGAGTGTGGCCAGATTATGGGATTTATATGTGCAGCACTTGCGGAAGGGAGTACGCGCAATTGCAGACAGTTTAGATTTCCACACGGAATATATGTATAAGGTGTTCCCCGAACTGGTGATAGATTTGCTATGCCATGGCCCCATTGAACGGGGACTGGATGCCTCGCACGGGGGCGTGGAATTTTACAATTTATGCCTGGACGGGGCCGCGCTGGCGACAGTGGCGGACTCGTTTGCCGCATTGGAACAGCGTATCGAGCAGGAAGGCAAGTTGACGTGGGATAAGCTCGCGCATTATATCGCCACGGATTGGGCCGGCCCAGAAGGAGAACGCGCGCGGTTGATGATGCGGAGTATCCCACGCTATGGTACGGGCGGGGCAAACGCCGATGCATGGGCCACGCGCATCGCGCAAGTCTTCACCGGCATCGTTAAGGAAACCCCCACCCCTGGAGGGTTCACCATGCTACCCGGTCTTTTCTCGTGGGCTAATACGATCCCGATGGGCCAGGGGGTAGGGGCTACTCCCAACGGGCGGCACGCGGGCGCGCCTATCGCTCACGGGTCCAATCCCGATCCCGGCTTCCGTAAGGACGGCGCGCCCACCGCGATGGCGGTAGCGATTGCGTCTGTGCAGCCAGGCTACGGCAATACTGCGCCCATGCAGATGGAACTCGATCCCGCGCTCTCCAAAGACGAGGGGGGCGTGGATCATGTGGCCGATCTCATCAAAACGCATTTCGATCTGGGCGGTACACAGATCAATCTAAACATTATGGATGCCGAAAAAGTCCTGGAGGCACACAAAGATCCATCCAAATATCCCGATCTGGTCGTCCGGGTTACCGGCTTTAGCGCGTACTTTGCCAGTCTTTCGCCGGAGTTCCGGCAATTGGTAGTGAATCGAATTATTACAGAAGGATAAAACAAATATATGACACGTTGGGCAAAACTATTAAACCGTATTTTGCGAGGAACTTCTGATGCAAATATTGTATTCGATGAATTACGTGGGTTATTGTGTCATTTAGGCTTTGAAGAGCGTATCCGCGGCGACCATCACATTTTCACGCAAGAGGATATAGAAGAAATATTAAATCTTCAGCCTAGGGGATCAAAGGCCAAATCCTATCAGGTGAAACAAGTCCGCAACGTGATCTTGAAATATAAATTAGGAGGTGAAGATGATTCGTTATGAAATGATCATCTATTGGAGTGATGAAGATGCAGCTTACATTGTTGAGGTGCCAGAATTACCAGGTTGTATGGCAGATGGAGCAACCTATCAAGAAGCCATATCCAACGCAGAAATTATCATCGAAGAATGGATCGAAACAGCGCTAGAATTAGAGCGTGCTATCCCAGAACCACGCGGACGATTAGTTTATGCATAATTCTTATCATAAAGCAAATTCAACTAACATTTGCACTCCATGTTTTATGCTTTCTCTCATTAGGAACTAATGATTATGCAAGGCATCGTTACCAACATCCAACGTTTTTCTATTCACGATGGTCCCGGCATCCGCACAACGGTGTTTCTCAAAGGGTGCAATCTGCGCTGTTTCTGGTGTCACAATCCGGAGACGTGGAGCCCAAAGCCGGAATTGCAGATCTTCCCAAACAAGTGCATTGGCTGCGGCGCGTGCCTGGAGGTATGCCCACAGGGAGCACACACGCTCATTGAGGGGCAAAAACACTTCAACCGCGAGTTGTGCGTCGCGTGCGGGAAATGTGCCGAAATATGCTACGCGGAAAGCCTCATCTTGGTAGGCGACACGATGACTGTTGATGACGTCATGGCCGAAGTCCTGGCCGACCGCGCCTTCTATGCCACCTCCGGCGGCGGCGTAACACTCTCTGGAGGCGAACCCGCGCTGCAATTTGATTTTACTTACGCGATCCTGGCGCGCAGCAAGGCCGAAGGACTGCATACTGCTATCGAGACCGACGCCAACTATGTCTGGGAACGGTTGGAGAAATTGCTTGAGGTCACCGACCTGGTGATGACAGACATCAAACACATGGATCCGGACATCCATCGAGCGGTCACCGGGGTCTCTAACGAACGCATCATCGCCAACCACCGCAAGTTAATGGCGACGGACAGACCCGTCATCTTCCGCACCCCCGTCGTGCCGGCAGTCAACGCCACGGTAGAAGACATCAGCGCGATTGCCGCCTACATCCGCGAATTGGGTGAATTGCGCGCAGCCAGTGGCAGTCCCGCTCCCCCCCCCACGCTCGACCTGCTGCCCTTCCACCGGCTGGCCGGCGACAAATACCGTAGTCTGGGGTTAGACTACAAAGCCAAAGATTTCGTCGCGCCCACGAAGGAAGAAATGGCAGAGTTTGTGAGAGTAGCAGCGGAGTATGGAATTGAGGTACAAAGTAGATAAATTCACCAGCAGGTGGATGAAAATTGAATCCGTAATTCGTTATTCGTAATTCGCTATTCGCTATTTTCAGAGGAATTACCCATTAACGACTGGCGTTCACC
>JAFGFI010000281.1 GCA_016931185.1 Anaerolineae bacterium
ATTGGCGATCACGGCGTCGAAGGTGTCTGCCTCGAAGGGCAAATCCTGCGCGTCGGCCTGCTTGAACGTGAACGCGCGCCTGGTCCCTGCGAGGTTGCGCTGCGCTGCTGTCACCATCCCGTCAGAGAAATCGGTCAATGTGATATCCCACCCGGCGGGGATGCGGTCGGCGTTCTCGCACCAGAGATCGGCAGGGCCGCAGCCCAGTTCAAGGATACGCGCGTTGGCGGGCAGCGTGAGATGATCGAAGACCCAGCGATGCCACGGGTATGGATTGGCGCTGAAACGCCGGTGCAGGGCGATGCGGGCGTTGAGGTTGGCGTCGGTGCGGTATTGTTGGCGAAGCGTGGTTTGGTTCATGGACTGTTCCTTTGTGACAATTGACAACTAAAGTGATTTCTGTTATAATTAGACAAATTACGTCAATACAAGACTAGACAAGACGAATTATGGAAACCGAACAATCTTTAGGAGAAAGACTACGAGATTTACGTTGGGCACGTAACGAGCCATTACGTGTAGTCGCTGCGGCTATCGAGATTGACTCTAGCCTATTGAGCAAAATCGAAAATGGCGACAGATTGCCAACGGAACCACAACTAGAAAGACTCGCCTGGTATTTCAATCTTCCTCTGGAAGAATTGGCGGCTCAGGCAATTGCCGAAAAAATCGTGACGAGCTATACATCCACTTCCACCACCCTTCAAGCGTTAAAAATCGCCGAGGCGCGAATCAATGCTTATTTGGGAAATGACCATGAGTGACCATCCAACTTTTATACGAGACAAGGTCAACTTGCATCTTCAAGACGTGCTGGCAGGCGTGCGTGATTTGCCAGATAACTCGTTCGATTTAGCTATTGCAGATCCCCCTTATGGCGCTTCAACCCAAGCTACCTGGAAATTGGAAAATGGACACGCGCTCGAAGGTTTTGGCGGCGCCTGGAAATTGGCCTCACACGACTGGGATATGTTCAATGGTCTTGACGGCTTTGCGTTTACCCTTTCTTGGCTTAATGAGCTGAAACGTCTGGTCAAGCCTACCGGCTCAATATGGATACACTCAACTTATCATAATTCGGGCCTTGTCAATGTAGCCTGTCAAATCCTCGGATTAGAGATTATCAATGAAGTGGTGTGGTATAAACGCAATGCATTCCCCAATCTTTCGGGACGCCGTTTGACTGCCAGCCACGAAACTATATTATGGGTACATACCGGAAAAGACAAGCGCGAGTACCATTTCAATTATGATAAGGTCAAATCCGCCGCATTCAAGGAAGATAATCTCAAAGAACCGGGCAAACAATTACGCACGGTATGGGACATCCCCAACAATAAGAAACCTGATGAACTGGAATTTGGCAAACATCCCACCCAAAAGCCCTTGCGCTTGATTGAAAGAATGTTGCTTATCTCTGCCTTGCGCGGAGGTCAATTATTGATACCCTTTCTCGGTTCAGGGACGGATGTGATTGCCGGATTGGCATACGATATGGATTGTGTGGGTTATGAAGTCGAGCAAGAATATTTTGATTTGGCCTGCCAACGCATAACAGCTTACCTGGAAACAAACGGCGCCGACTTACAAATGGAGTTGTTCTAATGCAAAGGTGCGTCCAAAGCCTTGACCCTGTCATTAAATGGTCAGGCAGTAAACGGAAAATTGCTCCTATCTTGTCCTGTTTTCTGCCAGAAGCCAAACGCTACCTCGAACCCTTTGTGGGCAGCGGCGCTATGTTGCCGTTCAGACCCAGTGAAGTTGGTATGGCCGGCGACGTAATTCCTGAACTCATACAGCTATGGATAGCGATTCGAGATGAACCAGAACTCACTATCCAAGAATATAGTCTACGTTGGCAACAATTGCAAAATGAGGGCCACATAGCCTATTACAAAATACGCGACTCATTCAACTCTACTCGTAATCCTTATGATTTTCTTTTTTTGAGCCGAACCTGTGTGAATGGGTTAATTCGCTTTAACAAAATGGTGACTTCAATAACTCATTGCATCATACCCGCCCTGGGATTGCGCCAGAACGCCTGTCGAAACTCATTTATCAGTGGAGCACTTACATTCAAAACGTTACGTTTGTAGTTGCCGATTATCGCCAGACTCTTGAAGATGCTCAAGTGGACGATTTTGCATTTTTAGATCCACCTTACAACGGCACAAAAGGCAGATATATCCCAACTGATTTTGATTTTGAAGAATTTTATCTTGAATTGGCAAGATTAAATCGTATTGGCGTTAAATGGATTCTGACATTTGACGGTTTAGCTGGCGAAAGAAAGTATGAATCATCCATTCCCTCTCACTTATACACCATAAAATTAGGATTACCGACCGGCAACTCCCCATTCACCAAATTGATGAAAACCAGCCTTGACTCGGTCATAGAGTCAGTGTACTTGAACTTTGAGCCGCCCCCCGAAACGTTGCGCCAAGTCATGAATTTTGGGCAAAAGGAACTCGGCCAGTGGGGTAACCATCACATGGAGCAAGGCCGACTTTCAACTGAGTCAAATTCAATCGCCATCACAAAGTCGAACTGGCATTTATCTATAGATAGCGCCAAGTCGCGTTCTTGTGTCCAGCAGAAAGCGCCGCCCGAAATGATACGCACATTGCGTAGTGGTAAATCGTCGCCTTGCCACAATCGCCAATCTGAACCGACTGCTTTCGCAGCTACAGGAAACATTCCCAACAGTTTTTCGACGTAGATTCTCAAGTTAAGCCCCAGGTTGGCCGGTATTTTTCCTGGCACATCTTTTGATTCGATTGCCAACAAGGTAGCTTCCGCTTCGGCAAAGTCCAACTGAATCACATGGTCTGGTCGTTTGCCGCCCACGGCAGAGACACACGGTAAGGAAGTCCAGCGAAATTCTTCACCGGTCTGAAAATCCATTACAGACAAACCACTCCAGTCACCTCCCGGCGGATTACACATAGCCTCAAAGATTCCTGCTTCTATCTGGGTGGAAAACAGCAAATGTATAATCGTATCCACATCCTGCTCAGAAAAACTTGTCACCGGCGAGGCACTGGGAAAGCGAATCGTGTTTTGATTCTGCTTATGAACGGGAGTTAGTAACAAGGTCAACGGTCTGTTGACCAACGTTGGACTATCGGCCAAAACGGCATTGCTCAAGTGCAGCACGGCTTCCCACAATCCATTCTGCCGGGCGAGCTGTTCTACATTCTCCTGTAACACTTGCCACATCTCCGGTTTGGCCGGGCCGGAAACAATGGAGAGAATCTCAATTTCATCGCCAAACAACATCCGCGCCAATGGTACAAGCCCCCTGTCTGGCCGTGAATCATCGCCTCTAGGCTTGAAACCCGTGAGCCACACCACAATCAATGCAGAATCAGAACCAAGCCATTTGATAAACTTGGGATCTATCGAGTCGCCGTATAAATCCGATATTCCTGCAGCGAGTTTTGGACGCTCGCTACGAGGGAGCAAACAAATAGGAATATCAGAAGCCCCCACAGAAACAGCCTGGATAGATGCAAATAGCTCGATGAGGTTTTGAAATGTTTCTGTGGTTTCGACTTTGCTTGCTCTTTTCTTTTGCCATCCCAACTGCTTTTGTGCCAACCAATCAGCTTTGTGTTCGCCGGTATCCAATTGAAGAAACTCTGACTATTCGTCGCCCCGGAAAGTATCTCTGCGTTTTCGACTATCGGCCAATATACTTACCAGCGCAGTCGCCTTTCGGAACAGAATTTCCTGGGACTCACAAGGCAAAATGCCTTCAAGAATGCACCTTACCACCTGTTTGGCATCTTCAACACCGATAACCTGGCTAAACTGAGCACAAATACTTTCAGAACTTGAAAGGCTAGGCGCGTAAACAGGCAAGCACAACACTTGATAAGCTTCACTGGCAGTCAAATATGAAAATGGCACAATGGGATTCGGAAAGCGGGGCGCTTTCACCCTGCGATTTTCTCCCAGCTCGACGCCCCCGACTTCTGTGAAGTAGAGATAAGAAACCCCTGCAACAGCACAAGCTAAAGCTCTACCATTGCGTTGCCAGGCATTGTTACCGGCAGGCAGGGCGCTCGAAAACTCCACGGCCAACAAAATCTCTTCACTATTTCCACCCTCCAGAATCTTGGTGATGACTATATCGGGCGCTTCTCTCAAAGGTGCGCCATTAGATAGAAACACATCCTGAATGTTGATTTCCCATCGCTCATACCCAGGCAACAACTCCACATCGAATAGAATCATCCCGTCAACGAAAACTTCATATCGGGGCATGTAAGGTGAACTAACCACATGCTGAACATCGGCAGAAAAAGAATCGGCGATCAGATGCAATCCGCGTTCACACTCGATGATATTGTCGCCATGAATTCGCAAACATAGCAACCCTGAGTTTGTTTTCACCAAATCCATTTTCCCTTCTCCCGATTGCAACGTTTCCCGTACTTTGAGATCTGCTTTCTTACCACCACTACCAGAGTGCTTATACCACCCTCACATAATCGAGATATTGATTCACCACCCTGAAGCCGACCGATTCATAGAGATTACGCGCCGGGGTGTTGGAAATGCCGGTCGAGACACAAACGCGATTCATGCTGTGCGCTTTCATCCGGCGCAAGCCTTCGAGGAGCACAGCGCGCGTCAGACCTTGGCGGCGATACGCCGGGAGCGCGCCGACCGGCCCGAAATCGCCGATCCGGTTGACCGGGTCGATCCAGCCGTTGACGTAGGAGGCGATGACGCCATCCGGCGCGACGGCGACGATATCCAGGTCACGATGATAGCCGGGTAACCGCATGAAATAGGCATAATCCTCGTCGCTGACCTCGCCGACGGTCCACGGCAGCCACACGTCGCGTTGGCTCGCAGCCCGGTTGGGAATCTCATCCGCCGCCACAGTGCGAACCTCGAAACCGGCGGGCAGCGTCACATCGGGAATCGGCTCATCCAGCGAGCGAAGCATGTTCACCTCAGGGAAGTCGCCACAGTACTGGAACCCGTGCTGCTCCAGGAAGGCGATACGCCTGGCGTTATCTTGCCGCGCGCCGGAAACGAGATTGCCGCCCCAAAGTTTCGCGTCACGCTGGCGAAGGTCAGCGAGTCGCGTTTCCACCCAGTCCCACGCCGCATCCTCAATGCCGGACCATTCATGCGCGGGCAACACCTGCCAGTTGAAAGCCGGGTCCTCGCCCAACATCGCATAGCCGACCAGCTTGCCCGCGTCATCGTGCCAGAGGCGAATGTGCTCTTGCGGGTTCAGGTGACACGCGACCATGAAGAACTCAAACAGCAATTCGCCGACGTGCGCGTAGCGCCAATCGCTGGTCTGCGCGCGCGCCTCCATCAACATATCCAGCATGTCCACCAGATCGTGTTCAGTTTCGTAAAGCCGCGATGTCAAGTTCATATCGTCTTCAACTCCAAGAGGTCCCACCTGTTTCCGTAGAGGTCGACGAAAACGGCGACCGTGCCATAAGATTCCCGGCGCGGTTCCTCGGTGAACTGAAGCCCGCGCGCCCGCAGCGCGTGATAATCGCGCCAAAAGTCGTCCGTGTGCAAGAACAGGAACACGCGCCCGCCGGTTTGATCGCCGATGCGGGCCACTTGCTCTGGCGTTGACGCTTTGGCAAGCAGCAGGCACGTTCCGGCAGGTCCCGGCGGCGCGACAAGCACCCAGCGTTTGCCATCTTCCAACGCGGTATCTTCAAGCAAATCAAAGCCGAGGACGCCGGTGTAAAAGGCCAGCGCTTCGTCGTAGTCCCGCACCAGAAGCGCGACGTAACCGATTTTCTGCATGTTGGATGCCATGGCACAGCCCTATAGCCACCGCCTGTCCTATTCCAGGCGTGGCGGCCCTTGCAAGATGCGTCTGCGGGCCACCTCCAGTCCATCTGCATTTCGCGGTGCATCCCATCGTGTTTCTACCCACCATGTGACACCCACTTCAGCCCACTGGCGAATGATC
>JAFGFI010000018.1 GCA_016931185.1 Anaerolineae bacterium
ATTTCTTATCTCCTTGTGATCTCTTCTGTGGTCATTATTCAAATCCACCAGCTACAAGTGTTTAAACACCCCTTATTATATCCTCAATACCGACAATGCTCTTGTACCACCCACATCAGCCAACGCATCCGGCCTACACCGGTGCCCGCCGCGAGTGATCCCGCTGTGGCAATTTGCAAGCCCCCGGTCCGTCCGGCTTTCTCGAAGTCACTAATAACCTGCTGCCTGATCTCCTCCGGGCTGCCATTGCGCAGTAACATCGGCGGCATCTGGCCCTGGATATAGGCATCGGGCATTTTTTCGCGGATGAGGCCCGCGTCCAAAGTTGGCCCGTAGTTGACAACACGAATACCTAACTCATACTGCATATCAAGCAGATGCCCCATCGCACTATCGGAGTGTTGGTAACGGATAACAGGGCGGGCGGTACCCCCTGTCGCATCCAACGGCGCCATCACATCCATCACACGCCGTAGCACCGGGAAGCAATAGGTGCGGTAGAGTTTGCGGTTGAAAAGCGCGCTATTGTCGTCAGTAATCCACCATCCCGGCTCAGTGTTACCGCTGAACTCGCGTAAAATCGTGTTGAATTCCACCATCTTCTCCATTAAGATGTCGCGGAAGCGCACTATCAGGGCAGGATAATCATACATCCAGAAAAAAAGCGTTTCCGGTTTGAGTATTGAAGTCATAATCGTCGCCGGCCCCCGGCTCCCGGTGCCAAGTTTGGGCAACGGTTTACCTGCTGCTTTGCGCTGCTCCCATTCCTCAAGATAGGGTCCCGGCAAGGCCCAAGTGCGCAAGTCGGTGGCTTCCGCCTCATCCAGTACACGGGAAAACTCGTCAGGATCCTCCGTCACAGGTGTAAGCCACGGCGTGCCACCCTCGTGATAAGTAAAATAACAGCCGAAAAGATTCTCAATACGCTTGGGTTCGTGTTCCCAGGTATCTTCATCGAAGAAAGCACGGCCCACATACTGTCGGGTGATAGTATTCGTTTCCCGATGGAGTGTATCCCGGTAAGTTTTGTCCCGGTAATAGCGCAACGTTGACGGCACTTCCATAAACTCGAAAATCCAATGGTCATCAGGAGAAAACGAAAGCGCACAGCGGGGTTTATCCGTCGTGAACATCTGACAACGTACATTTTCTTCCCAGAAAGCTGCTACATCCAGGTCTTGCGTCAAGGTCATAAAATCTTGTTCTATAATCGGCATCTTTTCTTCCTCTTTTAGCGATAGCTCTATCATAACACAATTTCAGCCGTTATCAGCCCGACCCGGTCATAACGAAAATAATCGTTTTTGTTCCACGCGATTGTTTCATTTAATGACCTCCTGGCTTTAGTTTGTGTAGACACTCCGGGCAAATACCGTGGGTAAATGTCGCTTTAGAATGAGCCTCAATATAATGTTCAACTTCAATCCATTGTCCCTGTTCATCTTGGATTTTACGCCCACACCAAGCGCAGATCGGCACCAAGTCACTCAGGGTTTTGATTGTTTCCAAGGCTGCCTGTAACTCAGTGTTGCGCACCTGCAATTCACGATTCTGCACGGCCAATTTAATGTTGGCTTCTTCCAAATCTATTTGTAGTTTACGCAAGTACAGATGAGTCCCAACCCGCGCCAATACTTCCTCCAATTGAAAGGGCTTGGTTACATAATCCACACCGCCGGCCGTAAAAGCCCTAACTTTATCTAGTGGTTCATCCAATGCACTGATGAAAATGACGGGAATTTCCCTCGTCTTGGGCTGTAATTTCAAACGGGTGCATACTTCATACCCATTTAGACCCGGCATCATAATATCCAACAGGATCAAGTCCGGTGGATTCAATTCAATCGCTGCCAGCGCGCGTTCACCATCCGTCACAGCTCGTACTTTATAGCCACTCTGCCCCAACATTTGTGAGAGCAAACGCAAATTTGCAGGCGTATCATCTATGATGAGGATATTTTCTCTCTCGGTTGATGTTTCCATTGATTCTCTCCCAATATAGGGCAAGGTTCGGAAATCTTGCCTTTTACCCTTACACTTTATGCCCTCTCAAACGTAAAAGTGTAAAGGTAACTTGAACCATCCCCAATATAGATTATAAATTATTTCCTGGCAGAATAAGCTCCAAAATCTTAGTATATTCAAAATTATAAAGCCATTGTGTCAATTGTCCGGCTAATTGCGGCATCTGCGATTTTATTTGTACAATCAGAGTTTCCATCCATTCCAAATCACCCTCCAGGATCGCCTGGTGTATCTCTTCAATCCACGCGGGATTGAGGGCTTTGATTTGCGCTTCAATAATATCGGAATCCAACTTATCATTTCCGGGCCATACCTTCTCAGCGTGAGTTGTTAAGCTTGCTGTTTCCGCTTCCACCGAGGCATGGATAAAACGCAACCCCAAATGGCGCGTCAGAACTTCAAAAATCGCAGATTCTCGGAATGGCTTACGCACAAAATCATCACAGCCTTCAGCAAGAATACCTTCCCGTTCCTCTTCGAACGCGCTGGCCGTTAACGCGACAATAATGGGATACTGATGGCTCGATTTGTTGATTCTGGACTTGATCCGCCTCGTTGCCTCGTACCCGTCCATCCTTGGCATCCGCATATCCATAAAGATAAGATGTGGTTGCCATCTTTCCGATATAGCAACAGCTTCTTCACCATTGACGGCCTCACAAACGTCAAATCCAAGTGGTGTTAATAATTTTACCAACAACACGCGGCTGGCTTCATCATCCTCTACAATAAGGATGCGATAAACCGGTTGCCCTGGTTCGAGTCCGATAACCCGGCGCGCAGTGCGAGCATCTACTTCCCTAGCCACGTCTACAACTTCCGCCTGGATATCAAATGAGAATACGGAACCAACCCCAACCTCGCTTTGCACTGTCAAATCCCCACCCATTAACCGCACATATTCGCGGCTGATGGGTACCCCCAGTCCTGTACCCTGCCGCGATAGCTGTCCACTTTCGGTTTGTACAAAGGCTTCAAAAACTTTGTCTATCTCATCCGGTGCGATGCCAACGCCAGTATCCTTCACCTCGAAATGCAACTGAATGGGGGGAGGAGTATCAAGAATAGAAAATGAAGAATGAAAATCAGTTCCTTGATTCTCATCGCTCACTTCCTGATTTCCAGTCTGTGACTTTCGCTCCTCGGTTCTCCATTCTCTATTCTCAACTTTCATCGTAATCCCTCCCTTTCTGGTAAACTTGACTGCATTTCCCAAAAGGTTAATAAGAATTTGCCGGAGTTTGCCTTGATCGGCATAAATATGGCGCGGCACACTTGATGCAAAGTCAAATACCATAGTCAGTCCCCCTTGTTCCGCACGCAGGCTGAACATTTCCCCCAATCCTAAAAGCATCTCGTGTAAATCAAAAACTTCTGGCTGCAAAGTTTCCCGTCCAGCCTCAATCTTCGAGAGATCAAGCACATCATTGATAAGTGCAAGCAAGTGTGCGCCACTGCGTTCAATGATGTCTAAATTTTCACGTTGTTCCTGTGTCAAATTAGGAGCATGGCTTATCAATTCGCTAAACCCCAAGACCGCATTGAGCGGTGTACGCAATTCATGGCTCATATTTGCCAAGAATACACTCTTAGCACGGTTGGCAGCTTCGGCATTTTCTTTAGCTTGAATCAATTCAGCTTCCATTCGCTTGCGCTCCGTGATATCATGAACGATGGAGTAGAGCAACTGTTGCTCCCCCATCTGGATTGGACCACTATACACCTCCACATCCCGCACCTCACCACTTGCCAGACGATGACGGAAAAAAAAGTGGCGGCGAGCTTCGCTTTTGGCCTGCTGCATTTCTTCGTAGACCTGTGCTGCGGACAATATGTTAATCTCAGTAATAAGCCGCGTCGTGAGTTCCGCACGCGTATAACCATAGTACGCGGATGCGGCCAAGTTCGCATCTACAATACGCCCCGTTTCCGGGTCAATCAACAGCATCACTGCATAGTTATTATTAAACATACTGTGGTAACGTTCTTCACTCTCGCGCAATACACGGTTGATGGCTTCAATGCGCCGGGCCATATCATAAGCGCGCTCTTCGCTGGCACGGAAATTTTGCTCACGGGCTATAATTGCCCGCACCATAGTCTGAAAGCGGGTATGGATGCTGGTAAGTTCATCAAAACGGTAATGAATGCTCTCATCAGTATCAGGAAGACGTCCATTTTCTAACGCTTCTAATTTATGCGTCAATTGGGAGATAGGCAGAAGAACAGAGCGCGCAATCTGACGATTTTTGATACCCGCCAGGAGCATCAATCCCCCCAACAGCCCTGACAGGAAAAGAACCAGCAACCGCTGCAAGGTCATAGGCAAATCTGTAGGAATTAGAAGCAATACATTGGCACCCACAGCCCGCTCTTCGGCAATGAGAGGTATCCAATGCCGTCCGCCCACAATTAGGGTGCGGCGCATAGAGACCGGCCCTGTCCATTTTTTTAAGTCGAAGGAATACAAATTCAATTCAGGATCCGAAGAGACTATCACAAGGCCATCTTGCGAAATTAACATCACGGGGGTGCCAGAAAATCGGGAGTGTTGCACTATCAATTCCTGGATATATGCAAGGTTCATACGGCCTAGATACAAAGTTTCGTTATGCCGGTAAGCATAATAAATACTAGGAGTATCATCCTCATATCCTCGCATAATATCAGAAAAAAGATCTTTCCCTACCCCTCTGTTTAAATAACTCCCCAATTTTCCCCCAGAAAAGGAAAAACCAGGAAATACCAAACTACCCGGCACAGCCTTGTAAACTTGCACTACTCGGAATTCTGTATCTAACTGGTAGAGATCAGAATAATCCGTGAACATACTTTGGGCAATGGTCAGTCGCTCCGCTTCGGGCAGGGTCGCCAAAAGGTCAAGTTTTCGACTCGCCTCGGTAAGCTGACTTTTCAGGAAGAATGTCACTTTGTCTGCATCGGCCAGATGCAATTCCAAGTAACTACGATTGACCCATTCAAGTGTAATCCAGATGCCGGCCGACAGAATAATGGCTGTCAGGATAAGCGCGCTAACTTCTAGTAATAGGAAGTAAGTATAAAAAGTTTTTCGACGCCCGCGCTTTACCAAAGCTCCTACTCCATATTTGAAGGCGTGACGGTTACCCGCAGAGTGATTCCGCCTTTATCCGTGAATTTGATCGCATTGCTGAGCAAATTGATGAGTACTTGGCGCAACTTGCCCACGTCCGCACGGATATAACGGGGGACATCCGGTGTGAGATCAAAGACCACAGTCAATCCCTTCTGTTGAGCGCGCAAGCTGAACATCTCACCTAACCCCAGAAGCATTTCGTGCAGATCGAAGACTTCCGGTTGTAACTCAATCCGCCCGGCCTCAATCTTGGACAGGTCAAGAACATCATTGATGAGTGCAAGCAGATGTTCTCCACTGCGCTCAATGATTTCCAGATTTTCACGCTGTGTCTGAATGAGATTCGGATCACGCGTCATTAATTCACTGAAGCCCAGAACCGCATTGAGGGGGGTGCGCAATTCGTGGCTCATATTTGCCAAGAACTCACTTTTGGCACGGTTGGCAGCTTCGGCTAGACGCAACGCAGTTTCCGCGGCTTGAGTGCGTTCTTCAGCGAAAGCTTTAGCCTGTTGTAAAATTTCTTCTGTTTGTTTACGCGCGGTGATGTCGCTCACAATTCCACAAGCGTACTCTTGCCCCTGGAATTGTACATAATTGGTGCGCACTTCCACCGGATAAATGATACCATCTTTCTTTTTGTACAAACTTTCAAAAATCAATGCTCCTTGCTGCTTAAGTCTCTGCCAAAGTACAGACCATAGTGCATCAGTATAATCGGAAACTAAGTCGGTAACACCTAACGTCAGCAATTCCTCGTGCGTATACCCCATACACCGGCAAGCCGCTTCATTGACGTAAACGACATGTCCATCGGCAGTCACCCAATATGCAGCGTCGACCATGTGATCCACAACAAATTGTGTAAAACGCAAAGCCTCTTCAATCCGCACTTGTTCTGTCACATCCGTAGAAATGCCTACCATACCGGTAGGATTCCCCTCTGCATCATATACCACCCAAGTACGTGTATCCAGGATAAATTCTTGATGCTGGCGATTGTAGTTGATCACCCGCACCTGCCATGCCCCATGTTGAAGGGTCTGATAAACAATATCATCCTGGATGACACTTCTATCCGGATTTTCACCCAGAATATGCACTGTTGTACCGAGTAATTCCTCGTGTGACCGTCCGGTTTGTTGAATAACAGCATCATTAACATAGGTAATCCGGCCTTCCAAATCTGTGGCAATGATCAAGTCTTTAATTTGTTCTAATAACATAGCCTGAAAACGCAACTGCTCTGCGATCTGTGTGCGTTCTGCGATTTCCTGTTCCAGACGGCGATTGCTCCGGCGCAGGTCAGTGGTACGCACTCGTACCTGGAACTCCAAATCGGCATTGAGTTCCATCAAATCCTGACGTACCAGATGTAACCGTCGCGTCTGCCGGGTCAAAATGATCACTAATCCCAACAATACACCAAATCCGAATATGACACTGATAATCTGCCATCGGTAAAGTTCCCAAGTGGAATACTGCCGGTTTTTGATAATACTTTCTGGCGGTAGGGTAGATAGTGGAATACGGTAACGTTGTAAGGCCAGATGATCGAAAATGAAGCGATCACCATTTTCGGTTAGGACCGGAATGGCACTCGCGGACTCGCCGCGCAGGATACGCAATCCCAATCGCGTGGCTGCACGGGCTTGTTGCTCAATACTATACATATACCCGCCCACCGTCCCGGTACCGATGAACTGATCGTAACTACTTAATACCGGTACGGATGAAACCATCGCCAGTTCACGCAGTGCATCAATGGGACGGTAAGTAATACCGGCTGCATCTTCAAACATCAAACGATACATTATTACTGATGTTTGGGGTAACATCGCTGCGCGCCGTTTGATCTCCGTAAGTGGTAAATCAGACCAATCCGTTACTTGCACCTGATCCTGTAATGCCGCCTTTAAATCTGCTGCTGGCACCAGGTAACTGCGATCCGCGGCGCCCACTCCATATACGAGAATAACTTCAGTGATGCCGGGGAATGCATGTAGGATCCACTGCACAGATAGCTGATTATCTACAATCCCTGTGACTCCCGTGACATCGGAGGGAAGCTGCCACGTCGCTATCTGTTCGGTGGCAATGTCATAGAAAATGACTGGCGTATCCGGAAGAATGTCCGCGCGCTGCGCCAACCATAAATTTAGCATACGCTCACTACTAACCAGCACCAAGTCTATCGGCCTATCGCGGTATTTGCGTGTATACAGTGCGAAAAGTTCTTGCTGATAGGTCTCATCGCTGAAACGGGCAAGATCTAAATACTCATAGTATAGATCGAGAGCTAAATCATCTGCCTGACCCAATTCTTCCCGAATCGCTTGCAATGCTAACGTATAAGATGGCAAATCAAATTGATAAGGGAATAGCAGCAAAACGGCCTTTTGCGTGGGTAACTCTATTTCCCGCAATGTAACTGCTGTTAATGTGCCGGTTGGCATTTGACTGAGCAACAACAGACTTAACAGTAATAGCCAACGCCAAGGGGAAATCGTTAAGATATTCTCCATTGAATTCGGAAAGTCAAAAAATCGCAAATTCCAAACCGGACGATTATGAACTTCCCCCATGCTTTTTCCCCTTATACTTTACAAATGACTCAACTTCAATATAACCGGCAGATACATCTGATGTCCCATCCGTAACACAATGATGCCGTCCAGCGGCGGAAGCACAACTTGTGTGACAATATGACCGTTGTTCACATCCGGAACCTGTGTTCCCCGGAGCTTGTGGTACGTACCGCCTAAAGGCACAGTTTGTACACTCGCGGTAGCATTGGACAACGCCACCCCGCCCGTATAATCACGCCGCCATACATCGCGCCCGCCAGTTTGCAAACGCACATCATCAAACCAGACAGATCCCGTAGTTGCTCCCACCTCCAGGTGAAACACTGCTGCCGGGTCACTACCAGCCGCGACCCCACTGAATTCATACATCTGCCACGTCGTACTCAGCGCGATGCTCTCAAACCCAAGATACTCGTTCCATGGAGATGTATTCTGTTGCACTGCTGCCGCAATAGTCCACGCACCATTGGCTTTGGCCCAGAAGGAAAGTGTATATTCTGTGCCGGAGATAATGTTAACCGGGGATTTGGAAAACTCCACCTCCCAGTCAGTTCCCTGACTCTGCGTTACATCCACTCTAACAGAGGCATTTCCCTCTGCCGCGGTGCTTGCATCCGTCGTGAATGTGGCCGTATAGCTTTCAGCCGCCCATAGGTCCCACTCGCCCAGCCCCTGCTCGAACGTGCCATCCCCCAATAAGTTAGACGTGGTCAGAGCCGGTAAAGCCTGACGGGCCGGACCGAGCGGTTGGCCCAAATATCCCCGACCGAGTCCTGCGCCGTCATATTCATCAAACCAGAGCAAACAGAGTGCCCCGTGGCCGTTCGTATTGATCTCATAACTGAAGAAGCCATCGTTAAGCAGGGCGGTTGTCAGACCAAAGCGTAACTTCCGGTAGTTGGGAACAAAGCCCGGGTCATCGCAGGGATTATCATAACTGCCATCATCTGTAGGATCAGGGCCACTGTCGTCCTCATAAGTCTCGATCATGGTCAAATTAGGGGATTGTGCCTGCGCCATCCACTCAAAATAGCTACCACCATCCACCGGGCCGAAGACCGTCTGTTTCCAGGACACACCGTATGCGGTGCCATCCTCCATCGGAAAGCCTTCAAAATTGTTGCCATTGAGTACCTCATAATTGGCCATGCCCCAGTTGACAAAAATGATCTTGCCCACTCCAATAGCCTCACGAATAACCTGCTCATAGTGGCGTAGGCCTGCATTCCAGGCTGCATCGAAGTCATCATAATTAGTGAGTAGTGTATTCGATTGATCGGGGTCCAGGGTGCGGGCAGTAGAATTGCCGATAAGCCAACTCTCATCGGCATCACTGCGGTCCAACAAAATACCATCCCAACTCTCACCCGGACTCGCGGTTCCGGCATTAACTAAGGCTATGGCGCGGCGGGCATTATAATCGGGCCAGATTTCCGGGCCAATTGTAGGGCTGATGATAGCTTGGGGGGATAGTGTGCTCACATTAAGCACCCACGAGTCGGGCCAGAAGGTCACGTGAGCCGCGATACGTGTACCGGCAGCATGAGTTCCTGCCGGGCGGACATAACCGCGCTGTACGGTGAGGGTTTTGTTGACAGCATCCACCGCCTCAATGTAGACGCTTTCACTTTCGATTAACGCGGTATCCCCTTCCACAAACAGTGCGTAAGTCTCCGCGCCATCGGTCGCCGTAACAGCGGTCACATGAAATAATGTCTCGTTCGCATCCACAGCCTGGGTTAACTCAGAACCGACCTGTGTCAAGAACCACGCTGCCGGAATTTTGATCACTTCCTCATTCTGAGCTATCTCCCATGGCTCTAAATTTGATCCGGGATAATAACTCAGCTCGCAGGCATTGGTAGCGTTGAGCAACAGGATATCAGGGTTACGCGCGCGCAGGTCGGGAATAAACTGTTCTGTGCCCGGCCACAGCGCGACCCAATCGTAACGCGCGATATCGTCCAGGGATTGTGTCCATAGATCGGGCCACCACATACCCAGTCGGGGAAAGCCCGATGGAAGTTGCACCATCCCGGTGACGGGTATAGAGGTAGTATATATGGGAGCAGAATTTATTGCGATAGCGTCATTCGCAGTCAGTAGATAAATTATGATAACGATAAGATAGCCTATCACATGTTTATAGCCTCCATATCTTCAGCGGTAAGAATTACGTTAATGGCTCCAACATTATCCTCTAAATGTGCCATCTTGGTCACACCCGCGATAACCGATGTCGTTACATCATGTGCCAATAACCAGGCGATAGCGAGTTGGGCCAACGTACACTCTTTGCGCTCGGCAA
Source organism: Anaerolineae bacterium (assembly GCA_016931185.1). Taxonomy (GTDB): domain Bacteria; phylum Chloroflexota; class Anaerolineae; order B4-G1; family SLSP01; genus JAFGFI01. The sequence goes on from JAFGFI010000018.1 coordinate 10,037, forward strand.
TAACGACCAAGTTCTCCACCCGCTCAAGGTTATCCTCGGTGAGAAATTCTTTAGCCCAGCTTTCTTCCATCAATCGCCCCGCATTATCCAGATTGCCCTTGCGATAGCGCCCTGTGAGCAATCCTACAGCCAGGGGAATGTAAGGGATCAGGCCAATTTGATTTTCAGCTAAGTAAGTGAGAAAATCTGCTTCATCCGCCAGGGTGGCTCCTGTTTGAGCCGCCACTCTCGGACGTTGCAACACATTATACGCATTTTGCACCCCGATGATGCGCCGCGAGGGATTGACGGCAACTGCGGCCAGCGCACTACTCTCGACGGCCAGTTGCGCGCTAGTGCGATTGGAGACGGCTAAATAACGCACTTTACCTTGTGAGACTAAGGTATTCAGCGCGTCCCAGGTTTCATCCAACGGCGTTTCCCAGGAAGCATCAGGCAATAGCGCCGGCGCGTGATGGTAAAGGAGATCGATAGTACCGGTTTGCAGACGGCGCAAGGAATCTTCCACTGCCCGGATAATATATTTGCGTGACGCGCCACTCTCGTTAGGTGAGAAATCGCGTGCCAGTTCGTGTTCATCACGCACCGAGTTACGGACTTTGGTGGCTAACACCACGCTATCCCGCGCACGCCCCCCCCGGCTTTTGAAATAGCGACCTAACATGCGTTCACTGTTGCCCGATCCCGCGTTGTAGGAATTCGCAGTATCCCAATGCGTCACACCTAATTCCAATGCACGGTCAAGTATCTGGAACCCTTCATGTTCACCGACGCGAGAGCCGTCATAAACGGGATCCCCCCATTTCCACAATCCCAGGCCCACCTCCGACAACCACAAGCCAGACTTACCCAATCGCCGGTATTTCATGCCTCTAAACGTCTTTGTATGTAACACTATATCTTCCTTTCTCATAATGGTATACCCTCCAATTAAGATAACCCCAATGATTTATTTCTCGTAAATCATATTATCCGGCAACCGTAGTAGATATTCACCGTATTCATTTCCTTTAAGGGTTTCCGCTAATTTATAAAGTTGCACTTTATCAATGAAACCACGCCGGTAGGCAATCTCTTCTGGGCACGAGATCATCATACCCTGCCGCTTTTGCACCGCGTGGACGAAGTTAGATGCTTCCAGCAACGACTCATGGGTTCCCGCATCCAACCAAGCCACCCCACGACCGAGGATATCTACACGCAATTCTCCCATCCGCAGGTAGGTGAGATTGACATCGGTAATTTCTAATTCACCGCGCGCTGAAGGTTTGAGATTCTCGGCAATCTCAACCACCCGGTTGTCATAGAAATAGATGCCCGGCACGGCGAAGTGAGAACGGGGCTGTTTGGGTTTTTCTTCAATGCTCAAGGCTGTACCATTTTCATCGAACTCAACCACACCATAGCGCTCCGGGTCACTGACCGGGTAGGCGAAAACCAACGCGCCTGTTTCAAGTTGCGCAGCAGCGCGAAGCTTGTCCGGCAGTCCATGCCCATAGAAGATATTATCGCCCAGGATCAAGCATACAGGGTTATTGCCGATAAAGGCCTTATCCAACAAAAACGCTTGTGCAATGCCTTTTGGTTCGGCTTGCGCGCAGTAGGTAAAGTTCAACCCCCACTGGTCACCCTCCTTAAGCAGTGATTGAAACTGCGGCAGTGCTTGCGGGGTACTGATAACAAGAATATCGCGAATATTTGCCAGCATCAACATCGAGAGTGGGTAGTAAATCATGGGTTTATCATAAACCGGCTGCATTTGTTTACTTGTGCTCAATGTAATAGGATACAAACGTGTGCCATGTCCTCCAGCTAAGATGATACCTTTCATTATTTCGTAAGCTCCTTTCAGTTTAGTTTTAATGCGTGAAACATGATGGGTGAAATGTAATGCGTAGATACTTCAACGTTTAGGCGTGTTACATAAAACCTAAGCGGATCCTTACATTTTACGCTAGTATAGTTTCTAACTGAGATGCAATATACCCTTTACGATTCACGTCAGTGATGACAATCTCTTGTCCCGCCTCCATCTTAAATTCTAATACAGGGCACTCCGCATCCTTCCAGGAATTTGCCAGGAGGAAGGTACCGCTGCTTTCGCTGTAGACGCGGACTTCGCGCAGGATGCCGTTTTCACGCGTTGCACTGACAAGGAACGCGCCTTCGGTGCGGATGCCTTTAAAAGTCACATTAGCCCAGCGCGCTGGTACACCAGCGAAAATGTAATTAACACCACGCCGTGTGTGGAGCAGCATATCGAGGATAGCAGCAGTCGCCCCCATTCCCGCATCCATCTGCATCTTCTCCTGGGGGAAGGTCCTCCAAGCAGGCACTATCGCGGGTGTACCGATGAGCGTGAACCCAGGGAAGACACAGTCATGGAGTGTACCGTGTCCTTCGTTGGTGTAGACACGATCCCAGATTTCAAGCAATAATTCGGCCATCTCGCCATTATCAAAACGGCTGTGCAACATCGCCGCCCAGGGCACACACCATCCCGACCACATTCCCATCCCTTGTTTAATCCAAGTGCGCAAACTGCGTTCGTAAATGGCGGACCACATTTCATCAGCAGGGTCGAGTACATCAAAGGGCACTATCCCGGCCAGGTGTGAATGATGGCGATGACTTTCTTCTAAAGGTGTCTCCTCCCACAACGCGATCTCTTCGCCACCGGCAGAGCCGATGAGGGCGGCGCGAGGTAGATTTTGGCGAATATCCTCCCAGAGGGGATCGGGAATTTCACCCAATACAGTGGCGGCCTTTTGCAAATGTTCACACAACCAATGAATACAGGCCAATTGGAAGCTGGCATTGCGTCCCCAGGCGTTCATCGCTGCGCCGCGATATTCCGGTGATACGCCAACCGGCAACACCCAGGCATCTCCTTCGCGTTCCAACATCGCTTCATAGACGCGCATCGCGCCAAGCATGAACGGGTAGACGGTCTCACGCAAGAAATCCACATCGCCGGAATAGATGTAGTAGCGATACATCATTTCCGAAACCCAGGCCGTGCAGCCGTGATCCACCGAACCTGTCCAGAAACCGCCCATACAAGTACAACGATCATCCACAGCATGAGGTAGCATTACGCCATTTCTGAATGGCACGTCTCCGTTGAATGTCGGAGCATCCACAAAGATACGAGCATTTTGGCGCAACTGTGGTTGCCAGGATGCAATCATCTCGAAAAGTGGCATGAGATGCGCCAACCGGTTGCCGCGATAGGCGGGCCAGTAGCACATTTGCACGTTGATATTGAAGTGGTAGTCACCCGACCACGGTGGCATATTGGTTTCCTCGATCCACGGGCCTTGCAGTCCGGCGGGAATACCTTCGGGATGGGTCAGTCCCGCAAATTTGAACATCCCGTAAGTGTAGAGGAAATCAAGTGTGGCGTTGGGTAAGTCAAGGCAGGGAACATCGTGCCAATAGGTATCCCACCACACAGCGGTGGCAGCGTGGTGTGCGTCAGCTCCAGCAGTGATGGCGGGCAATAGGGTGGCATAGGCATTGGCTTGCGCGCCGGCAGCATCTTCGCCATAGGACAGCGTGAGCCACAGATTTGCGTCGTCAACACGGTAGCCCACACACAATGGCGGGTCAACCGGACGGGATTGTACCCAGCCGGAAAGCGCGTCACTATCAAAGTATTGCGGTTCCTCGAAAGAAATCTCGCGCAAATATTCACCAACGTAATCCCAGGACGTAACGCGCTTAACAATGATACTGCCCGGCGCGACATGATCAGAGAAGGCGATATGTAGAACCGGAGCGTCCATAGAGAGAGAAAGTGTAAATATCTGTGGGCCACTTGGCCCCTCCGCACAGACGGCCACTTGCCCTGTACGCATATCGAGTGTACCGGTGGTGAGATGCATTTCAGAGGCCAGTACCAACTCAATGCGGCCCAGCGGCAAGAGACTGGGACGGCGAGGTACACCGGGCGTGCTTTCACCCTCTTCAAAAAGCGCGCGCAGCCCGGTTTCGTCACCCGCTTCGAGCAAGTGACGGATGTTGGTGTAACTCATCCCCTCAACCCAGGGTTTACCACCACGATGATCCCAGAAGTCGCCTCGATTCAACGTGACGCGCAGCACGTTGTCTGCGCCCCAGATCATCACCCCCATCACGCCGTTACCGAGCAACATGCCCGTGTGCGTGCGCCGGAGGGGAAAGTGCCATTGTTCTGTGAAGTGCATAATTAGGCTCCTTATTTTATAAATTATAGATCGGGTTTTTCTGCAGAAACGGTGAATTCTCCGATAGTCGATAAAATTGTACTTGGTTGCATTACAGAAGAAAGTTGTTGCAGTTGCTTTAAAATGGCCTGCCCCGGCGCTACCTTTCGTCCAATTTGTGTATAAAACTCATTCCGCTCCCGCCGGGCAGGAAAATGAAACTTGGCCCAATCACTCTGATACCCCAACCTTAGTGTACGTTGTAACACCGTGTGCCCGTAGATAAAGTATGCCCCATCCAAAAACGCCTCGCGCACAGGTTCCAATTCTGGTACATCGAAGTCATCCACCAACTTGAGGCCGTACTTGTTCATCTCTGTACCCACATTAAGCGGCAGGTCGAGGCGTTGGGCTAATTCCACCACTTTGTACAAATTTGCCACCTTACGTGCTTTGGTTTCCGGGTCCGCGATATTCCAGTTACGATCGGGGATAATGTTGAGAGCGACAATGCCCTTACCGATGAGCAAATCCAACAATTCTTCAATAGCCTGCTCGCCTGCCGATGTGCCATCCAGCCAGGTGGCACATGGGAGTGCGCCGGCAGCAATGATGACGGTGTTCACTTCTTCCACACTGGGGAAGGTATCTGGGCTAGGCTGGACATAGCCCACTCCACCGCGCTTCATAAGCTTGCTGCGCACCAGGTCTTGAATTTTTGGGCCGTCGTCGAGAATAGTAATAATTTGTTCTCTTGCTACCTTGAGCTTATCTGCCCAGAACCCCGCAAGGTCGGTGACCGTGTCACGCGCGAGATTGACATAAGCAGCGCAGATGTGCCGTTCCGTCGCATTACCTGCCGGTGTGAGCAGTAATACATCGCAGTCATAATCCAATCTTACCGGGTCGAGGTAAGCGTTCACCTGTTTAATAACACCCCGATTCCGCTGCCCCGCTCGCTCGCGCATACTCTTAAGAATCGCTGTCGCTTTTGTTCCATTCCGATCCATAGCGTCAGTTGAGACAAAGCCAATGCCCATATAATAGAATATCCCTGGTTCTCCTGGGGAGTTGATCTCGCGGCTGGCAAATTCCGGGATAAAAACACGCGTTTCCAACCCCGCGCTGCCTCGCACTCCAACGAGATCACAGGCATTGAGAAACTCCTCTACCCCATCTAGCACATCAAAGTCTACGATACCCATCAACTTGTAGCCTTGCTTCTTTGCCAGCCACGCCAGCGCGCTTGGTGAGTAGCCATAACCATTATAAGAAAAAAAGGTATGGCAGTGCATATTAGCGACTTCTTTCTCCGGTTCCAGAGGGATTTGTCCGGTTTCGGCGAGATGCACCAGACTCATCAAGGCATCAGCCCTGACTTCGGGATCAAAATCATTAAGTAAGAGTTGTTGGGTTTCAATTTCTGAAATTTTATCCTTCATATTTCACCTTTAGGTTAAAAGAGGATGGCAAGGTTCAGAAACCTTGCTTATCAGATTGACATTTCTAGGCTAAACAAGGGGAAAGTGTCAATCTAACTTAAACCATGCCAAGAGGATACGTTTACATTTTTAGACACAGACCCAAAAATGTAAACATATCTTTTTTGGCCTTTAGACCGTTAAAACACCGTAAATCTAAACCAGCATTTTATAATATGAAACGTGAACCGTGAATGCCTTGTTCGAAATTTCATCACGTTTCACGTTTTATATTTATTGTACTATGGAATATCCGAGATGCCTATTTAAAAGGGCTGTATAAATATTTCCCGCATCTCCGCAAACCGGTTCTCGAATTTTACGCGCATCGCGGCCATCCACGGTGGATCAAGCGCTGGGTCGGCAGGAACAAGAGCGTTCATATCCCGTGCCATTTTGAAAATGTACATAAACTTAACAAAGCGCGGGATCTCATTCAACCAGGAGGTGATAGCCGGGCGGACGGTACGATATCCACTCAGAAAAGTTTCCATAATATGATCGCGCCGGGCCGGGGAAAGATCAAATACATCATCAAGACCAAAAGCCAGATCGGCCACATACCAAAAGTAGGCCGCGTCATCAAAATCGAAGATGTGGTAATGACCTGCTGTACCGTTACCGCTATACCAGGCCAGATTATCAATACAAAAATCCCAGTGGATGAGACCATAATCCTCAGGCCCGGTAGGGAGTCCCGCGAGCCAGGTAGCAGCTTGGCCTAAAAAGCGTCGTCCGTCGTGCTCATGTGATGGTAACCAGGTAGCAACCATTTTGATAATGTCCTGCCACGCAGGTCGCCGACAATCCTCTGGAGGCTGGTATACTTCCGATGCTTTGTGGACTTTGGCTACTATTTGACCCCAAGCGGCAATTTGTACATCGTCCAGAGTATCAACTTCCAGGTATGGATTGCCCGGGGCCTTCTCAAAAACAGAAGCATAGAACCCGGCATACGGGCTATTCACTGTCTCTATGTAGGTTCCAGATTCGGAGGGAAGCGCCCGCATTGCAGGAATATCTTGTCGGGCCAGGTATTTGATAAATTCCAGCTCTGCCTGGATATGCTCATAGGTACGGCCATTTATGCCGTCACCGGCATGGACTAACCGCAAAATGCGCGGCACACCCTGCTGTTCAAAAGTATAAATCGCATTCGCGCTATACCGTAAATGTTGGAGTGTGCCGACATCGTAATCCCAATGCGCCAATGCTGCGTGTGCCGTGGGCATATCTTTTGCTCCTATCTCCGCCTCCGCAACAAGTTGACGCATTACATTTAAATTCATCATAGGCAGTCCCCTGATCGCAAATCAATAAACTGGCTACCGGACACTTTTTATTAGGATGACGTATCTATCCCAAAAATTACCCTTTGAGCCGGATTGCACGGCTAAAGCCGCCGGAAAAGAGGGTATTTTTGATTTCGAGCTACCTCGAAATCAAAAATACCTACTTAAAAACGATTTTAGTCGCAAAATCCGACATAATTGCGGCTAAATATCCTACTGTGAAAAAGTGTCTGGTAGCTAGATCAATAAATCACAAAACCCGCAAAACCTTTACGGACTTTGTAGTATCGCAGGTCATTCGGAAATGAGGCGTCATTCAGAAATGACGTGGGATTTTTCATCCTTCATTCTTCTTCGCCGGCATCCAATTTTACCCAAATGTTTCTCGCATTTTCTCACAATAATATTGTACGTTTTCCCATTTCCCATCCGGTGCGATACGGTGATCGGGACAAGGAATGTAACCTCCCAACTCAACCAGGGGCTTGAGGCGTTCGATTTCGGCATCTATGGCAGCATAATCACGGCTAAAGACAACCTTATCCATACCACCAACACCGAGCAAGGATTTGCCATATTTCTCACGCCACGGTGCAATACTGGACCGCCACGTACCGACCTCGATAGGAAACATGGTGTTCACACCATTATCAAGCCAAACGGGCACAAGTTTGGTCACATCACCGTCGCTATCCAGTGAAACAATATCAATGCCATAATGGTTGACCAGTTCAGTGATACGCTTGTAGTGCGGGCCTACCATCCTGCGGAATGTTCGCGGACTGATCAGGGGGCCGCTCTTGAAGGAGATATCCTCCCAAAAATGAGCAAAGTCAAAGGGTGCCGGGCCTCCATCCGGGCAGACCAGTTCCAATGTGGCTTTCGCGGATTGATAACAAAGCTCAGCGACCGTATCTACAATCTCCTGCAACAGGTCAGGATCATCCGCTAACATATAGGATAGAGGAACTATCCCTAACCAGTTGCGGATCACACCAAAGAGACTGCCGACATGAATGCCATACGGGTTGATCCACACACCTTGCCGCAGATAGTCCAAACCGCCCTGGTCAAAACGTACCATTGTACCCTCTACGTTGACCCAAGCGCGGGTGACGCGCTCAATATGATACTGTAATTTAGGCCTAAAAACCTCTTCCCACGAAGCACGATCTTTAAGCGTGTGGGATATCTCTTTCGGAATAGATGTGGCATCATCCTTTTCTAGGACAATCACCCCATCTTCATCCAACACATGGCGCGATCCATCAGGAAATACCTCGATCACTTTACGGCGTATCGGCGGTATCAGCCGCGTTGCCGGAGCATAACACGTGTTCCAGTTAAAATCAAATCCCAGACGCGCACCAATCTTAGCATCGGTGGGATTCCCATCGCCCCAGGCGCGAGCTTCCTCTTCAGTAATGTGCCCCTCTGCCGCCCATTTGTCCAGAGTCTCATTCCAATAACCAAAATGGACGACAGGCATCCGGTCATAAGATTCATAATGCAAAATGGCGTGTGTACGTTCTCGATTGTTCATAGTATCTCCTTACATAAATAGATGCGTTACACTTTCCGAAATGCGATACACCTGTTTCCATCCATTAACGGTGAACCCCGCTCATGGAAATTTCTTAAGGCTTTCAGGCAAGGTTCAGAAACCTTGCTTTTTACTTTTACACTTTTACGCTATTTTAATGCCTGCGCGACAACCGCAGCAAGTTTCTCCAAACTAATAGGCTTAAGCAACCAGTCAACCAATAGTGTGTTGGATTGACTACGTAAATTTTCCAACTCTTCTTTGAGGGGATGTCCCGTCAATAAAATAACACCCGTTTGGTAACCACGTTCCTGCATAGCACGGAGTAGTGCCATTCCTCCCATTTTAGGCATAACGACATCGCTCAACACCAATACAATGTGTGCATTTTCCGGGGGAGATTCTAATAAAGAGAGTGCTTCCTGTCCATTTTGAGCTGTAAGCACCTGGTAGTTGAGGCTGTTCAATCCTTCGACCAGTGCAGATTGCGTAGTAGGATTATCCTCAACCACAAGAACAAACTCACCGTGACCCAGGAATAATTCTGCTGTTGGTAGTAATAAGGGGGGGGAAACCGGCAGTGAGAGGGCCGGCAAATAGAGGATGAAGGTTGTACCTGCTCCCAAACGCGTATTCACATCAATGTAGCCTTCATGGACCCCAATGATGCCATAAACTTGCGCTAAACCTAACCCAGATCCTTGTCCGGGCAACTTGGTAGAAAAAAAAGGAGCGAAAATATGAGGTAGCGCATCGGGGGCAATTCCTGTGCCATTATCGGAAACACTGATCCTGATCCAATCGCCCGGATTCATTTCAGGAAAAGGCGGAGCGTCCATTTCGGTAATTTGAAAACGTTCTAACTCAAAGCACAGAAGACCTCCCTCAGGCATAGCATCACGGGCATTGATAGCCAAATTCATAAAGACCTGTTGTAAACGTGCTGGATCGCCACTTATGGTGTAATTTTCCGACCCATAAACCAACTTAACATCAATATTCTCTGGAAGCGTGCGTTGTAGAATTTGGATATGTTCTTTAAGCAATGGCAACAAATCAAGTGCGCTACGGTCCAACACTGCACGACGACTGAAGTCGAGAATTTGTGCAATGAGGCGGGTCGCATAATGTGCTTGCTGCGAGATCGTCGTCATACGTTCATGGTCCAACGCTGACAATGATGGAGACCGCGCGGTCATCTGCGCATAAAGAATAATAGTTGACATGATATTGTTAAAATCATGGGCAATACCGGCTGCCAATTGTCCGACAGAAGCCAATCGCTCTTGGAGTTGCGTCCGGCGCTGATTTTCGCGTTGCCAGGTGAGATCGCGGATAACCAATACCCAGCTTTTAAAGATCCCCTCGGTTGTAATAGGGCGAGCAATAATCTGGTAAACGCGATTTTGAACTTCAATTTCGTGCCATAAGTTTTTTGTAGGATAAGTTAAAAATTCACTCAGCGGGCGCCCACCCAAATGTGTGAGTGTTTCCCCTACTTTAACCCCAGCTAATATAGCCACATCATTGGCTCCCAGTGGATTGACCAGGGCGATACGCCACTTATCCTGCGCCGCGTCGCTGGCAGTCTCTAACAGGATAACGCCTTCGGGCACAGTATCCATAATGCGTTGTATTTGTTCGGTCTGCTCCTGAAGTTGTTTTAACAAATACTCTCGTTGAGTTTCTGCATGTTTGCGGGTCAGTGCATGGGCAAAAATCTCACTGATCAAACGAACGCGTTGAACAATCTCATCGGACCAGGTATATTGGGTCCGATAAGTTGTTACACCAAGTGCGCCTATAACATTCCCACCCACGCTGAGTGGCACAGATAAGTTAGATTTAATATCCTCTTCGAGACTAACTGCCCTTTCTCGCCATACTGGATCAGATAGACTTTCAGGTTGTTCCATAATAATGATTTCCCCATTTCGCAGTTTTTCTATATACAAATCCAGTATATCCATAGATATTTTTGAAGGAAAAGGAACAATACCATCAGCCGCATAAGAATGGGAAAGATAAGGTTCAGTTTGTTGTCTCGTAAATTCAAAAATGGTGGCGCGATCTACATCCAGAAAATGGACAAGTGATTTGAGCCCGTGGATAATTTGTATATCGATTTGTTTAACCGGCAGATTAATAAACTGGCTGGAAAGATCAGCGAGAAAGGATTCAAAACGCAATCGTTCCTCCATCTCAATCTGCATCTGCATACGTTGGCTGATATCGCGCGTAATGGCAACGATTTCTTTTGCCACTCCCGTTTCAGGATCGCGCAGGACCTTACTTGTAGTTTCCATCCAGAGATAGGAACCATCTTTGCGACGCACACGACAGTTTATCAAATGCACAATAGGTTGGTCAAGTACAGTCATGTGGGCGACCCGGAGAGCCTCTATATCATCAGGATGAAAAAAATCATAAGCACTATGTCCAATCAACTCTTCCGGTTCGTAGCCGAGTAACTGGCGACACAAAGAAGAAACATAAATATAGATACCCTCAGGATCGTGCCGGGAGATCATATCGGTCGCATTATCCACCAATATCCGGTAACGCGCCTCACTTTCACGGAGTGCTGTCTCTGTCCGTTTCTTTTGAATCAGTCGCCACATCCCATTCATAATAAGCGTAAGTTGTTGCACATCTGTATCTGTGTAGGGAGTTTGCTTATTTCCCACCCCAGCCACCAGCACAATTTTGCCATTATCTATAAGTGGAATATTAAGATGACGCTTGATGGGGATATGCCCTACTGGATACCCGTGTTTCCAGTGATCGAGCTGTTCATAATCATTGGTGATAATCGGCTGTCGTTGGCGCACAGTTTCTCCCCATAATCCCATTTTATCAACCGGGTAACAGATGGCAGGGTCAGGAATTTCACACGTCTCCATCACGCTTTTAGACCAAGCATGGACCGTAAGTATAGTTTCATCTTCGTTCATAAAGAAGATATAACCGACACTACTGCCCGTCATCTGCACACCGGCCTCAAGTGCGAAATCCTTAATAACCTGCTCTGACTGGTCAATCATTTGGGATAGCTGATAAAGCGTTTCAAAGCGCGCCTGTTCTGATTCTGACATACCCTAACTCACACTATCATTTAGATAAGGCAAGTATACTACCTAGAAGTAATGAAGCAACCGTTGGTTTTAAACTGTTGTTGACACTGAAAAAAAACTAGCCTATACTGATGTATAAGGATTAGGAGTTTTGCTCTTTTCATCTGGAAGTGACTATCAAAAGTTTAGCTGAATGTTATCGTTGAGTTGCTTGCCGATGATACAAGTTTTATTTAAAGGTAGCAAAAAAGATGATCATTACTTTTCTCGGGACTGCCGCTGCCAATGCTTTTCCAGAAGCCTTTTGCAAGTGCAAGAATTGCGAACAGGCACGGCTACTTGGCGGTACAAGTTTGCGAAAACGGTCTGCTCTGTTAGTCAATGATGATTTGCTCATCGACCTCGGCCCTGATATTATGGCGGCCTCACAAATGCATGGGTGTTCTTTAACCAATGTGAGTTATTGTCTTCAGACGCATCCCCATGCAGACCATTTAGATCTATCTCACCTTCTCTCCCGTAGTCCGGGATTTGGTGTAATGGGCGCTCCTCTCTTGAATTTTTACGCATCTTCCGAGACATTAAAACGCGCCGCAGAAACTTTTGAAAGAGACCTTGCCGGTTACGACCTATTATCTTCTGATAGCGAGAGGACTCTCAATCTCAAAATTCACCCCATCGAGCCGCTACACCCTTTCACAGTAGGGCGTTATTCTGTAATTGCCTTTCCTGCCAATCATGCTCCCACGATGGGCGCGATGTTGTATGCAGTTGAAGCCAACGGGCGTACCGTTTTTTATGGCACAGATACGGCCACTTTGCTTGAACAGACTTGGCAGGCGTTTCACCAACATCAATTGCAATTTGATGTTGTCATACTCGACCATACATACGGGCCAAATCAACCAGGGAATGATCATTTGAGTGCCCATCAGGTCATTGAGCATGTAAAACGTATGCGGGATGAAGGTTTATTACGTCCGAATGCCCGTGCCTTTGCGACGCATATTGCCCATGAAGGTAACCCTGCACATCCAGAACTGGCAAAATTCGCCGTGCAGAATGGTTACGAAGTTGCATACGATGGGCTTGTTCTTGAAATCTAAATGCAACCCACTTGACAACTCCCTAAATCCCTGTACAATACTTATGTAAGTTAAGTTAACTTATTAAGTAACCCAAATCGCTATCCGCAGACCTGAAAGATATTAGGTCCGGTATAACTAAAAACACAGGGTTTCCGTAAGCACTAGTTCGATAAATAGGATCTAATCTCGCCTATGGTAGCAACTTGAGTGAAGTAAAGCCATGAAAACACAGAAAGCGACGCGCAAGCAGACGAAGTTCCATAACCAACGGCTCATCCTTAAGACGATTTATATATATGACCGGATCAGCCGGGCCGATGTGGCGCGCGCTACACATCTGACCCGTCCAACAGTTTCCGGCGCGGTGGCAGAGTTGATAGAAGAAGGGTTGGTTGAAGAAGTCGGGCAGGGACAATCGGAGGGTGGCAAGCCGCCCATTCTGCTCAGTGTAGCAGATGATGCTCGCCATCTTATCGGTATAGATCTGGCCGAGGGCGAATTTCGCGGGGGTATTGTGGATTTACGGGGCAGGGTAGTTGCTCACGCGAGTCTGCCGGTCGAGGATCTTAATGGCTCATTGGCACTGGAGCAGGTGTATGCACTCTTGGACACGTTGGTGGCTGCAACGTCCCGGCCTTTATTGGGCATCGGTATCGGCGCGCCAGGACTAATTGATGCGCGGCACGGGCTTGTGCGCTATGCCGTCAACTTGGATTGGCAAAACTTAGCTTTGCGTGACCTTTTGACCACACGGTATGCACTGCCCGTCTACGTGGCGAACGATTGCCACGTAGCGGCCCTGGGTGAGTATACCTTCGGACTCCATCCCATAACTTCAAACCTGATCGTGATCAAAGTGGGACGCGGCATTGCAGCGGGGATAGTCCTAAACGGCCATTTGTATTACGGCGACGGGTCTGGCGCCGGAGAAATCGGCCATGTGCGGGTGGTCGAAGAAGGGATACAGTGCCAATGCGGTCACATCGGCTGCCTGGAAACGGTGGCCAGCGCGCGGGCTATTGTCAAACAAGCTCAACTGTTAGTCCAGGAGGATACACATAGCGCTCTACATTCATTGGCAGCAACTGTAGATGCCATTAATCTGAATACTGTCTATCATGCCTGGCAAGCCGGGGATGCCGCGGTGCAAGCGCTCGTCGAAACCGCGGGACGGCATTTGGGCCGCGCGGTAGCCAACCTGATCGGTGCACTGAATATCCACCAGATTGTCCTGGCGGGCGACCTCACCTGCTTTGGTGATGCGTTGCTCATTCCCATCCGTGAAGAAATGCAACTGCGCGCGATGGAGCCATTAGCCGCGAAGACCCAGATCAACTTAAGCCAGCTTGCGGGCGATATTGTAATCCAGGGAGCAGCGGCATTGTTGTTGGCAAATGAATTGGGTTTGGTGTAAATAAATTGGAGGTAGAAGTATGGCACAGCCTTTTAAACTGATTCGACCTAAACACGTTCCATCGCTGGACCCGGGATTCCGTCCGGCGGTGTTAGCAAATCGCGCGTTCCAGGAAGATGTCAGAGCATCGGGGGAAGGGGTGCCACTGGTGTTGGGACTGGAACGGACAAACGACGTTCTCTCTCGATTTGAGACTACGGTATTCCCCGCAGATCATCCCCAGGCCGGGGCCAATTTTATGTATGTGGAACGCCTGGTGAAGTTTTTGCTCTGGCAACAGGGGGCGTGGAAGATCTACGTAGGCGGATCGCGTGACATTGGCGACGCTATCGCAGCCACTTATGCTCCGGATGGTGCGCGCGCGTTCGATGCATTCTTTATGGGAAAACAGGTTTATGAGCATCCCTTCACGGTGGTACCTTGTGCGGCGGACGAAGTCCCCCCCACGCGGGAAATCAGCCAGCCACTGGGCCGGCACCTCGAGGGCTATCGCATCGGTTTCGATCTAGGCGCGTCGGATCGCAAAGTTTCGGCGGTGGTAAACGGCGAGGCTATTTATAGCGAGGAGGTCATTTGGCAGCCTCGAGAAAACGCCGATCCCAACTATCACTATCATGAGATTCTAACAGCCTTAAAGACGGCAGCTTCCAAGCTGTCCCGGGTAGATGCTATCGGCGGCAGTTCAGCCGGCATCTATGTAAACAATCGCCCGATGATAGCCTCTTTGTTCCGGGGCGTACCAGATGAACGCTATGGCGAAATTCGGAATACATTCCAACGACTCCAGGCAGAGTTTAACGTGCCGTTTGAGATTATCAATGACGGCGACGTGACCGCGCTGGCAGGGTCAATGTCGCTGGGCGTAAATAGCGTGCTAGGAATCGCGCTCGGTTCAAGTGAAGCGGCAGGATATGTGGATCACGAAGGCAATATCACCGGATGGCTTAACGAGTTAGCCTTCGCGCCGGTGGACTACAATCCTGATGCCTCGGTAGATGAATGGTCCTATGATAGGGGTTGTGGCGTAACTTATTTCTCACAGCAGGCCGTCTTCCGGCTCGCACCAAAGGTAGGTATTAATATTCCGGCAGAGATGACCGATGCTGAGAAACTCAAATTTGTGCAACATAGGCTGGAGATGGGGGATGCAGGCGCGATCCAGATCTGGCAGAATATCGGCATCTATATGGGCTATGCCCTAGCCCACTATGCCGATTTCTACGATCTGGCGCATGTCTTAATCCTGGGACGCTGCACATCCGGACGTGGTGGGGCTTTGATTATGGAAGGCGCAAACATGGTGTTGGCATCGGAATTCCCGGAATTGGCCACCAGGCTTACGCTGCATCTGCCAGATGAACAGAGCCGCCGTGTTGGGCAGTCTATTGCCGCCGCCAGTTTGCCGCAGATTGGAGATCGGGTAACAAAATGACCTGGGGAAGGCATAGCCTGGGATATGATCGGAGAATTTCTCATTGATGGCTGATGGTTCACCGGCAGGTGGATATAAATTTACAGTCTGAAGGCCGGAGCATAAGGTTTTTTGCGGATATTGTCTCAATTTGCAAATAATATCTTTAATCTGCCGCTTTAGCGGCTTATTTTCTAAGGAAGAAAAAATGAAATTCAACCAATACAGTGCGCAGGTTTTTGTTCCTGATGGACGCCCAGTACAGGATGCGTTAGCAAGTACAACACATCTAGCGATTGGCGCGCATCAGGATGATCTTGAAATTATGGCTATAGATGGTATTCTCGCTTGTTTTCAAAATCCGCACAAGGCATTTACTGGGGTAGTAGTTGCAGACGGTCGGGGAACCCCCCGGGCAGGATTATATGGCGAGTGTACCGATGATCAGATGTGGACTATTCGCAACAAGGAACAGAAGAAAGCTGCCGTCTTGGGCGAATATGCGGCCCTGGTATTGTTAGATTACCCGAGCCGCGTGGTAAAGGATAGTGGCAATGTGCAGCCTATCGAGGACCTGGTGCAAGTGTTGCAGTTAGCGAGACCGGAGGTGGTGTACGCACATAATCTCGCCGACAAACACCCCACCCATGTCGCGGTAACGCTCCGGGTAATCACGGCAATCCGCCAACTGCCGCCGGAGGAACGTCCTCAACATCTCTATGGTTGTGAAGTCTGGCGTGATCTGGATTGGATGGTGGATACCGACAAGGTAGCCTTTGACTGCTCAACACACGAGGGATTACAAGCCGCGCTGGTGGGTGTTTTTGATTCGCAGGTGGTAGGCGGCAAGCGTTATGATCTGGCGACAACGGGCCGCCGTCGCGCCAATGCCACGTATTATGAATCCCACGCCACCGATGTAAGCACTGGCTTGAGCTTCGCGATGGATCTTTCTCCGTTGATTCAAGAGGAATCCCTTGATCCCGCGGATTACGTCCAGGCGCGTATCCAGAATTTCGCGGAGGATGTGAGGCAACGGATTGCAGAATTAAGAACCCCGGTTTTTTCTTAAAGACTAGCTTTCTAAAAATAAGGAGCTTGATATGACGGACCTTACACATTCTCATCTTTACCAAGAAATCCACCAGCAACCGCAGGTGTTAGCGCGGTTGCTGGATGAGGGAAAGGAAAGTATTCAGGCGTTAGCCAATGCAATCCAGGAACGGCAAATTTCGCATGTGGTGATCGCAGCCCGTGGGACAAGTGACAATGCGGGCCGGTATGCTAAATACCTGTTGGGTGCGGTGAATCATTTACCCGTAGGATTGGCAACCCCTAGCCTCTTTTCTGTTTACGAGCAACCGCCGACATTTGGCAACGCGCTGGTACTAGGAATCAGCCAGAGCGGGAAAAGTCCCGACATTGTCTCGGTATTGGCCGAGGCGCAACGTCAGGGCGCGTTGACGGCAACGCTTACGAACTTCCCTGGGTCTAATTTGGGAAAAGTGGCGGATTATGTGATTGATTTGCGCGCAGGTGAAGAAAAGGCCGTTGCGGCGACCAAGACCTACACCAGTGAGCTGGCCGCGATTGCGCTGTTGAGCAGCGCGCTGTGCGGAGATGCCTGTATCACAAACGCACTGGAAACGATCCCAGAAAAGGTAGCTGCAACGCTGAAATTGCATACCCAAATTGCACAGGTTGCAGAACGTTACCGCTATATGCAGACGTGCGTAACCATTGGTCGAGGGTATAATTATGCAACGGCGTTTGAGTTATCGTTGAAGCTCAAAGAACTGACGTACACGGTTGTAGAACCTTACAGTAGTGCGGATTTCATGCACGGACCACTGGCCTTGATCGAACATGGCTTCCCGGTCATTGTGATCGCGCCATCAGGAAGATTATTGCCAGAGATGAAAACGTTTATCCATACCCTGAAAGTTCGTGAGGCAGAAGTGATTGTCATCAGCGATGATGCGGAAGCGTTGTCAATAGCGCGCGTGCCATTAGCTCTACCAGAAGGCGTGCCGGAGTGGCTCTCCCCTCTTACCGCCATTGTGCCAGGCCAGCTTTTTGCAATGTACCTGGCCCACGCGAAAGACTACGATCCTGATCATCCGCGCGGGCTGCTGAAAGTGACGGAAACGCGGTAGAAAGGGTAAGGACAATCAAGGTTGCCCTAGATTAAAAATTACGCATCATGTTTCACCCTAAGTACAATTAGGAGATAGCTAATGAAGGTTACAACGATTGGTGGCGGGTCAACGTATACACCGGAGTTGGTGCAGGGGTTTATCGAACGCTATGAATCCCTGGGGCTGCGGGAATTATGGTTAATGGATATTGACGCAGAGCGGCTGGGTATCGTGGGTGGGTTTGTACAACGGATGGTGGCCGCGGCCGGCGCGCCATTCAAGATTCACCTGACCACTGACCGCCGTGAAGCTATCGCGGGCGCGGACTTTGTCACTACACAAATCCGGGTGGGGGGTATGGCAGCCCGCCGTGAAGATGAATACCTGGGCCGCCGCTGGAACCTGGTCGGACAGGAAACGACGGGTATCGGAGGTATGGCGAAGGCCCTGCGCACCGTGCCCGTGATGCTCTCCATCGCCGAGGAGATGCGCGAACTCTGCCCTGACGCCTGGCTGGTCAACTTCACCAACCCATCAGGCCTGGTGACGGAGGCTCTGCAACGGTACGCGCCAGGGATGCGCTCGGTGGGGTTGTGTAATGGGCCTATCGGCTATCAAATGCACATTGCAAAGGAAGTGGGCATTGACGATCCCTTTGCCGTACATCTGGATTATCTGGGGCTAAATCACCTGGCATGGATCCGGGGGGCAAGGGTGACTAAAGCCCCTATGAAAGATCAGGATATCTGGCCTGAACTGTTAGCGAAAACTATCACTTGGACAAAAGAAACCGATAGCGATCCCCTACCTGCCGAAGTGTTAGAACGGGTAGGTATACTCAGCAATTACTACCTGCGATATTATTACCGCACGCAGAGTGTGTTGGCAGATCAGGCGCAGGGGAAACTATCCCGTGCGGAGCAGGTGATGGAAATTGAGAAGACACTGCTGGCGAAGTATACCGATCCTACACTGGATACAATGCCACCGGAGTTAATGCAGCGCGGCGGAGCATACTACTCCACTGTCGCCGTCCAATTGATCGCGGCCATTGCCCTTGACCTGGACCAGGAGCATATTGTTAATACCCGCCAGGAGGGGGCCGTACCGGGCATCCCGGCAGATTGGGTCATGGAATTGCCCTGCCGAGTAAATGCGCAGGGACTCCATCCACTGCCGGCAGAACCATTACCGCTCTTTGTAGACGGTCTACTGCGCACCGTCAAAGCGTATGAATTGCTCACGGCAGAGGCAGCGGTAACGGGCAACCGTGACCTGGCGCTCCAGGCTCTCATCGTCCACCCTCTCGGTCCCGATGTAGACAAAGCGATGGCAGTATTAGAAGATATGATTGACACGCATGAAGCATATTTGGGATATTTGAGGGCGTGAAGCGTAAAACGTAATTTGAAGGAATTTCCATACAATGAATGAAAACAGGTGCATCGCACTTCGGAAAGTGCGACTCACCGATTTGTGAAGGAGCGCGCTCATGATCTTCTTAGGCATTGATGTTGGCGCGAGTAAAACGCACGCGGTGTTGGCCGATGAAAGCGGGTTTGTACTCGGTGTGGGACGCGCGGGATGTGCAAATTGGGAAGTCGTGGGATTGGATGGCGCGGGCGCGGCGTTAAAAACTTCCATTGATCAAGCGTTGGAAGCCGCCAATGCAACACCCGCGAGGATCACAGCCAGCGGCTATGGCCTGGCAGGTCTGGACTGGCCCAGCGATGAGACACGACTTGGCCCGGTGGTGGATGCCCTGGCGCTACATGGCCCTTATACAATGGTCAATGACGCAGTTTTGCCATTGCGCGCGGGCACGGTAGATGGTGTGGGTCTGGCGGCTATCGCCGGGTCAGGGACAACCGTGGTGGGGCGCAACCGGGCAGGACAGATGGCGCGCAGTTTTGGCGCGGGCTACCCCTTCACCGATTGGGGCGGCGCGGGAGATATTGTAATGGCGGCAGTCAACGCGGTTGCGGCGGAGTATAAGGGCCTGGGACCGAAGACATCGCTTTCGGCGCGGATGTTGGCGGTCACGGGCTGCACAGAATTGGGGGAATTTCTCGAGAAGTTGATGCGGTGGCAGGTAAAAATGGATGGAACATTTGCCCCCCAAGTCTTTGCCGCTGCCCACGAAGGCGACGCTGCCGCGCTTGAAATTGTACAGCGTGTAGGGTATGCGATTGGTGCAAATGTAGTTGCCGTAGCTCGCCGTCTGGATATGTTGAACACAAACTTTGATCTGGTCACAGCCGGTGGAGTTTTCTCCAGCCGCAGTAACTTACTCTATGATAGTCTGCGGGACACTGTAAGAGCAGAAGCTCCGGGAATTACAATTGTTCATTTGCAGGCACAACCCGTAGTTGGCGCGCTGCTGTTGGCAGCGGATTTAGTTAAACAGCCGGTGGATAAGGATGTTTTAGCAGGGCAAGTAGTTAAAGCGCTGGCCTAAAGTTTATGACAAAAATACAGAAGCCGGGAATCGAGGCGGAAGCACAATTTTGGGCGCAAGGATGGATTCACGTGGCCGGGATAGATGAGGCTGGGCGAGGAGCATGGGCAGGACCGGTGTATGCGGGCGCAGTTGTCCTGCCCCCACAGATGGAGATCTTAGATATGCTGGCTGGGGTGCGTGATTCTAAGACCCTGTCCGCACGCCAACGGGAGCAGCTATACCAGCGTATCCAGGAGGTCGCACTGGCTGTCGGCATAGGATGGGCCACCGCTAGGGAAATCGACATTCAGGGAATTGTGCCCGCTACGCGATTAGCTATGCACCGTGCCCTGGATACATTGACAGTTTCTCCCCAAGCGCTGGTCATTGATGCATTGTCATTACCCGACACTCCCTTGCCACAGCAAGCCTTTCCGTATGCTGACGCGCTTTCGCTTTCCGTAGCGGCGGCAGGCATTGTAGCGAAAGTCAACCGCGACCGTTGGCTAATCACCGAAGCCGACCTCTCCTATCCAGGATACGGCTTTGCTACCCATAAAGGCTATGGCACGCGGCAACACCAGACTGCCCTGGATACATTGGGAATTTGTCCACTTCACCGGCGCAGCTTTCGCCCCGTCAAGGCACGGCTGAAATGATAGTCAAACGTCAGATGTTAAGATGTTCTGACGCATGACGTTTGACACATTTACTTGCTCCTTTCATTCACAATGTACCGGTTATGAACATCGTAATGATTGGCCCCTTCGGCCTGTATCCACGAATGACGATGCGGGTACGCGCGCTGCCGCTAGCGCGCGCGTTAGTCGCGCGCGGACATAATGTGACCCTTTTGCTTCCCCCATGGCAAAATCCACGGGACGCTGGACATTGCTGGATAGATGAAGGGGTACATATTGAAAATATGCCACTGCCTACCGGCGTACCAGGTTGGTTTCATTGGCGGCTGACGGCAGCGTTAGCACATCGCGCGCGCACGTTAGCTCCAGATGTGGTCCACGTCTTTAAACCCAAAGCCTATGCCGGGCTGGCACACCTGGCACTGGCACGTCATTTACCGGTGGTGGTAGATGCCGACGATTGGGAAGGTCCGGGGGGCTGGAACGACCTTTCTCCCTACCCTACGTTGCTCAAGCAATTCTTCACCTGGCAAGAACACTGGGGTCTGACCCACGCCGGCGCGGTGACGGTCGCCAGCCGCGCGCTGCAAACCCTGGTTTGGGCTACCGGGCGGGCAGTCGAGAGTGTGTTCTATCTACCCAATGGCTTTATCCAACGTGAATCGGCCCCAGGAACAAAGCAAACTGTCACAGATACTGGCAATGTACGGCCAACGTTGCTGCTCTACACCCGCTTTTTCGAATTTGATCTGGAAAGGTTATGGCGCGTGGTTCAGGGAGTACGAGGCCATTATCCTGATACGCGGCTGCTTGTTATAGGCAAAGGTTTTTTCGAAGAAGAAAAGCGTCTGCTGGCTTTAGCCCGCGAAGCAGATTGGTCTGTAGTGGAGACAGACACGCTTGTTGCCGATACAGACCTGGTGTACACCGGCTTTGTCCCTCCAGAAACATTGCCTGACTACTTTTCACAAGCCACAGTAGCCCTTTATCCCTTTGATGATACGCTGCTTAACCGCACTAAATGCCCTGTAAAGTTAATGGATTTATTGGCGGCAGGTGTGCCTGTAGTGGGCGAAGCAGTGGGGCAGATTGTTGAAGATATACGTAGTGGAGAAAGCGGAATTTTGGTCATGCCGGGAGATGAACAGGCCTTCATTGCAGCGGTATTGAAACTCATAGATAATGCTGTCTATCGTCGTGAACTAGGAAACCATGCTATTGAAGATATGCGCGCGCGCTTCACATGGGGACGGTTGGTTTCTGTCGCTGAAGCGGCCTACAAATATGTTACGTATTGACAACTTGATCGTATGATTCTATAATGCTCAGGTATTTTGATTATTTTATACTAAGGAGAAATAGATATGCCGTTAGTGACAACACGAGAAATGCTTCAAGCTGCCCTGAAAGGGCACTTTGCGGTTGGCGCGTTCAATGCCAACAATATGGAGATGGTTCAGGCCATCGTCGAGGCGGCAACCGAAGAGCGCGCGCCCGTGATCTTGCAGGTCAGTCAGGGGGCGATCCGCTACGCAGGACTGCCCTTTGCCGCAGGGCTGGTCAAGATCGCCGCAGAGAATACCGATATTCCTGTCGCCTTGCATCTTGATCATGGCACCGATTTTGACCAAAATGTACTCTGCCTGCGCGCAGGATTCACTTCACTAATGTTCGATGGGTCAAGTCTACCCCTGGAAGAAAATATTGTAATCAGCAAGCGTGTCTGTGACATCGCCCACATTTGCGGTATTCCTGTTGAGACGGAGCTGGGCAAAGTACTCAAACGTGGAGCGACGCCGGAAGAAGTTAAAGATGCTATGGCCAAGCCCGAAGATGCCAAGCGCTTTATTGAAGAGACCGGGGCGGATTCATTAGCCGTCGCTGTAGGATCCATCCACGCATTGCTTTCCAAAACTGCACTGCTTGACATAGAACGACTGGAAGAAATCCACCAGATTATTCCTGAGATCCCCCTGGTGTTGCATGGATCATCGGGCGTAATCGAAGATAGCGTGGTTGAAGCGCTGGATCATGGGGTTGCTAAAGTCAATGTTGCCACCTATCTATCACAGGTATTCACGTTTACACTGTTTGAGCAACTAAAGCAGCATCCAACAGTTGAGGATCCGCGCAAGCATTTAGTTCCGGCCCGCGATGCCGCCAAAGAGCGTGTGCGCGAGAAGATTCGCCTTTTCCGCTCCAATGGCACTGTCACCAGCAGTGGTTCATTCAAAAGTCCGCCAACTCAACACCGTGTCGCCGACATCGGTGAACCAGAATGATCATGTAATATGGTAACCGTCTCCAATCAAGACAAAGCGGCCATCTGGAAGGCTTTTAATGCCGGCCATCCGGTGCGCGTGCCTGTTACCCTGATAACCAACCCACGCATCATTTTGCTCGATCCGCGTCTCAATCCAAAAGGGATCACGTTCGAGCAATACTTCGTCGATCCGGCAACAATGGTCGAAGTACAATTGCAGCACGCGCTCTACCGTGCCCAGGTCATCAACCGTTACTGTGATGAACCTGCCGGTCTGCCTGAATACTGGACGGTCTACGTCGATTACCAGAACACATACGAGGCTGCTTTTTTTGGAGCGGAAATTATCTATCGTCCAGGACAAGTCCCCGATGTGCGGCCACCCTACACCGGTGAACGCCGTGAGGCAATCTTTGACATAGATATTGACCGTCCATTGAGCCAGGGTATTTTCCGTCAAGGGTTAGAAACTTACGCGCGTATGGTTGAGTTGACCGACAAGATGACATTTAAGGATCGTCCGGTCAAGATCACCCCCTATTTTGTCGGCGGGACCGATGGGCCGGTAACAGTGGCGATGAACGTGCGAGGAACCGAGTTCATGACCGATTTAGCACTTAATCCAGACTATGCCCAACGGCTGATGGCGTGGATTACCGGCGCCGCCATTACGCGCGTCCGCGCGTTCCGTGCTTATTGGGATCAACCGGATGTGGGTGGGGGGCTGGCCGACGATTCTATTCAACTTATCAGCGCGCGGATGTATCGCGAGATGGTATTACCTCACCACCGTCGTTACTTGGACGCGCTGTGCCCAGGTCAGGCACGTGGCATTCACCTCTGCGGGGATGCCACGCGCCATTTCAAAACTATCCACGACGCACTCAATGTATGGGATTTTGATACCGGTTTCCCGGTAAACTTTAGTAGGTTACGGCAGGAACTTGGTCCTGATACCACCATTCGTGGCGGGGTTGAGGTCACGTTACTGCTACATGGCACACCAGAAGCCGTTTACGCGCGGACGAAAGATATTTTACAATCTGGAATTAAACAAGGGGGGAAATTCATCTTGCGCGAGGCCAACAACCTCCCCCCCCGCGTACCGGAAGGAAATCTAGCCGCGATGTATCAGGCTTGCCTGGATTATGGAAATTATGAGGCGTAAGATATGAGCGAACTACGACTTGAAGATTGGATGATGCCCGCGGCGGACCTCGGTCCGGAAAACCCGTTTCCCCCGCTACAAACGACACGCGATATCCATACCCAAACACAGCAAGAAATACCCGGTATTCCTGCCGAAATGCTGCGAAATATGGCTTATGGGCATGTTCCCAATATTTTGCCCTATACTATCCAGGACGGCTACACGCGCGAGCGCAAGCCTCGCGCATTTCGAACCGCAGTGCTGGAGAATGAATATCTGCGCGCGACTTTTCTCCTGGAATTCGGCGGGCGGCTTTGGTCATTGCTGCACAAACCCTCCGGGCGAGAACTCCTGGATACTAACCCTGTCTTCCAACCGGCAAACCTGGCACTGCGCAACGCCTGGTTCAGCGGGGGAGTAGAGTGGAATATCGGCATCATCGGTCACTCACCGTTTACGTGCTCTCCATTGTTTGCCGCGCAACTGCACACACCGGACGGAACGCCGGTGCTGCGCCTGTACGAATGGGAACGGATTCGCCAGGTACCTTTTCAAATTGATGCTTACCTGCCCGATGTCTCGCCGGTACTTTTCGTGCGAGTGCAAATCCTTAATCCCCATAACCATGAAGTGCCTATGTACTGGTGGTCCAATATCGCTGTGCCTGAGACTTCCCACACGCGCGTCTTGGTTCCTGCAGACAAAGCCTACTCATTCGGTTACGGCGGGCCCGGGTTAGATGTTGCCTCCATCCCCGTGGTAGATGGTATTGACATCACCTACACCACCAACATCAGTCGTTCTGCCGATTTCTTCTTTCACATCCCTGATGGGCAGCGGCACTGGATCACGGCACTGGACGAAAATGGGCGTGGCTTGATTCAAACCTCAACCGCGCAGTTGCAGGGACGGAAATTGTTCCTCTGGGGAATGGGAGCCGGCGGACGGCGATGGCAAACGTTCCTTTCACAACCTGGACAGGCGTACATCGAAATTCAGGCCGGCTTGGCGCGCACACAAAAAGAGCACCTGCCAATGCCGGCAGGCGCAGAATGGATGTGGCTTGAGGCTTACGGGATGATGGAGACCGATCCGGCAGCCGTACATAACCAAGATTGGTCATTGGCTCGCCAGGTGGTAGCCGATCGTCTGGAACAACTTATTCCTCGTGAAGCACTTGACGCCGAGTTTGCGCGCAGTGCGGCATTTGCCGACCGTCCGCCCGAAACGATCTTACAGCATGGCTCAGGATGGGGCACGCTGGAACGTCTCCGCCGCGAGATAGCGGGGGAACCCCCTTTCTGCTCTACAGCACTGGACTTCGATACGGCATCGCTAGGGGAAGCACAAACGCCCTGGCTCGCGTTGCTCAATGATGGCGTGCTGCCTGCCCTCGATCCCCACATAGAACCACGCGCCTTTATCGTGCAGAAAGAGTGGCGCACATTGCTTGAAAGGGCGATTTCTGTTGAAGAAAACGGAAATTGGTTAGCCTGGCTGTACCTGGGTGTGATGCGTTACCAGGATGGGGAGCGCGACGGCGCGCGACAAGCCTGGGAAAGGTCACAAGCACAGACCGCGACCCCGTGGGCTGCGCGGAATCTCGCGTTGCTTGCCTGGGAAGAGCAGCGATTCGATGATGCAACCGTCCTGTATACGGCTGCATTGCGCCTGCGCCCAGACCTCCCGCAGCTCGCAATAGAATGTGGGCGGATGTTGCTAGAAATGGAACGGCCTCGCGAATGGTTAAATTTACTCGCGGAGTTGCCCGAGGGATCCCGTACGCTGGGCCGTGTACGGTTGTTGGAAGGGCAAGCAGCACTAGCAGTGGGTGACTTTGCACGTGTCGCCTCCCTGTTTTCCGAATCTCTGACCATTGAGGATCTGCGCGAAGGAGAAAGATCGCTTTCCCATCTCTGGTTTGCATATCACGAGCAGCGTTTGAGCGTCGCGGAAAATGTGCCCATTGACGAGGGACTCCGTGCCCGCGTGCGCCGGGAATTCCCTGTGCCAGAGGCTATTGACTTCCGTATGTCAAGCGATACCCCTACGGTATAGAGCCAAGAAAAAAGCGACGCCTCTCTATTGTAGAGAAGCGTCGCTTTCCAATACCCCCTAATCAAGGCCATTTCGAACCCCTAGATTCCTTAATACGGATTCAAAAAACACCCTCAAACCCTCGTTTCTGTCTGGAGCAGGTGACAGAAAACGATAATCACTCACAAAACTAAACGGTTACATTTTGGATAAAGAGCCATTAGAGAATCCAAATTTGAGTCGGAATCTGTGATAAAATCTACGGTAGTCATAAGATTCTTCTTTATGCTGCGGGTTACCCGTCATTCATACCTTGAAGAAACACTAACAGCAAAGTTTATGTAGATGTACATTTATTCTTAAGGAGAATCAGGTATCGGCGGATGAGGTCATCTGATAAGTATATGTGGATAGAACGTGAATTGAAATACTTTGCAAGTTTATCTTATATGAGTAAAAGCATAGATGCATCTATATCCAGTGGTGTAACGATTGGGGCGTTTGATGGTGTGCATCTTGGACATCAGGCTCTGATTCATTCTGTGGTTGAGAACGCACACGGAATGGGGGTACAGGCAGTGGCGGTAACTTTTGACCCTCTTCCACGCCAAGTGTTGGGACGTGCAGTACACACGATGCTTTCCGATATTGAAGAACGCGTTGACCTGTTAGGTCATTTAGGATTAGATGGCGTGATTGTGTTGCCATTTAACCAGCAGATGGTGTCAATGCCGGCTCAGGCCTTTGTCGAATTCTTAGTTCACCGCTTAGGGATGCGCCATTTGTGGGCCGGTGCGGATTTTGCGTTAGGGCATCGGCGTGAGGGGGATATCGCATATCTGACTACAGCCGGGCGGGAAAAAGGCTTCACCGTCCATCTTTTTGACAAGGTGGTGCAATGGCAAGGCGTGCCAGTGCGCAGCAGTCGCGTGCGTCAAGCATTACAAAACGGTAACCTAGATGAAGCTAATGGGTGTTTGGGGCGCCCTTATCGCCTTTCTGGTGTAGTGGGATATGGGGATAGACGAGGGCATACGTTGGGATTTCCAACGGCGAACCTGGATTTACCGGAGGCACGGCTGCGCCCCGCTAATGGCGTGTATATTTGTCGCGCACATCTGACGATGGGAAGTTTTAATGCACTTACCAATGTCGGGACCCGTCCTACCTTCAACAATCGTCCTCCCACAGTAGAAGCTCACTTGTTGAACTTCTCCGCGAATATTTATGGTGAGCAGATAAAATTAGATTTTCTACATTATTTACGCCCAGAGATAAAGTTTTCCTCCGTAGATGTGCTGGTTAAACAGATGCAGCAAGATGAGCTAATGGCAAGGGATTGGCTGGATGGCAGGATCAAACCATTACCATAGTGTTATTGGTGCAGGATCACGCTAGATCGAAGAGATGTATTAGCATTATAAATGAGTGAATAATGAACAAAAAATTAAAAATTGAAAGTCAAAGGAAAGATACATTTTGCCAACAATTGCGGGAACTACCCGCATTCCGTGCACTGTTACGCGCGGTGGAAGCGGATTTTTATACAGATTTGCCATTGCCCCATCCTATTCTCGATCTGGGATGTGGCGATGGACACTTTGCGTCGGTGGCTTTCACCGAGAAACTAGATATGGGGTGTGACCCCTGGTGGTCGCCGCTCCAGGAGGCACAGAAGCGAGCGAGGTATCGCGTGTTGTCGCGTGCCAGCGGGGCCGGGTTGCCTTTTCCTGATGCCAGCTTTGCTACAGTTATCAGTAATTCTGTATTGGAACATATTCCCGCTGTTGAGCCGGTGATCCACGAGGTAGCGCGTGTGCTTAAGCCCGAGGGCTGGTTCCATTTCTGTGTTCCAGGGCCAAATTTTCGACGATTTCTCTCTGTAGCACGTGGTTTGGAGGCAATTGGATTGAGGGGATTGGCAGAAAGTTATCGGAAGCTCTTTGATCGCATCTCACGCCATTACTATTACGACACACCGGAAGCGTGGCAGGCACGGCTTGAGCGCGCCGGATTGCAGTTAGAGCGATGGTGGAGCTATTTTTCACCCGGGGCATTAGCAGCTTTGGAATGGGGACATCCACTAGGATTGCCCTCGGTAATAGTGAAAAAACTCAGCGGACGATGGTTGTTGGTGCCACAACGTTGGAATCTCGCGTTGACCGAGGCATTACTGCGTCGTTATTATGAAGAACCCTTACCTGAAGAGGGAGCCTATCTATTTTTTGTGGCTAAAAAACCCGGTTTTTAAGAAAAACCGGGTTTTTTCTGTATAACGAGTAAACTGCTACCCTTATTACGCTTGCGTTTGACCACGCGCAGCGACTTCTCTGCATCCACCTGTTTCTGGAAACGCGTGATTGTAGTGGAGGTTGCAGCCACGAGAACTATTCCCCCTACAGCCAGGCAAGCCAACATCTGTTGCAACGTGTGCGCGAGCGTTTGCAGCGTATGTTCTGTTCTAAGTATCCCCATAACGAGAGTTACCGGCTGATGTTCTGAGATCCGCAGGTCTACTTGATGCACTGCCGTAATCTGTTCTGCCGGGCATCCGTTCTGGATTAAATTGTACTCGGCATAACGTAAGCTTAAAAGATCGCGATCTGCCAGGATGAGGGCGTTGGGATGGCTATGTATCCACAATGCCACGGGGATATGCCCCTGTCCTGGATTAAAGATTAGAGTACGTTCAACTGCACCCGTAACATGTGCGAGCATCCCATGCAAGAGCAATTCGCTTTGATAACTTAGCGTGTCAAATTCCGGTAGGCCATACGCAGTTTGAAGTGTGTAGGTGATATTTTTAAAGTTTAGATGTAGCTCTTCCCGCAGGTAGATACCCTTATGGATGGAATTTTCTACAGATCCAGGAGTGTTGTCATCAGTTCTAGGAACGGATGTCCGCCACCGGTAATGAAATACGGTGTGGTCAGAACGTGTTTCTCGCAGCAATACCTCAATATCGGAAGAAGCCAGTACTGTATCCACATAGGTCGCCAACGGATTGACAATGACAATGGCAACCTGTCCTTCTGGATTGAGATAGTGACGGGCATCCAACAGCAATGCGGTGATAACACTTTCCCCGGCTTTGCCTGGAATATTGGAGACTATAAGATCAAAATCCTGTACCGGTACGTCATCGTAACCCAGACTGCCGTATACTTCTACATCGGGAATTCCATTCAAATCCGCATTTTGGCGCGCATAGGCTACAGCCAGGGCGTCGCGATCCACCAGGTGAACTATACGTGTGGGATCTTGCTTTTTGAGCGTCAGACCGATGGGACCATAACCACACCCTAAATCTAAAATTTTTTGTGTGTTTTGGGGCAAATCCTCCAGGGTACTAAGCAGAAAGCGTGTACCTACATCGATTTGGTGACTGCTGAACAAGTCCTGCGAGACCCGGAACTGTAAGCCAAAACGCACATCCTGTCCACTGTACCAAAAATCAATCACCTTCTTAAAATATATATCGGGTTCTGTCATTGTTTCACATTGCTTCTGGAATAGATCATCGTATGAGTTTTTATCTCAATTGGAGAGTACACTATCGTAAAACGTAAGGCAGTAAGCTACAAGTTGCGAGTTAGGAGTTAAGAAGATTCTCGCGGATAGCGCAAATCTCGCTAAGTAACAGTGTAAAGAACTGCTTACGTTTTACGCTTCATTGTGTTATTCACACTTGATGGGCATACCCCCCTGCGCCGCCGATGCCTTAATTGCATCGTAGAGACGAGCCATACGCAGGCCGACTTCGGGCGGGCTAGGATTAGGGAAATCGCCGTTGCGCACAGCGAGAAATTGCTCCCACGCGCCCAGTGAGGGGGGCAGTTCTACCGGCACAAAATCCGGTTCCCCATCACGTTGTACCTCAAGCCAGCGCCCCCACGCGCCGGTATGGACGATCCCCTCGGTGCAGAAGACGCGGATATCAGATTTACAGGTACGCACGGTCTCACCACAGCCGTGCAAGGTGACGAGCGCGCCAGAAGCCAGCCGTCCGATGACAACAGCTAACGTTTCCACGGGACGCCCGTAGTCATTGGTCCAAGCGGCTACCTCCACAAACTCCTCCCCTGCCAGGTCCGCGACGGTATTGAGCAGGTGCGCGCCGGTATCGAACATAAAGCCACCGCCGGAAATCTCCGGCACCTGCCGCCACTTGCCTGCCGTGCCCGGCCCCCAGCGCTGCCAGATGGTGCCACTGATGCTGAGCAGCTTACCCAACTCGCCAGAGCGCAGCAGGTACACTGCTTCCCGGATTTCCGGCGATAGGCTGCCATTGAAGGCCACGACTAATAACCTGCCCGTCCGGTCACGGGTCTCAATAAGACTGCGAGCTTCTTCTGCATTCATCACCATCGGCTTTTCGAGCAACACATCTACCCCCGCTTCCAGACACATCTTCGCTTGGTCGTGGTGATAAGCGTGGGGCGTGATAATAAAGACCGCGTCAGGTTTGTACGTTGCCAGCAATTTATCCAGGTCCGGCTCATTGGGCGGTACCTCAAAGCCTGCTTCCTCAAACACTGCCGCCGTCGCCTCTAACGCATCCGGAGCAGGTTCGCACAGTGCGACAATCTCCGTCTTTTCCGTCATCTGCAATATTCCGCGCAAATGATGACGCGCCATTCCACCACAGCCGATCAGGGCCATTTTCACTTGTTGTGTCATGAAAATTCCTCCATACCTAAAAGATTACTGGATTTCCAGCAACTCTACTTCAAAAATCAGTGTAGCATTAGGCGGGATAATGTCACCCGCGCCGGTAGCGCCATATCCTAACTCGGCAGGGACAACGAGTTGGCGCAGGCCACCGACTTTCATCGTTGCCATGCCTTCTTCCCAACCATCGATTACCTCGCCTGCACCTAGCGCAAAGGTAAAAGGTTCACCGTATAACAGAGAACTATCAAACTGTAAGCCATCGGTCAGCCAGCCGGTGTAGTGAACACTCACGAGTTGCCCAGTTTCCGGCGTGAGGCCGTCGCCTACCTCAAGATCATAATATTTGAGGCCGCTCTCGGTGGTCTCGTACAGTTCCTCACGGATTTCCTTTGGGGAAGCAGGTGGCCCTTCACGCGTGTCAAGCAATTCAACCTCAAAAATCAGCGTCGTGTTGGGCGGGATGAAGTCGCCCAGTCCTTCTTCGCCATAGCCCAATTCCGGCGGAACGACTAACTGGCGCTGTCCACCCACTTGCATCGAGACAATACCCTCTTCCCAACCGGGGATAATATGGTTGGCGCCAATCTGGAAGACCAACGGTTCCCCACGATCTATCGAGCTATCAAGCTTGGTGCCATCTTCCAACCAGACCGTGAAATCCGAAGTCACAATATCACCCAGAGAGGGTATATCGCCAGAACCCTCAATGAAGTCGTAATACTTGAGGCCACTATCCGCTAAAACATAATCCTTCTCCTCTACAACAGTGGGATCGGCCGGAGAACCGGCTTTGACCGCTACCAACTCAACCTCGAAAATAAGCGTGGCATCGGGTGGAATCACCTCGCCCGCGCCCGCTTCACCATAAGCTAATTCCGGTGGAATGATGAGCTTAGCCTGTCCGCCCACGGCCATCATAGCGATACCCTCATCCCATCCCTCAATGACCTGCCCCTGTCCAAGCGAAAATTGCAGGGGCTCACCGCGATTATACGAACTGTCAAATATCGTCCCATCCTCCAGCATACCTGTATAGTGTACGGACACGATTTCGCCAACCTGGGGATGCGCGCCGGTCCCCGCTTGCACTTCGATATATTGCAATCCACTGGCTGTGACCGTCGCTTCTGGGTCTACGCCCGATGTGGCATTGGTAGCAACGGTCGCAGTTGGGGCCGGCGTTGGCGTATAAGTGGGGGTCGCCGTCGGCTCCGGGGTAGCCGTAGCACACGCGCTCACCATCATTAAAGTCAACATCACACTTACAATCCTGCATAATATTTGCTTCATCTCAAAATCCTTTTTTAAAATTTTACCTAACGAAAGATATTATACCACCATCACACTGTTCTATTTGTCTATTTACAAAGATAAAAATCTGTTTTATAATAAATAATAAACATATCTTCCAGGAAGTTTCTGTTAGTGGACAGTCAGCTTCCTGGAAAATCTTAGGAGGTAACAACAATTGTGTTTACGATGACATATTGGTCGCCCTATTGGGTCGGGATAGGAATAGGAATTTTAAGCTGGTTGACGTTTTTGTTATCCGATAAGCCCATTGGGTGTTCTACAGCGTTCAGTCGCTTCAGTGGGATGATTGAGCAAAGGATACGCGGAAAGGGAGCAGTTATGAAAAAGCCCTACTACCAGAAGGTCACCCCCGTCATCACTTGGGATGTAATGTTGGTAGTAGGAATTCTGATCGGTTCCTTGCTCTCTGCCCGGCTTTCCGGCGAGTTTGCGTTGCGTTGGACACCTGAGATGTGGGCCACGACCTTTAGCAGCAGTCCACTGCTCCGTGTATTTGTCGCCTTCGTGGGTGGCATCTTGATGGGGATAGGCTCTCGTTGGGCGGGTGGTTGCACCAGCGGGCACGGGATCAGTGGCACACTCCAACTTGCGGTAAGCAGTTGGCTCGCAGTAATGTGCTTTTTTGTGGGTGGCATTGTCACAGCGATGCTCATTTTCCGCGTGTTTGCAGGCTGAATTAGGACAGACATCCCTGTCCATCCGGTAAACTGAGTCATGAATAGATAATGGATGAAAACAGATGCATCGCACAGCGGAAAATGCAACGCACCTATGTACAGAGGAATTACTCATTAACACGGTGCGTTCACCAACAGTAGAATAAAAGTTTAAGACAAAACCAAGTTTTCAAGGGTTTTCACAATTTACCAATTTTAAATTTGCCAATTTGCGATTTTCAAGGGAGAATATGATGTTGGAGAAAATACACTCAAATCAACGGTTACAGTTAGGCCTGGGACTGGCAGCGGGCGTTGTGTTTGGATTCTTGCTACAAAAAGGGGGCGTGTCTTCTTACGATGTAATCCTGGGCCAGTTATTACTCACCGATTTCACTGTAGTCAAGGTAATGCTCACTGCTGTAATTACGGGAATGTTAGGGATTCACGTATTGAAGAGTTTGGGCTGGGTTCACCTGCACCCCAAACCCGGTTCAGTAGGGACCACCGTTGTCGGGGGGCTGATCTTCGGAGTAGGATTTGCCGTCCTGGGCTACTGCCCCGGCACTATTGTAGGGGCAATCGGACAAGGTTCACTAGATGCGCTGACCGGTGGCTTGCTCGGCATTCTGATCGGCGCGTGGGGCTTTGCCACCTTCTCTCCCAAACTAGAAAAGCCCATCCTGATCAAAGGTAACTTCGGTACCCTCACCTTGCCGGAATTGCTCAAGGTGAAGCCGTGGTTCGTTGTCATCCCGCTGGCGATGGGGTTGACCTTACTGCTGGTTGGATTGGAGATAGGGGGACTGTAAGGGGCGAAGGATAAAAGAACTATCTGTTGGAGGTACGATGATTAAGATTAAATCTTCAGAGATTACGCCGGAGCACGTGTATCTCTCGCGGCGCAAGTTTTTACAAGCAATGGGTATGATAACCGGGCACGCATTATTGACAGCGTGCCGTGGTCCGGGACAGTCTACAAGCATGCCAGCAGCGGATGTGGTTGCGCCGGTTACGTCTGTACCGCATGAAACACAAGGCGCGCAAGTGGCGACCAAAGCCGAGAGCTTACCAACCGCGAGTGCGGCGGCTGACGAGTTAGGCAATGCACTCACACCTCTTGAGGCGATTGCCAATTATACAAACTACTACGAGTTTTCGGTGAGGAAAGAGGCCGTAGCCGGACTGGTAGGCGATTTCGAGACCTCGCCCTGGAGCATCCAGGTTGGTGGCCTGGTAGAGAAACCCAGGCGATTCGATCTCGATGACCTGCGCAAGTTTGAGTCAGAGGAACGTATCTACCGGATGCGTTGTGTTGAAGCGTGGTCGATGGTGATCCCGTGGCTCGGATTTCCACTGGCAAAGCTGTTGAAGGTAGTTGAACCGCAATCCAACGCTAAGTACGTACGATTTGAGACGTTCTACGATCCCAACCAGATGCCGGGCACTAAATCCATGTCACTGCCCTGGCCTTATGTTGAAGGGCTGCGATTGGATGAAGCACTGCACGATCTCACATTGCTGGCTACCGGTCTGTATGGTAACCCTTTGCCCGTGCAGAACGGCGCGCCCGCGCGCCTGGTAGTGCCCTGGAAATACGGGTTTAAAAGCATCAAGTCTATCGTCAAGATTGAATTGGTGGAGTACATGCCCACCTCACTTTGGATGGCGTCAGGGCCAAACGAATATGGCTTCTGGGCTAACGTCAACCCAGATGTACCGCATCCGCGCTGGTCCCAGGCGACCGAACGTCTCATTGGGGAAAATAAACGTCGCGCGACGTTGTTGTTCAACGGTTATGCAGAAGAAGTGGCGGAGCTTTATCCGGATCTTGATGACCGGCAGTGGTATTACTGATGTTAAATCGAACATGGTGGAAGCGACACGGGTTCCTAATTGCCGTTCATATTGGCGCACTGTTGCCGTTGGGCTTACTCGTGCTGGATTATGCGCAACAACGATTCCTGGTTGATCCGGTGCGGGAGATTATGACCCGCACCGGTAGAATTGCGTTAACGGTGCTGTTGCTTTCTCTGACTTGCACGCCCGTTTATGTGCTTTTCCGCTTCAAGCCTGTACTGCGCGCGCGCCGTCCTTTAGGATTATATGCCTTTCTCTACGCTATGATCCACTTCTTAACATTTGCCGGATGGGATTACGGCTTTAACCTACGCCTTCTTTGGCAAGCCATCACTTATCAGCGTTTTATCATTGCCGGTGCTATCGCTCTCATCATCTTATTGCTCCTGGCAGTCACATCCACCCAGGAGTGGCAACACCGGTTGGGCAAACACTGGCAACGGTTGCATCGTACCGTCTACCTGGCGGCCATGCTGGTCATCCTCCACTTTTTCTGGCTGGCAAAAACTCCAGACCGTCCCATGCGTTATGCGCTGTTGCTAGGGGGACTCCTTATGCTGCGCTTGCCGCAAATAAAACAGGTGGTTACTAACATTCGAAAGGGAAAGTAAACCTTCCAGGAAGTTATGTGCGTATTACACAAACTAAAATCGTGGAATAATGCAAAGTCTCTGCACTTACTATGCCATCTTAAGCGCACCCAGATACGCGACAAGAATGTCGCGGCTACATCTTCCCCATGATTTGTCCTATACCTTCTAAGCAGGTTGACAAAGTCCCATGTCTGATGTAAAAATATCCTACCTATATACTAGGAGGTAAGCTCTATGAAACATGTCGCAGTTTTTGAAGGGCTTGTGGTGGATGAATTTGACAATCCTTTAGCCGTCACCTACATAGGAGATGTGCCTCACTATGTTGTGGACGATGCCGGTTTCCTGCGTCACATTCCCTCGGAAAAGGTCGATCGTCAAGTTTTAGAGCAAATGCAGGAAAATGTTCTCGCCAATCGCGACCTGGTGGTAGATGGAATGATGAATTTTATGGGAAAGGATGATCTATTTACGAAAGCCGCGGTAGAAACCTCTATCGCTCAAATGAATGAACATATAGAGCAGTTATTCCAAACAGGCATCCCAGAGGATGCGCGCGCCTGGCTGGGTATGATGGGATTTTCAATCGTCATCAATTATCATGGAGATGTGATTACAATCAATATGCCCGAAGCTGTAGATTATGATGAGTAAAACAACTTATATAAACCTGCAAAGTATACATAATATACTGACGTATAAAAGCCAAGTTTTTATACGT
The DNA here is from genome assembly GCA_016931185.1 of Anaerolineae bacterium. Lineage (GTDB taxonomy): Bacteria > Chloroflexota > Anaerolineae > B4-G1 > SLSP01 > JAFGFI01. The sequence continues at coordinate 46,014 of JAFGFI010000018.1, forward strand.
TTTTTCAGTGGAGTCACAACTTGTCCTTAACCTTTAACGTATAGTAGGATGGGAGTGTTTCTTACATATCCCATCTATATTCAACAATAAATATCACGCAACAGGAGTGTTACCATGACAAAGCATGAACTTAAATCAAAAGAAGCAGCGGATCAACTGGGATTTTTCCTTACTCCACTGTCCTTGCGGGGAATTCCGGTCTGGCTAACATATTTGGCCGGCCTGGTCGGGTTACTCTATGTCCTTAATCCAACCGCCGGTGTGATAGAAGCTATCCCCGACAATCTCCCCTTTATAGGCAACCTGGATGAGGGTGTCGCTTTCACCCTGCTCTGGTATAGCTTGGTAGAACTTTTCGAGGGACATAAGTATCGTTAATGGATAGGTGTGTTTCATCACCAGTAATTATTAGCGTCTGCGCACCAATTTCTGGTATAATAGTATTGGAGGTAGTGTATGGCAATGCAGATGACTCTTCGAGAACAAATTCTGATGCGTCTGGTAGAAGTCATTGACCCGGAGACGGGTGTGGACGTATTACGTATGCGCTTAGTGCAGGACCTGGATGTGGAAGAAGGTACCGGCAAAGCCACGTATACCTTTAGACCCTCTTCTCCTCTCTGTCCCCTGGCACACAGCCTCGCAGTAGATATCAAACATGCTGTCGCCAGTGTTGATGGTATCACGCAACAAACTATCACGGTGACGGATTACGTCAACGCGGCGGAATTGACCGAGATTATCAACAGCGATGATGTATAGAAAAACTATTTAGGAGAAAGAAACTATGCCGATTTATGAATATCGTTGTCAGGAATGTGGTACCCCATTTGAAGCACGCCGCTCTATGCGCGATGCAGACACGCCTATCGCGTGCCCTAAATGCGGCAGCACGCACGCCAAACGCGGGCTGTCACTGTTTTTTGCCTCTGGCAGTAGTGGTGTCATTAAAGGGGCCAGCGGTGGCAGTTCATGCAGTTCGTGCGGTGGAGGTTCCTGTGCCTCATGTGGTGGGCACTAATCGCAATCATATATTCCCATCAAAAAGCCGCTACCCTCGCCGGATAGCGGCTTTTTGTGTCATTCTTTAAGTTTCGCACGGAAGACTACAAAAGTCTCAGCAGACACTTGGTTGCTGAGTGGTGTCCGTTCAACGAAGTGACCGATCTATAAAGTCACTCGTAAGACTTTTGCAGTCTGGGGTTATACAAAAACCCTCAACTTGAAAAACATGTAAGTTATTGTTAAAATATGTTTAGCATCATTTCAATTTATGGAATCATTAGATCGTCTTGAATATTATCGCCGCCGGTATGCGCTGCTACGTCCAGGATGGCAACCGGGAACAGCACGCTACGAACGGCAGGTTGCACGGCATCTTACTGCCACAACCCGGGTCCTGGATCTGGGATGTGGTCGGGGGGGCATTGTGGAACGCTTAATGAATCAGGGGCAATGGATTGGACAAGACCCGGATTGGGCATCGGTGCAAACACACCGCTGTCCCGATTTGCCGCGTTTGCAAGCGATTTCGGAACGGCTCCCCTTCGCCCCCGCGTCCTTCGATATCGTGGTCTGCTCCTGGGTATTGGAGCATGTCCCCGATCCTGCCGCGATATTTAAAGAAATTACACGTGTGTTGCGGCCTGGAGGACGGTTTATCTTTCTCACTCCCAACGCTCGCCATCCTATTCCCTATCTCAGCCGGGTATTAGCGCGCCTGATCCAGTTACAGCGCTATGTCGTCTCCCGTACTTATCGCCGCAGTATCAAGGACACGTTTCCTGTGTATTACCGGGCCAATACCCCGGAAATCATCGATCAAGCGGCGGTTTGCGCCGGTTTGCGCCTGGTACATCTCACCCTTGTGGATGACCCGGCCTATTTTTCTTGGAATGAGGTTACATTTCAACTTGCAGCGCGTATGGAAACGCTGCTGCCTGTTACCTGGAAAGTGCATTTAATCGGTGAGTACAGGTTAGCTGTATAGGAAAGGAACTATACGTATGAGAGACCCCACCCTTATCAGTAGTTCAGGTAGTTTTCCCGTTGAGCTGATTTTGCTGTTATTTGTCCTCCTCGGTATTATTGGATTGACCATCTGGATCACGCGTTATTTCAATCAACAACGCTCAAAACCCAATGTTGAAAATCAAGAACCCCAGGGGGAATTATCCAACCCGGCGTACACACCCTCACTATTGTTGACCCTGGACCATTCTGCAGCAGAGCAATGGGATATCCTCATCCAGGGAAAGCGCTATCGCACACTTGAAGAAGTCCCAGATGATACGGTACGGCGCGAGGTTGTGGCCGGGTTGCGCCAGTTGGCCGGGTTTGCCCGGGGCTATTTGCGCTCGCAACAGGCTGCAACTGCCACCGGGCAAGCTGAGCTGGCACAGGAAGAACGCGCGGTTGTCCCACAATCCGCACCCTTCCCGCCGCGCCCGGCGCCAGTAGGAAACACAGCCCCTACATCTCCACCGATCCAAGAGTCTGTATCCGGCAGATTGCCGATACAGTCTATTGCTCAGCGCATCTCCGCACAGACGGGGACATTATCTACCCAGCGATTTGATGAACAAGACCGGCTGCGGACCCCTAACCGGCCTGCCGATTTAATGCCCACCATCGACCTGGCAAGAGAGATCGGGGACATCGTCAATGAAATGATCGCGCTCAAACCCGAACTGGCCGGGCGATCTATTCGCTTACAAAATGCTCCTGGCGGCGGCATCAATTTTGCCATTGATGGGCAAGTATACGCAGATGTAGACCATATTCCTGATCCTAACATCCAAGCTTTGATCCGCGCGGCTACCAAGGAGTGGGAACGGAGATAAATTGTCACGTAAACAGTATCATATTTGGACGATTGGCTGTCAAATGAATGTAGCCGACTCACAACGTGTAGCGGCGGGATTGGAACGATTGGGCTATACGCCCGCAACACGCATTAAAGATGCGGACATTATCATTCTTAATACCTGTGTCGTGCGCCAACAACCGGAAGATAAGGCTGTGGGACGATTAACACAGCTCAAACCCTGGAAAGAGCGTCATCCCGAGGGTATCCTAGCCTTGATGGGATGCATGGTAGGCACGCGAGAGGCCAATACGCTCCGGGAGCGCTTCCCATGGGTAGATCTCTTCCTTCCGCCCTCCGATCCTACAGAACTGTGGGCCACGTTGGCCGAGCAAGGCCATCTTAGTGAGGCTGAAACTCTGATCGCCGATGCGGAAGCGCGCCGCCTGGCCTTAAGCCGGGTAGACACCGTGCTACCTCTATCTGAAGAAGGACAGGTCGTCAGCACTTACATCCCCATTGTGTTAGGTTGCTCTCACGCCTGTACCTATTGCGTAATTCCTTACCGTCGGGGCGCGGAGCGGAGCCGCCCTCCTGACGTAATCCTGGCAGAAGCCGCGCAAATGGCCGCGCAGGGCGTCAAAGAAATCACATTGCTAGGGCAGATCGTGGATCGTTACGGTTATGATCTGCCAATGTTTGAGAATACCAAGGAACCTCCCCTCGTCACCCTTCTGCGCGATATTCATGTTATTGACGGCCTGGAACGCATCCGTTTCCTCACCAGCCATCCTAACTGGATGCGCGACGATCTGTTGTGTGCCGTCGCGGACCTGCCCAAAGTCTGCGAGCATATCGAAGTTCCCATCCAAGCCGGGGATGATGAGGTATTGGCCAGGATGCGGCGCGGTTACACCGTTGCTGACTATCGCCAATTGGTGGCGCGCATCCGCGAGTTTATCCCCGGCGCGTCCATTGCGACGGACATTATTGTAGGATTCCCCGGTGAAACCGAACGTCAATTCCGGCACACCTATGACTTACTGGCAGAGCTGCGGCTGGATAAAGCCCACATCGCGCGCTACTCCTCGCGCCCGCGCACCGTTGCCACGCGCCAGTTCCAAGATGATGTCCCCGAAGCAGAAAAAGAACGCCGCCGCAAAGCCCTGGATGAACTACAATCCGGCATCTTAGCCGGCCTGAACGCGCGGTACCTGGATCAAACCGTACCTGTGCTGGTGGAGGGCAAACACACGCGGAAGGACCGGTGGTTCGGACGCACCCGTACCGACCGGCTGGTGTTCTTCGCTTCTGAGGACAACTGGCTCGGATATACAGCGCGCGTGCGTATCACTTGGACCGGGCCGTGGTCTCTGATCGGTGAATTGGATACTGAAGACCAGGGGCAAGATTCCGGTTCGCTGATGAGTGCTTGTAGTTCTGAAGCACTGTAAAGACAGGATATCCCAGGCGGTAACTGCTTCCGTCAAAACCCGGGCAAAAGAGTCATTACAGGTCAAACGTCAAACTTCAAGTTTGACGTTTGACGTTTCATTCCGTGGTATACTATGCCTATTGATAACATCTATGCAAGGAGCATATCCAATGAATACTGCCCCAATGAACATTGGCCCAATGAATATTGGCATAGTCGGTGCAGGCGTGACCGGCTTAACCGCCGCTTATGATTTACTCAAAATGGGACACAGTGTAACCGTCTACGAAGCCCGCCCCTACGTCGGCGGGTTGGCTGCCGGTTTCAAGGACCCGGCCTGGGAGTGGCCTTTGGAACGTTTCTACCATCACATCTTCGCCAGTGATAAGGATATTATCGGCTTACTCAACGAACTCGGTATCGGTGACCGGCTTTACTTTCCCAGTTCTATAACTTCCATCTACTACAAGGGTGAAATCTACCCCATGACGCGGGAGCAGGGCGGGTTGATGGGGATTGTCCTGCAGGTGTTATCGTTTAAACCCCTATCCTTCTTCAACCGGCTGCGCTTTGGCGCAGTGAGCGCGTATATCCGCTATACCCCTTTCTGGAAGTCCCTGGAGCGCGTCACCGCGCACGAGTGGCTGCAAAAGATGGTGGGGAAACAAGCTTACGAAGTCTCCTGGCAACCGCTCTTAGAGGGTAAATTTGGCCCCTACTATAAGCAGGTGAATATGGCGTGGTTCTGGGCGCGCCTGGCTGCCCGCACTCCCCAATTAGGCTATTTTGAGGGGGGCTTCCAGGGTATCCTGGATTCGCTGGCGGATAAGGTGCGTATTATGGGCGGTGAGATTCGATTGGAAACTCATGTCCGGGGAATTCACCCGGAGGGAGGGACAGCCGGAGACCGTGCCCAGACTGGCATCCGCCTCGAACTGGGGACGGGCAATGTAGTCCATGATCGCGTGCTGGCGACATGCTCCCCCGAAATGTTGAAAGAGCGCACGCCCGCGCTGCCTGCTTCCTACACGGCAGGATTGGATAAACTTAAGTCAATGGGCGCGGTAGTATTGGTACTCGCGGTCAAGCAATCGGTGACCGGCGGGCACTACTGGATTAATATTCCCAAGCGCGAGGGGTTCCCTTTCCTGGCCTTTGTGGAACATACCAACTATGTGGATAAGCAACACTATGGAGGCGATACTATTATTTTCTGCGGTGATTATTTGCCCCAGGGACACGCTTACTTTGATATGTCGCCGGAGGAGATACTCGACGCCTTCCTCCCAGGTATCCAACGGCTGAATCCCGCCTTTGACCGTTCCTGGATTCGCAATTACTGGAAATTCAGCGAGATCTACGCCCAGCCTGTGCCCTTTGTCAATCATTCCACCAACATCCCGCCTTTACAAACCCCGATTCCCAATTTATACATGGCAAACATGAGCCAGGTCTACCCGTGGGATCGCGGCAGCAATTACGCGGTCGAGATGGGACGGCGCGTGGCAAGATTGATGGGACGGTAGGCAGATCTGTATCTATCATCAGAGTTCGCGGATCGAACTGTTACTCCCCAATAGCCGCCGCCGATGACTGAGACGGCCCCTTGCCATTGCGGCGGAGATTACGGACCACTAATGGTCCATTGTGGAACTACTCTGGTATCACGTCCCGCAGCCGCCATGCTTGCCTAGACGGCGGGGGCGCTCTTCCCAAGCTTTCTTGGCGCTCAAAAAGCAGTGGCTGAGTTAACCATGGTTCCTGTGATACTACCAGTGAATGCAATTTGCATTTTATTTAAATACTATCTATAATAAAAAGTAAAGTGCCCCCACCATAACGGAAGCAGTTACCCGATCAGGTGGCATCAACACCGAATCGAACCCTTAGCTATTATGGCTAAAAAACATCTAATATAATCACAACACGCCGCCTGGTCAATAACGAACTAGGCGGCGTGTCACATTGATAGAAGATTGTTTAATTTGATATCGTCCCATATTGTGGTTTAGACTGATATTGCACCTGAGCAAGTAAGGTAGGAAAAGATTCTCCACACTATTAAAGATAACGAGAACTATCGGCAGATACAAGGCAAATATCCATGGTTTAGATTTCACGCACTCAATAGTTTGGCGGGGCGAGTGGCAGTGACTTGGCAACGAAGGAACGTAGGTCATTATGTAACTCAAGCTCAAAAACTTTACTCCCCTTCCCTTTCAATGATAGGGTGACAACTTGAATTATGTATCAACAAGGAGGGATATGATGGTCAACATTAATGCAGCGAGTAAAGAACAGTTAGTTAAGCTGGCGGGAATTGGTGAGGCAAAAGCTGAAAAGATCATAACTTTTAGAGAATCTGGTGGTATCATTAACAATATCGAAGAACTAAGGAAAATCGCTGAAGTGCAACCGCATTACTTGGCGGCACTAGAGGCAGAAATTGATTTTCATTTAGATGAAAACTCTGATAGTTTGTCTTTTATAACTGCACGGCCTTCACTTGACCTAATATCCAAACCACAAATATCTTCCGTGTTCCCAACTGATCCCTACACACCCGTAAAACCTTTGCCATTACCTCTCTTTGGTGCCTATCAATTCACAGTGAATTTTGAGAGAATGAATAATTGCCCATTGCCCGATCTTTCAGGATATCAGTTGCTGGTAGGATATCGCATTGGTAATGTCATCACGGAATCCAAAACCCATATTCGGGAACGGACAAAAACTTATAATCTTGGTAAAAAACCTGCAATTACTATCAGTATCCCTAAACCATTCTTGCCGGCTGCTTTTTTGGAGAATGAATTTGAACTTATTTTGTTATCTCCCGAAGAGATTACGGTATACCGTTCGTCTTTTGAGATTGATGAGGGCGATCAAGTAACAATTGGTGTCCCGCTCTATGGACAACAAACATTGGAAATTACCTGGAATAAGAATGTCGATTACAGAGGTCTCTCTTTAGAGTTAGCGTATTCGATGAATAGAGGCGCTTCAGGGATAATCGAAAGCACAAAGTCTTTTGAGTTAGGAGGAGAAGAATCTCTACAAGTTGAGTTTGATACATTTGGGCAAGTGGAAAAGCTCAGTGTTGCAGTTTACTCTAATGAAGGAATTCTTGTTTATCACAGCAAATCTACTTGGGCGGAATTGGGGGGCACAGGAAATGCAAAAAGCATAAAATGTAAGCTACCAATGCCTGAGGAAATTATATTCAATGTATCGCTTGGGCAAGGTTTATACCAAGATCATCAATTGGTGGCTAACTTTTATATACTCGATGAAAAGACACTTTCAACCATCTGTCAGATAGAAGAAAACTATTCGATTACCTCGGAGGGGAAGTCTAAAGTTAAACTGGCTCATTACGGGCTTGTCAAAGAAATTACACTGACAGTTTATGCTCCTGCGGGGGAAGTTATTGGTAAAAAGACAATAATAAATACAGATTGGAGCGATGGAGGCACAATTACAATTGATGCGCCACCGCGTCAACGTGCTGGGGGCAGTGGGCTTGATGAAACGCTTCCTAACCGCCCGAAAAAGACTACAGGACGGGCTATTGACGTAAGAGGGAAGAAAAAGCTTGAGGGTATTCAGATCATAATCTATGCTTCAAAAGTTCCAAACCCGCAAGAGGCAGATTATGTGCCTCTGTTAGTGCTTCAAACCGAGACGGACGGATATTTCTTGTTTGATACGCCAATAGGGTATTATGAGAAAGCGTATGCTATGGTAGGAACACCCAAAAAGGGCGAAGCTGAGAAAGGTGTATGTAAAGTTGATATCTGTCTTGAACCGGACTTTGTAGAAAAACTCCAACAAGGTGGCCCTCCTAAGAAAGTTGAAAAAAAATTCTTCCCGGGGCGCTTGCTTTTGGTTATTGATGCTGAATCTGAGTCGCATGGCAAGGATGGGGGCGATTGCGACGATTGCAAAGACTTGAATTTTCATCGTCACAAAGCAGTCGTAGATGAATTCTCATACTATACAGTGGTTCGAACCACTGAACCTGACATTCAAGGGTATACATTGGAAGAGGATGGGGATGTAACTCTCCAAAAAGTCTTGGAAGTTGCACCTATCGTTGGGGAAGATGCGAACAGCATACCTCTTGCTATGCGATTTCAGCCAGTGCGTCGCTCCATATTGAATAAATATGTGAATGACCGGCGAGGTTTGACACTAACAACATTGAAAAAAGCATTGGCAGAAAGTAATGCACGGAAATTGCGGGAACTTATTAAGCCAACGCGCCGCCATCAAACACCAGGAAGGCACACGTTAGATTTAGATCATGCTATTGATTGGGATAAAGACCCCACTATTTATCAAGCTACAACAATCGCTCATGGCCACTTACTGCACTATAAGCAGGAGTGGAAGAACAACGGGTTCGGCATAGGAGATTTGCTCTACAGTTTACCGCTTGCTCCCGGGCAGCAAAAACAAATTGTAGTATTTGACTGGGAACGCCGTGATTCAGCAAGCCGCAGCGAATCTCTCGATTACCAAGAGAGTCTCTACAATTCCTTAACTCGTGATCGTGATGTAAACGAGATTGTTACGGGGGTCTTGCGTGAAAGTGTGCGCGGCGGGTCAACAGCTAAAACATCGTCTCGTTCCGGGGGATTGGGTATTGCCGCCATTTCTGGCTCAGTAGGGGGGCTGTTGGGGATTGCAGGCGGTTCAAGTAAGTCTAGTTCCACTGCTTGGCAAGACTCTTCTCGCAATACAGCATTGCAGGACATGCAACAAATTCGTGACCGGACCGTTCAGTCGGCGAACTCGGTCCGTAGTCTGCGTAGCACTGTGGTGACCACGGCAACTCAAGGTGAACGCTTCTCGGTGGAAACAGAGGTTATTGCGAATTATAATCACTGTCATTCACTCACAATGCAATACTTCGAAGTATTGCGGCATATGCAAGTTGAAGTACGACTTTCATCAGTGCAAGAGTGTCTATTCATTCCTTTGATAATGTCGTCTTTTGATCACCAAAAGATTTTACGTTGGCGCGAACCCCTTGCCGGATACATACTTGATGAACAGCTACGCTGTGGCTTTGATGCAATAGGGCGGATCGAAAACGATTATGAGGGAAGTGACTTGCCTGAAGGTATGTATGCAGAAGATGAAATTGAATACTGGTCTGGTGATTTATATATCAAATTTGATATTCCCTGCCCGGCAGATCTGGAACTCTTTGAAAAAAAGGAGGAGTTGCGTGAGGCTTTATCGCCTTTTATATTCTGGGGATCTTCCATTGATCGGTTAATTGACAAAGTTTATGAACAAGCGGCTAACAAGCGTAATGAAGCCTTCTACCGTTTCGTAGCCCCCGAAATTGCAGCGGCAATTGCAGATAAGCTGCGATTTACAGCAGTTATTCGGCAAGAAAGTAATGAATACTCCGTAGAACTAAATGTTGATACAACACTGGTTTCACGGTTCCAAAATGGACAAAACCATTACATCAGCGTGCGAGAACTTACTAGGCAAACTCCCATCAAGCGCATAGATATTGAGGCTATTACAATCCATATTGATGCAAGCACACAATTGAAAAGCGGCGAGAGCATTGAAGAATTTTTACCCAGTAACACACGGATCATTGTAACCTCAGGCAGTATGAACTATCGCAGTAAGCACTATTCAGGGCTTTTATTCAAGTCTTCGCGCATCAACAACGACTTAGTTGGCTATGGGGGGGTTTCTTCTAATGATTACGTACGTATCCCAACCCCACTGAGTCACGAGGAAATGCGAAACCCCCGGAACGAGGATCTCGAATCAGCCGATCATCTGCGACAGCATTTGAATGACAATCTGGAGTACTATCACAAAATCATCTGGATGAATATGAGCCCAGAACGTCGCTTTATGTTCCTGGATGGCATTCGGATAACCGATTATTCGGAAGGGGATCGGTATCCTTCTGGCGTGATCAGAAGTGTTGCTTCAGTTGTGGAAAACAGAGTGATTGGTATTGCCGGGAATAGCTTGGTGATGCCGGTGGCCCCGGGTTTTCGATTGGATCCCAATACACGCGGCCAATATGTAGACCTTCTTTCCCTTTATCAACCATTGACTCCAGTTGAACCCATTAATATCACGATACCAACGAAAGGCGTATTTGCCGAAGCAGTCATAGGAAAATGCAATAGTTGTGAGAAAATCCAAAATGATCGCTTCTGGAAATGGGAAGAACATCCAATACCTCACGCACCGACTGAAATTGCAGCAATCGGCACTGAAAGCCGTCGTAGCGCGCCGCTTGATACTACACCTTCAAGTCTTCCTAATCCTGTGGTTAATATTCAAAATGCCCCGGCGATTCCTGATCCTACAGGGTTATCAGCCGCCGCCAACTTGTTAGAACAGGCACGTTTTGAGGATATCACCGGCTTAACTCAGAACCAACAAAATGCCCTGGAAGCATTAAAAGCGTCGCTTAGTGCAGCTCAGGCATTTGGTTCGAAGGCTGGCGATATGGCAGCGTTGGGAGCGCAACTTGATAGTATCAGGATCGCTAAAGAAAACAACTTGATCGGTGAAGACAAAGCGCGAGAACTGAGCGAAAAAGCAATTGAGAATGCTGCCGCCGGTGGGGGAACACCGATTACTGAAGGCTTGTCTGAGTTGAAAAAAGTTCGGGAGATGGCAAAAAATGGCACGATTACTGGGGATGTGGAACAAACCGTTACCGACGCTGTTGTCAGTAAAATTAAGCAGGACGCTCAAGGAAAGAAAGATAGTGATATTGGTCAAATCATAGATAGAGGCGCATCATTGGTGGGAACAGGTATGGTTACAAATATGACTGCAAAGGCCACTGAGCCGGATGGTAAAACGTCCGAATTGACGTTAGCGAGTAGCGTAGTAGCTATGCCCCCCACGCCAAAACTGATACTAAGGAGAACAGGAGTTGAGTTTGAAGTTAGCTGCCCCACTGATTTTAGCCCGATTACAATTGGTAATTTCAGAACTGTATGTGAGAACGGGAAGCTATATTATTGGGATACTACTGAGTCAGATAAGAATCATAAAAAATTGGTAAAAGGATATCGGAGCAAGTTAATTGTAGAAAATCCAGATGGCACATCTGAAGAATTTGATGCAATTGAACGGGCTAATGGTTTTACGCATCTTAAAGAAGGCACCTATCAAGCTACCTGTGAGCCAAGGGCCAGCCATCAAGATAAAGAGGAAATATTGGTGAAGGAGGCCATCTTCATCCATGTGGCAAACTACCCATATCAATTGCATGGGTGCATTGCACCTGGAGAAATTTGGCCGGAATTTGGTGTTTCCAATTCTACAGCCACATTAGCTAGAATCAATAGCCTCTTGGGATGGGAAAGCGGAAAGAAAATCGAGCTCGTAGTGAAAGGTTACAAGGAAAAGCCTGGATGAGAGAACACTTAAACATTGACGGAGGTCTAAAATGAATCGCATATTTAGCATCGCTCAAGGGATATCCGTTCCCGACGGAACAACCGTATATCCTTTCCTGAATTCCAAGGACGAGACTAGCGGCTTACCCTGGAGTCTCTTGGATGGTTTTAGTCTCTCGGCTGGGGTGGTTGCGCCTAAGAGTTCATCCAAGATACACATTATGCCCTTGGTGACTCAGGTGACCTTTGTCCTTGAGGGTACTATCGAAATATGGATGAAAGGCTCAGAAAATCCAGAGCCATACAAGCAGGTTTTGACCTCACGACAAGCGATTCTAACCAATCCCGGTGCTTTTTTCCAACTCGTCAATAGCTCTATGGCGGTTTGCTGGTTGCTCTACATCGTTAGCCCTGCCTATGTATTTGAACTTAGTGATGAGAACGAAGTGATATACGATGACTCAATCATTCTCAATGAAAATTGGAAAGAATTAGAAGCAAAAAACTGGCTTTCAGCAAACCCTTGTGATGTTGAAAAGATGCGAGAAGATAGGGCAGTTGCATCTGCACGATTGGCGGCACAGTCGCGAGCGAGATCATAATAATGCCAATCATTTATCTGAGTCATACTATACCTGAACGGTTGTAGTTTACTATATTTACGACGGAGATACTATTATGCCCACTCAAGCGGATTACGAAACAGATGGTATCTTACCTATCATCTATCAACAACTACGTTCTACATTGATAGACTGCGGCCCCTTCTCCAGTCACGACGAACTCAAAGCCGTTTTCGTCGACAACCGCATCCACCCTTGGCGCAAGTGGATACCTGAAGCCAAAAGCGCCAGCAGCCGCGTCGAAGCCGTTATTGACTTTCTCTACAACCAATATACCAGTACGCAGGACAATGCTTTGGTACTGCTGTTGCATGTGTTGAGCGAACGCAAAGAAACTGGTGATGCTTGTCATCAAAAGTTGTTCAAATTAGCTGATGATCTCAGCAAAGGATTAGAATCCCATCTTTCTCCTGATGGAACACCACTAACACCACCACCCGATATGTTGCCCCGGAAATCCTACGATCACTTCACAGGCCGTGCGAAAGAACTACAACAGTTATTGGATGCGCTCCGCAACCCAGATCAGTACCAGTTGATTGCTATATACGGGTTGGGCGGTATTGGCAAAACTGCATTGGCCCGCGAAGCGTTGGAAGATTGCCGCGATGAGAAATTATTCCAGCACATCGTTTGGATGAGTGCCAAGACAGAGCGTTTTGAAGGGGAGGGGACCCATAGACTACCGGTTTCTTCTTTTTCTCTTGACGACATTCTGAATGAAATTGCGCGCCAGTGTCACTTGCCTCATCTAGCAAAACTCCCGTCTACAGAAAAGGTTGCGAATATCCAACACATTCTGGCTAACCGCCCTGTGCTCATCGTATTGGACAATATGGAAACGGTCAAAGATTGTAAGGAAGTTGTAGGACAATTGGTCGAACTTTTAACAGGGCAAACCAAGTTTTTATTGACCAGCAAACTCCATATTACAAACATCAGCGCTTTTGAAATGCGCTTGCTAGGGCTTTCACCAGAGAATGGCGAGCTTTTTATGCGTCGCGAAGGCCGCAGTCAAGGTGCATCGGAAGTTGCGGATGCACCTTCAGACATACTTCAGAATATCGTGGGGGTATGCGGCGGTGCTCCGTTAGCGATGAAATTGATCGTCAGCCAATTAAAGCGCCGCGCTTTACAAGATGTGCTGGATAATCTTAAAGTGGTTACGTCTGATGGCCCCGACTACGACTTCTACCGCTTTATTTACAAAGGCTCTTGGGATTTATTGAGCTTGGATGCCAAAAAAGTGTTGGTTTCGATGTCAGTCTTTGATTTGGAGAGCGGTGGGCGCGCTGATATGATGCGCGAGGTCAGCGATGTGGCCCCAGATGCCTTTGAAGACGCGGTGGTTGAACTGGTGATGATGTCATTAACGAACCTGGTAGGGCAGTTAGGCCAACGGCGCTACACACTGCATCAATTGACCTACTATTTCATTTTATCAGACATTGTAAAGAAATGGGGGTAAAGAGTGATGAGTGAAGAACCTGAATGGCTGTCATTTTATCAAGATCGGGGACGCCGGCACGCAACCCTGGCATTAGCGTTTGCAGTACAGCACGGGCAAAATACACCGGAGGCACATCAGCAGTTGGCACAGGAACTCCCCAACATGGTCAGGGCGCTAGAGTGGATGCAAACGCACACTCACTGGCACAATATCGCACATTTGTTCTCGGCTTTGTGGGAAGAAAGCCGATTTCTACAGGATCGTGGCCCGGCTCCTGCGTACCTCATTGAGGGAAAAGGGCATTTGCTGCCTGCTGCCGATTTGCTCCCCCTGCTGGAAATGGGTGTGCTGGCGGCACGCGAACTAAAGGATAACCATAAACTATGCATGTGTTTAAACGCACTGGGAAGCACGTTGCGAGCAATGGGCAAGGTTGATGAGGCGCTTGCGCTACATAATGAAGCCTTGACCATAGCACAGCAATTCGAGGATGCATCTCCTGCGCGCCAGACGCTTTCTCTTTTGGGCATGGTGTGGATTGATAAAGATGTAAACCAGGCGTTACCTCACTTGCAAAAGGCACTTAACACACCAGTATCCCACACCAATGTGGAACTGGATATTGATCTCTTTGGCGCACTTGCAACCGCTCACGCGCAACTGGGGCAAATGGCATTGTTGAACCAGCTAAGCGAGCCGGGAAAGGCGGCTTTCGAGAAGGCCGCTACCTATCTGGAAAAGGCATTAGGCTTAGCAACAAAATCCCAGGATAAGCGACGCCAGGCAGAACTATATCACCAACGTGGGTATTTGCGCAGCGTTACAAATGACTTGGAGAATGCGCGTGCCGATTTTCAGCAGGCTGCCGACCTTAGTAAAGAAGTAGGCCATCAATGGGGATATGGACGAGCTTTACAGGCTTTAGGAGTTCTGCGTATACAAATCGGGCAGGTAGCGCAGAACACCAATAAAGTCGCGCTAGGTATCACCGATTTAGAAAAGGCTCTGACGTTGCTAGAACAAACCGGGGATGGAGAAATCATAGCTTCCACATTGGCAGCCTTAGGCCAGGGATATGCGCTTTTGGGGCAGTTAGATATGGCAAAAGCACATTTGGAACATGCATTGGAAGTTATCAAGGCTTTTAGTGATTTACCCAAGATCGCAGCCTTGGAACAGGCGATTTTGCCGTTATTAGCTTATGTAAAGCAAGCGAAAGGAGAAAAGTGAGATGGTTATACCAGCTTTGATGATCGGATTGTTAATTGCTAAAGGACTGACGGTGGTCGGACCAAAGCACGAATACCTGGAAAAACATGATCCAAATCTCCCCTTCTACGAAGAAGACACTTTTCCTACCTTGTTGGAGAAAATAGCGCCTTACACACATTCGAGGTTTCAGCTACACATAAATCGTTCGGCCGATCTTTTTGCTCAATTACACACAATGTTGATGCTTTTGCAAGGGGCAACTATGGATTTCGCAAAGGGTAGGATTGATCATTCCAACATGCAGCCAGGGTATCAGTATGATAATTACGAAACTATTCTTGTGAATGCTTATAGTAATGAGGAGGACAAAAAGATAATTGACGGCAAACTAAACGCAATTTCCAAAGTATCTGATGAGAGCTTTGGTGAGTATATTATTGATCATTACCAAGATATGGCGAAGTGTTTGGTGGGATATTTGGATATAGCATCGAAATTAACAAACGGTTTTGACATTTCGGGCTGCTTAAATGAATGTCAAAATACCATAGGGAAGTTACCACCCGGTGACTCTATTAAAAAGACATGCATGACTGAGTTCCTGGCATTAACGCGCCTTCTGTTTTCTGGGGTAGATTTAAAGAAGGTGCTGGACTTAGCTACTAACTTAAATCTAAATGTTCCTCCTCACGAATGGCTTGATCAACAATTATCAGCGGGTACCCTATGGCAGGACGTGGTAAATTATTATGCTTCTCCTGCCGCTACATCTAAGGCAAAACTTACCCTGAGTCATATCTATGTGATGTTGGAAGAAAGTTATTGGTTTTACAATAGAATTCGCTATAAAGACCCTCATAATCCGGAGATGAGCAACAATCGATTAGGCATAGATTTTAAATGCGCGATCGGATTTGATGATGAAGGAAAGTGTGACAATCTAAATACAGGCCAACTTCCTGCTGGATACCAAGCCACATGGGAGAAGTTGCGTCTGGCGTTACATGGCGCAGTCGCGTGGTATATGTATTGCCTCTGCGCTTATGCAGTAAATGAGATTAAAGCTGCGTTAACCCCGTGATCTCTACTCGCGGGCGGTTGCGTGAGTGTGGGCAGAACCGTGTAAATGTCGGTTCTACTCTACATATCACTTGTTATAAGGAGAGTGAGCAATGACTGAGCAATCCACGTATCAGGATTTTGATGTATTCCTAGACTGTAAATTGGATGCGAACAATAATTTCCAAAACATCACACTTAAAGATGCTGAGGGTAACAAATGTACAGTTCATTACAACTTTTCAAAACCTGTTGGGAGGATTAAAAAAGCGATGGCAATGGCCAAGCACACTACAGAATCTTCTCAATGGCTAGACGAATTAGGCGCGGAACTTCAAGGGCTTTTCTTTCCCAATACCGGTGAAGGCCGCAACTTAACTGATAAATTCTGCGGGTTTCTAAAAAAGTTGGGAAACTCAGGCAAGGCGCGGCTCCGGTTATTTTATCCCAACGATGTGAATAAAATTATTGCGTTGCTGGGTGTTCCCTGGGAGTATCTCTATCTAGACTCGCAGTGTACTGGATTAGAAAAGAGTTACTTGTGCCTCAACAAACGTTTTTCGCTGGTGCATTGTTTGATCAATAAACCAGAAGAACTTGGCAAATGCGAACACTTACCTCTTAAAGCATCTTTCTATATGCATTTAGAGAATGTGCAATCGGTAATTAAGGAGCTTGATATAATTCAATATTTAGCTCTTGGAGAAAAAGAAAAGCTTGCATTCGCAGGGAATGACCCTCAGAGGAAAGGCGAAATAGATTTGCTTGTTCAGCGCGCTAACGATTTGGTTATTATGTACAAGGAGATAGCCTATGATCTGAAGCAGTCTGGGCGCCCTCATATTATCCAACTATCAGGATATCATGAGATGCTAGAAAAAGAACATATACAGTGGGCAACTGAGACCTTTGACATAATCCAATATTTGGCTCATGGAGATATTGACGGACTGGCGTTAGCAAACGGTGACACCTACAAGAAAGCAGAAATAATAAACGATATTCAGAAACCTAAGACTAAAGTTGTTATTCTAGGTGTGTGTAGTAGCGCGAGTAGTTACTCAGGAGCAGCCGTGGCTTTCCATGAAGCCGGTGTCCCCATTGTCGTTGGAATGACCCAGATAACCGCTACATCCGTAGCCAGTAGTTTCTTAGAAGCCTTGTACACGCAGTTAGCAGAACGTCTGTGTAGTGTGGAAGAAGCGGTGGCAGTCGCTCGGAGTCAGTTATACGAAGAGAAGGGTTGCGATCAATTTTCTTTGCATTGGGGAATACCGCGCCTCTTTATGCGCAGTACTCATAGCGACCTCATTGACCGACAATCCTTGTATGAACGTGTCTATAACATATCCACTTGCAAAGAAATCAGAGAAAAAATCCTGCCACCGGAACAATCGATAGATATTCAATCTTTTGTTCGTTGGTCAAAAACTTTGAGAGAATGGATTGATAGCGAGAAAGTAGGCATGCTTTATCTTTATGGCCGGGATGGGAGTGCCAAAAGTACCGAGGTGGCGCGCTTGTTACACGAGTACGATGGACAGAACAATAAACCTAAGCTGTTAGGCCACTTTTGCCGTAATGATGATCATCAAACTTCTAATCCTCTCATATTCGTTCGCGACTCGCTGTACCCCCAGCTTGAAGATTACTATGGGGCTGACTTTTATCGAGGATACTTGAGAGGGGTGTTTCCTAGGGCTGCTTATGACGCTAGATTTGCATTTTACAATCTATTTCTCCTTCCCCTTAGCCGAATTCGCGAGAAAAACCCAGAGGCCCGTTTGCCTACAATTATTATCGACGCAATTGATGATGCTGTAGCGCGCTATCCAAGCGAGTCTATTCTTGATCTGTTAATTGACCACCAACATGCGATCACCCAAGTTGCTCGCGTGATCATTACCGGTAACTACTCAGAAGAACCTGATTCTCCTCATCAACGCATTCGCGTGGAACTGGAACCGGAGATTATTAGCATATCAGAAGATATTATATCTTGTGGACAACTACCAACCATCAAAGAGACTGATATTGAAGAAAAGATACCAGATGCATCGCTGCGAGCGCTCACTTTTAAGCACATAAACGAAATTTGTGAACCGGAGCAAAAAATGCAATTGTGGCGCTTCTTGTCGGATTGTGGTGCTGATCTGCGCAAAGTCTTATGTGGGATAAGCAAGTCGGACAAAAAACCGCTTCCATTGGAAAACTACTATCAAGCGTATTTGGATATTGTGAAGAGTAAGAATGAATATGCTGAAGACTTGCTACGCGTGTTGCTTGTTGCATATAGACCGCTCTCGGCAAAGTTTTTGAAACAACTTTTTCAAGAAGTAGAAATCTTGAATGTTTCAAAGGTTATGGACGAGATGCCGGCATTTATTCATAGTACGGATAGTGTTTACACATGTCACAGCAGTATCAGACGCTTTCTAAATGAAAAACTTTTCTTTTGCCCCGATCCTAACAAAATCATAAAACCCCCGCGTGATGAAAGTCTTAAGCCGAATTATAGCGCCAGGTCAGATGCTCATGGTTTTTTTATGAATTTATATGCCGGGGAGGAGATGGTCAAATTGCAAAATTGGTATGAATTGAATGAAAAATGGGGGAACTATGTTCAAAATTACCTACCTTTGCATGCCTACAAGTGTTATCAGTATGCCTGTTATGGTTATATGGAAATATCAAATGAAATTGATGATCCTGCGGAACTTTGGGATCACTTTTCCCAAGAGTATGACCAAGGAATCAGAGATGGTGAATATTATACGCGGTCTAGTCTGGGAAATTTAAATTATGTAGACGGGCAGTCTTGGAATAGGCGTTCTCTTAGTGCAATGGCATTTCTACACCTTATCAGCCAACCTTCTTTTCGCGAATTCCGTATGTACACAGAAGGCACAGAGGCAGTTGTTGACGATATGCTTTTTGGTTTAAGAGTTACTTTGTTTGAACACATGTTGAACCTTTCAATTATGCTTGCTCCCAATTATGGATCAAAAGAATACAGTAAACATAGACAAGGTTTTGCTCGCTTGATAACAGCTTACGAGCATATTCTGGACATTTTAACGGAGGATAAAGAGAAGGAGTTGATCGGCCTCGAACGAAAAGTACGAGGGGTGACTGATTGGAGGGGAGCTTGGGAAGCCTTTAAAGAATATTTGGGATTGACGGGCGAATACATACCTCATATCTCTGAGTCTGATTCAAGACGGGCGGAGCAGAAAGCAATGTGACAAGGCCGGTTCTTCCCACGCAAACGAAGGATAGTTCAGGGAAAGTTTTTTTTCATCCGCCCAAACCGCCGGCTTCTACCACTAACCACTCACAATTCTACCCTCTCTCCTTCCGTCAACTGCCGGTGCGTGATGGTCGTACGACTACATCCCGGCGCATAAGGTCCTCCCGTAGCCGCCCGTCAACCACAGCACGCCTGCTGGATGGAGGGTGCCAAACGCGCCTCGCACCAAGGAGGGTTGCGTTTGCGGGCGTAATTCCGCCCACAAGCGGTCTACCAGGTCGAACAGCGCGGGTCACGTTCCCGTATCGTTCCAGCATTGCCGTCAGCTCGTCGTCCGTGAACGTGCCCCACCGGTAGGTCACAACTACCTCGGCCCCGTCCTCCGGCGCGGGCGTGAGGTACCCC
>JAFGFI010000282.1 GCA_016931185.1 Anaerolineae bacterium
CCTCCCTTTTCCAGTGTTTGCACTACATTTTACCCCCTTCCCCTCCCTTGTCAATACCATCGCCCTATTTACGCCACAGTGTACTAGCTTGTCGACCTCTTTGAGCCTGAGAATATCTGGTGAGCCGTAATCATTTTGGACAATTGCTTTCATAAGTATTCCTCCTAATTCCCCTGGCCCTGATCACATTAAAGAAGTGAGCATAGAATAGCCTGCTTATATGATGTTTCTCGTTGACGATTTATTCGGTTTCTTGTAATGTAGAATTAGATGTTGAAAAAACACTAACCTACCGCTGGAATAACACTGCGCCCTAACATGGCCAACGGTTCAATGTCATGACAATTCAAGATCACAAATATCACATATTGGAATCCCAACTCCGCGAAATCATGGCATAGTTGGAGCACTTCTCCTGAACTCATACCATCCGCCCCCACCTTGATATAGGTCACAACGCTTTTCTCAATCTCCCCATAGGAGCGACCGCAGGCCTCACAATGCTGCTGTAACACATTGAGTTTCCGCCGGGTATATTGTCGGATATGATCCAACCATTCAGCATAGCTCTCTTCCTTACGCGCCATCACGCCAAAGGATTCGTCAGCGCAGGGGGAGCCTACCACCAAGTTGCCGGCATCAGCATATTGCGCCACTAAACGCAGCGTCTTTTTCTCACCACTTCCCCCGATGATGATAAGAGGATGAGGGCGGCTAACGGGGCGCGGCATATTAATGGGATTAGCTAATTGATAATACTTCCCCCGAAACGGCTCTGTATTCCCCTTCCACATGTGATGAGCAATCTGCAAAGTCTCCTCCAAGCGTTCAAAGCGCTCACGCCACGTCTCAGGAAGTGGGATCCCCAACCCCAGCACCTCTTCCTCAAACCACCCTGCACCAATGCCCAGCATAGCGCGACCGCCGGACAGTACATCAAGGGTTGAGACCGTCTTGATTAACAAACCGGGGGGACGCAAAAAGCCACAAGTCACAAGCAACCCCAGCTTGAGATATTGGGTCTTCGCAGCCAAATAGGCAATCGTACTGTAGCCTTCCAGCATTGGGTCGGTCCACGGGCCGTGGATTTCTCCATATTGTTCACCAAGTTGAAACAGATGATCCATCACCGTCAGGCTATAAAACCCCGCCGCATCTGCCATTTGCGCAATTTCGACCAGCTTCTCACTCAAGTTAGCCGGACTTCCCGGCCATTGGAAATTTCCGACATGCAATCCAATACGCATATTTACCCTACTTACTTGACTTGTCGTTTCTGAATCTAACTCATTTCCCTATTACTGTATTCTATTTCCTACATATCCAACACCCGCGCGCGATATTGCAGGGCCTCCGCCAAATGATGAGACTGAATCTGCTCTGTTCCTTCTAAATCCGCAATGGTGCGAGAAACCTTGAGTACCCGGTGATAGGCGCGCGCACTCAAGTGCATCTGGCGCATCGCAGATCGGATTAGGGATTGCGCTTCATCGCGTAATATGCAGAACTGTCGAATCTCTCCCGGTCCCATATCGGCATTACAAACCAGTTTCGATGCAGCTAAACGCGCGCGTTGGCGTTCCCGGGCCGCTTCGATGCGCGCGCGGATCGCGGCTGAGGACTCTCCAACGGCTTTATTTGTCAGTTTATCGTAGGCAACACGTGGTACCTCAATATGCAAGTCAATGCGATCCAACAAAGGGCCGGAAAGCCGCTGCCGGTACCGTTGAATGCTGCCCGTTGAGCACGTGCAAGCCCGTTCTGGATCACCGTAATGCCCACAGGGACAGGGATTCATGGCAGCCACAAGCATAAAGCTGGCAGGAAATGTTAAACTCCCTTGCGCGCGGCTAATGGTCACAATCTTATCTTCCATAGGTTGGCGTAGCACTTCCAACACACGCCGGCTAAATTCGGGCAACTCATCCAGAAACAATACACCCCGATGGGCAAGACTGATCTCACCGGGACGTGGCCAATGTCCCCCACCCACTAGGCCAGCGTGACTGATTGTATGGTGGGGAGCGCGAAAAGGACGCACTTGAATTAATGGGGTGTCAGGAGGAAGCTGATCTGCCACACTATAGATACGTGTCACCTCTAAAGCTTCATCCAGCGCGAGATGTGGCAAAATGCCGGGTATAGCACGGGCCATCAGGGTTTTACCGGCGCCGGGAGGTCCTATCATCATTAAGTTATGTCCACCTGCCGCTGAAACTTCCAAAGCACGCTTGGCATGTTCCTGTCCCTTGATCTCGGCAAAATCTACCGCCAGTGGGAGAGGTTGCTGTTCAAAATAATGATCATCTGCTAAGTATGGAGTCAGTGGTGCAAATCCCTGCAAATGCGCAACCAAATCCGACAGTGATTTCACAGGATACACTTGCAAGCCGGGGATCAGGGCCGCTTCCGGTGCATCCATTACGGGAACATAGAGTGTTTCGATCTCATGGTTGCGGGCCATATCCGCCATCGGTAATACACCGCGTACATGACGCAATGTACCATCAAGTGACAGTTCACCCATCAACAACGCCTTATCCAACGCAGGGGGAGGTAATTGCCGCGAGGCCATCAATACACCAATGGCGATGGGTAAATCATAAGCCGGGCCTTCCTTGCGTAAATCTGCAGGTGCCAGGTTCACCGTAATCCGTTGGCCGCCGGGAAAGGTCAAGCCACTATTGCGAATCGCAGAACGCACGCGCTCGCCGCTCTCACGCACCGCCGCGTCAGGCAAGCCCACCAACGTCATACTTGCTTGACCGCTGCGCATCGCATCCACTTCCACGTCCACAGGCAATGCCTCAAGGCCCAAGACCGCCGCGCTTCCAATTTTTGCTAACATGGTTACCCCGCTGAATGGTTATAATGAGTGCTTCATCTTAATATGGAAAGGAATTCCTTGTCAAACGTCAAACGTCAAATGTTCCTGACATCTGACATTTAACGTATCCATTCATAATAAGTTCTGTTTATCCTTATGATACTGGCTTTTCTGCATCTGCCCCCAATCGCTGTCGCAAATCCACAAACTCGCGCTGGAGATGTACCAAGCGATCCTTTAATTTTTTGTCCCCATGGCGCATCCGGTGCCAGATAAAGGCGGCTTTGGTCACTTTGTAATAATAGCGCGTCAACTGCCACCAGCGACGCAAATCCAGGGTAAACAGGGCTTTCGCGCGCGTGATATTGCGCAGCAGTACCGACTTCAGAATAAAGACCTCATCCTGGGGAATCACCTGGGCTTTTACCAATGCCTCCGCATACCGCGTAATACGACGCCGCTCCAGGAAAAAAGACCAGACCACCACTCCCAACAAAATGACGACGCCTATCCAATCCCCGATGATGGTGAGAAAAACGGATCCCATTTCCTCTGAATATCCCCAGAAGGTTGTCGTTGCGTTGTGAAAAGCGTGCGCCGCTACAGCCAGCATAATCCCGATTCCTACAGACACAAACTTACCTAAAGTATTGCGTATCTCTTGACTGAGCGCAATACCCAACCCTGTGAACCCAGTATACATTGCATGATTCAGGCCAAACAATCCCGCGCGTAAAAAAGCCAGGCCCAGCACACCCTCTATACCGGTGAGAGAAAATTCCCCCTGTAGATAGAGGAAGTTCTCAACTGCCGCAAACCCAAATCCCACTATGCCCCCATAAACAATGCCATCCAGCGGGTCATTGATCTCGTGACGCACAAAGAGCAAGAGAACAAGGAGGGCAATGCCCTTCACCCCTTCCTCTACTACCGGTGCGATAACCGAGGCTCCCATCAAATCATACAGCAGTTGATTGTCCTGGAAAGCAAGCAGGGGGACATCAAATAACACTTCTAGCAAAATCGCGAGGAAAATCGAGGGCACCGCTCCCCAGAGGAAGGCAGCTATCAACAAATGCAGCGGCTCCTTCTCATAACGATCCAACCACCAGAGAATCACCGCATAGACTAACATCGGCGCGAAGCTCATCAAAAGAATAAGTAGTGTGGCGAACATAGCGTAAATTATCCTTTTTTCTAGGTTACACATCAAACGTCAAACGTCATGATATGCTTCGACGTTTGACAAAAGCTATCGTTTTCGCAATCCACTTAACAGAGCTGCCATACCGCCTAGAGCTGCCATACCACCCGCCATTACCCCCATACCCTGCAACAGTGTTTTGGTCTCTACGCTTGGCAGGACCGCGCCCTCTAGCCCGGCATCGGCGCCGTAATGGGTGAACAGTTGCCCCCACGGCGTATCCAACGCGGACTCCACCCGTTTACGTCCCACGACGGGGTACCAATAGACGTTGTGATAGAAGTTGCTGGCGAAGTAGGACCACGGCACCAGGGGCGTGCGCAGCATCAATTCTTCAAATGGTTTTAACATCCCATGATAAATCATCTTCTGCCCACGACTGGCGAAGGTGTCATCGTACTGGAAGTTCCAGCGTTCCTCCGCAGCATCCACATCACCCACAAACTCGATCTCATGCGGGTCGGCGACACCCATCCCCAGTTCATGCGCGATGCGCAGGAAGGGTAGCTCTAGTGGGTTAAAACCCTGGATAAGAGCGGAAGCGGCATCGATGGCGACCTGATCCGCCGAAGCCAGCAGCACATTCTTCTCATGCCAGTGCATTGCGCGCGGGCCGGGGCCATCGCCCGCAAACGTGCCATCCATCACAGCGAAGAGACCGGGGTGAATATCTTGCTGGATCATTAGCAAGTCCACCAACGTTTCGTGAATCACGCTGTGCGTCCAGTGTCGCTTGCGACCTAACAACCCGCCGAACGCATTCTTCATCGCCCCCGTGATTGTGGTGAAGACGTGAGTCTTTACTGTAGGCAACTGAATGATATTATTGCCGATCAAGACTTCGGGAATGTGGACACCTTCGGGGTAGATCTTATCTAGCACGAGAAAAGGCTGTTTCGGTTCGTACCGTACCCAATTGACCTCGGGCTTATACAAATAGACGCAGGGGACACCGTACTTGTCGGTTACATACCGCTGCTTGTTGTTGGCCTCACCATCACTGGTATCTACCACCACAGTATCATTGTGGACACCCACCAGGTCATATCCTGCCTGCCGCAATGGACGGATCACGCCCTCCAACTGCCACGGCGTGGTTGAACAAGCCGGATACCACGTCTGCCAGGAGATGTTGATCTTGAGCATAGTTTTGATATTTGGTGACAAGACTTGCTGATACTCTGAAAGTTCCAGCAACCGCGCGTAATCATCTAATACGGTTTCAGGCCGCGTCCGCACAATGGCAACTTTGCCGCGACCGGTAAATTGTTTGATAGTCATAGGATCTCCTATTACAAATTGCGAATTACGAATTACAAATCCTTGAAAATGCTATTATCACAAGTGATAATGCCTGATATTGAGAAGGCTTTATCTATCAAAAGTATAAACGCTTTGTGGAATTCTGTCCAGTAGTATATACACTTTGGGTGGGCGTCAAAGTTTTGCATCCACAGATGGCCGCAATGCGGGACGAGCCCCCATCCCCCCTTGATCCCCCCTTCCCCCGGCAGATCGGGGAAAGGGGGGAAAATTAAAGGGGCATTTTTCGCGTTCGAGCAAAAGCTCGAACGCGAAAAATGCCCTTAAAAAGCCCCTGCCCACTTTGTGAGAGGGGCTGGGGGTGGGCAAGTCTCTCTATACAAGCGGTTTGACGGACACCCCGGCCACTGCGGGGAGTTGTATTTTTACAGAACCTTAGGTTATAATAAAAATATATGAAAGAAAAAATAACCTATGATACATCGCTGGATAAGCCCTTTCCGCTATGGTGGATATTATTGTTGCCTATCTATGCGGGTGGCTTCTTGTCGCTTTTTCTCTTTCCCGTGGCCGGAGACTGGCGCTGGTTTGAGGGATGGGCCTATACCCTCATCTTTGCCATCAACATGGGCATCAGCTATGCCATTATCAACCAGAAAAATCCGCGCGTGCTTCGCAACCGGGCGAAGCTTAAAAAAGAGGGCCTGACCGCTGCCACCCAAAAGTCAGCGGGGTCGGATCGCTTTATTATGCCCATCATGAGCGTAGGTTTCTTCGGGGCACTCATCGTTCCGGGACTGGCGCATCGTTTTGGCTGGGCATCCATCCCTCTCGCCCTGGAAATGGCCGGGCTTGTCTTATCCAATGTAGGCTTGGTCATCATGAATATTGCCATCCTGCAAAATTCATTCGCCTCGAAACTCCTGGATATCAACAAGGATCAAGTTCTGATCGACACGGGACTGTATGCGCACGTGCGCCATCCTCTTTATGCGGGGGGGACATTGATGATCTTACCCGTTCCCATCGCCCTGGGGTCTTGGTGGGGCTTGCCCCTGGCAGCCATGGCGGTGCTGGCCCTGGTCATCCGCATTCAGTCCGAAGAAGAGATGCTGCTCCAGGGGATGGATGGCTATCAGGACTATCAGAGGCGGGTCAGGTACAAGCTCATCCCGAAAATTTATTAAAGATAACTCACTGTAGCAACCTGGGGTAAGAAGGATGACATACCAGATCAAAACAAATTCCATTTAAATTTTCATTCAACTGCTGGTGAACCGACGTTTAATGAGTAATTCCTCGTATAAAATATAGCGGATGACGAATAACGAATGACAAATTCTATTTTCACCCAACCGCTGGTGAACGCACCGCGTTAATGAGTAATTCCCTGCGCAGTTAGACCTTTAGGCCGTACGATACCCAACTATTTAACATATTGTTAACCATTACAGAATTTAACAAAACCAAAGACGCTCAGACATCCTTCTCGATGGAATATAATATAATAATCAATGCTACAATTATATATGCGCACGACGGCGCATAATGTCCGCTTGCACTTCCGGCGATAATTCCACAAACCGCGCCGAAAAGCCACTTACCCGCACCACCAGATCGCGATACTTTTCCGGTTCACGCTGCGCCGCCAACAACGTGGCGTTTCGAGTAAAGTTGAACTGCAACTCCGGAATGCGGTTAGCGACAAAGTAGCGCGTGAATGCCAAAAAACGCTGCACACCAGACGCATCCTGGAAATGCTCAGGAACAAAGCGCATATTGATCACGCTGCCCGTTAATACTTGATGATAATCCGGTACCGCCACTGAAGTCAAAAACGCCGTTGGGCCGTTGCGATCACGTCCAAAATAGGGACTGGCTGCATCTGAAAGTGGCGTAAATGCCCGGCGACCATCAGGCGTAGCGCCGACCTCGTGCCCGGCCGCAATGTTTTGCACATTAGCCGCCATCGCTGCAACAAAGCGTCCCCCCCCAACAACCTGATGTTTAAGACATTCCGCCGCCGTCCATTGCACGACTTGGGCCGCAATCTGATCCACAACACTATCGCCATTGCCATACTTGGGCGCTCTATGTTCCAACATCTGGCGCAAGGCTTCTTCTCCAATAAAATCCTCCGCCAACGCGGTCATCAAATCCGCATACCTAACACGCTGCTCTTCAAAAACCAACGTCTTCACCGCGGCCAACGAATCGGCAATTGTAGCCAGACCCATCATGCAAATACCATGGAAACGTGGGATCGCAGCCCCCCCGGCATTAATATCACGCCCCCGCGCAATGCAATCGCGCGTCACAGCGGAGAGGAAGGGATCGGGGAAACCGTCAGCGGGAAATTGCGCTATGTGCGCGTTCACTTGCACAACATGCGCCGCGATGCCTTGCGCAAGTTCAGAACGAAACAACTTAATCAAGCGGTCATAAGAAGGGCTTGACTCTTCAGCCAAAGCATACATAGCTCGGAGCAAGTAAAGCGGTGTATTAAAACGGCTGTCTGACCAGGCAGGCTGCCGTCCCGCGAGCATTGTCTCAATGCACCCCACCATACAATAATCACGCGCTACCTCGGCAGGAATTCCAATCTCCTCCAACCCTTGGAGCAGCACATGATCATTGAAAATAGCCGGAAAGCCAATGCCAGTACGGATGACCTCAAAGCAAGCCTGGTGAAAGGCTTCCGGTGTGTTATCATGAAAGCGCGCCGAGAGATTGGTGTGTGGCGACCCCACCCGCCGCGTCGCCTCCAGGCACAAATAACTGAGTGCATTGGTCGCATCTTTGCCTTCCGGTGTCAATCCTCCAATGCAGATATTTTGGACCTCACCTATCTCGTCCAGGCGTGCCCAAAGATGACACAAAAGCGTCAGCGCATCCGCTGGCGTCAAATAATCATCCGCCAAATCCCGTTGATAAAACGGCCATAAATACTGGTCAATCCGTCCAAGCGCCATGTGGCAGCGGCCCTCACTCTTGAAAACCAGGTGCGTCAACCAAACCAGTTGGATGGCCTCTCGAAAGTGATGGGGGGGCTTTTCGACTATGGCGGCTAAAACCTGGGCACAATCCTCACGCCCCGTCTGCCTTGCGGTGTCGGATAAACGACGAATGAAATCGGAAAAAGCTTGCAAGGTGATCCCTACAGCACGCAGAAAAATCTGTGAATCCCGGTTAGTATGCTGAGCCAGCGCCGCGCGAACGCGATCGCGGTACCCTCCGATACCAATCGTAAGCAAAGTTGGATAATCGGCCAGCGAATGATCAAAACCGGCCCAGAAATCGCGTTGTCCACGTGCATAATGTACGTCAACGAGGGTTTGGTAATCATCTTCGCACATTCCTTCAGGGAGAACATCACTGGTAAACCCACGACAATGGCCGAATATCTGTCCTTCGTCAACATCCACAGTCAAATGATCGAGTACATTTTTGAACGCCCGCGCACGCACCAAAGGTTCAGGTTCATTTACAGCATCACAAAATGCCAGGGCGCGCCATATAAGACAGAGATCATAGCGTTTCTGTTTGAAGTTATCTTCGCGATTTCGCGTTAGGATAGCTTGCCAGGTCTCTTGAATATCCCACATCATCGACATCAAACTCTCAAAAAAAATTAAAGTATACTCCGAAACTCTCTGATCCGGTGAAATGTAATCCGATTGCTGTCGTGGAAGTTATGCGCACCATCGTAGGCGGTACGCACCAAGTATATCAAGTCATCGCCATCAAACTGCCAATCTACGTATTGGAAACCGGTCCAACGGGCGGCATCTTCGCTAGACACACTCAAATCATCTTCAAGCAGCGTCGCACAATGAATCCACTGGCGCAAATCTGTAGAGACATAGAGCGATAGCACAGACCGATTAGTGGGATGAGCCAGGTCAGTAACACCATTACTCAAGGTCAGGTACAGATCACTCTGCGGATCATAACGGATAGTGAACTTGGTATGTCCACCAGGCAATTCAATAAAACCGGTCGCCGGATCGAAACGTAAGTACACGCCACCAACATCCACTTTCACCAACGCGGCTTTGTTCCAAATAGACCCATCCGAACTTCCTACCCGGCGCGCATTGACGCGCAACACATTCCACAGTTGTCCATCGCGGTCGGCCACCATATTACCCTCCAACCAGCCAGCCTTTTCGATAGCCCCCCAACGTTCAGAACACCACGCCAGATCAAAGGATAATTTCTGACTAAGCGTCCAATTGGCAGCATCGAGCAAGTCTGCGCCCACGTCTGCTGAAATCACACACGTCTGGAAGCCAGAAGGCCAATCGCAGGGAGTGTTATCCTCAAAAGCACGATACAGGCGATCTTCTTTGATCAACACGGGGACGGGGGCACAGTGATAGTTGGGCGGTGTGTGGCGTATCCCACCCTGGAAGAGCAGGCCAGACTTAGTATCCACTGGATGCGTCCACGTGTTGCCATGATCCTCACTGCGACGGATCACAATAGAGCCGTATTGCTGTGACGTACCGAGTAGATAGACGGCCCCGTTCAACACGAACAACGAACTCCAAAAGGCGTTAATGATATGGGTAACGTTCGTCCAGGTTTTGCCATCATCGCCGGAACGATACACACTCGTCAAACTCTCTTCATCTTCGTGGTTATGAGGACACCCGGGACCGAAGTAATCGTGCGTCGCCAGCAAATCGCCATTGTCCAGCCGCACCAAACTGGGACTGCCGAGATAAGTTCTAGTAACCGGATCTTGATAACGCAGTTCTGTAAATTCCATCAGTCACACCTCCCCCGCGAACTTTTCTAACAAAACCTGGTACACTGCTTCCGGGACATATTTTCTCACAATGACCTCCCATCCCTCGGGGCCAATCAACCCCTTAATCATACTCGAGCTGACTTCCGCAATCTCACGCGGGGGCATCAGGAATACCGTTCCCACTTCGGGACAAAGATCACTGTTGATATGGCGCATCCCTCGCTCATATTCGTAATCCCCTTCTGTACGAATGCCCCGCAGAATGTACTGCGCCCCAATAGAGTTAGCATAGTGCACCAAAAACTGATCCGCAAAACTGTCCACGACAATATGCGGCAGGCTACTGAGAGCAGCCCTGATCATTCTAACCCGTATCTCTGTAGAGAATGTATAATGTTTATCAGGATTTGAGCCAACCGCCACCACAAGTTCATCAAATAAATTGACACCTTGTCGAATCATCCACAGATGTCCATTGGTAATGGGGTCAAAACTCCCCGCATAGACAGCTTTCTTCATAAATATTCCCTTTTAGTGATCTGTGATTAGTAATTTATTTCCAATTTCCAGCTTATATCTGCCACTGCTTCCAGTCACCCCGGCGGTAGCGTTTCCAGATCAAGCCAGTTTGGGCAAGCCAGACCAAAAGCAAGGCCAACCAGATGCCGTCGGCATTCATACCGGCAACGCGCGAAAGCATATAGGCCAAGGGCAGTTGAATAGTCCACAATACCATATTGATCAACATCGGCGACACTGTATTCCCTGCGCCACTAAGCGCAGAATCAAAGACTGCGGTTAACGCCTGAGCCAGGTAACCCACACTTAACAGACGTATAATATAAGCTCCGGTAGCAATACTGACCACATCCTGCGTAAACAAGGACATTGCGGACGGCGCAAAGAGCATCAATCCCACCAAAATAAGCGTGGTCACCCCTGTCACAGCGTGCGCAATCAAGCGGACGGACTGTTCAGCGCGTTGCGGTCGTCGCGCTCCTAAATTTTGTCCCACCATTGCCGCAGTTACTTGCGAAACGCCCATCCCCGGCACCTGCGCGAGGCTGAAGACACGGGTCACGACTACCCACGCGGCCAGTGTCTCCGCGCCATAAGCAGAGATGAAGCGCATCAACACTGACATTCCAAAATTGGGGATACCGCGTTGTAGAATCGCGGGCAGCGTGATGCGTAAAATCCGCCACATCATTGGAAAATCCAATCTCAAGTTATGAACATCAATACGCACTGCCATCCGTCCAGAAAGCAACGCACCCAATCCCCACACAGTGCCCGCAACGTGCGCACTGACCAGGGCCAGTACCGCACCCTCTAAACCTAGCGCATTGACCAACAGTGGTTCGGCAATCAACATCGTGCCCAGTGTCCACGACATCATCGTCAGGCGCAACCGGGGGACACCGGCTGTACTCACCATTCCTCCCACACTGGGTACCATTTCCATCGCAATAAGCCCCGCGAAGAGAATACGCGCGTAGCGCACTGCAAGAGGAAAAACTTCAGCATCCGCACCAGCAAGGCGCATCAAGGGGCCGGCAAAGATAAATCCGATTGCCCCCAGGGAACCGGAAGCTACGAGCATTAACAGTACCCCTTGCAACGTCGCCAGGTCAGCATTCTCCCGATCTTTAGCCCCTACATACCGTGCTACCACTGCACCACTCGCACCACTCAGTGCCATCAGTACACTAATCATCGTGACGCGCACCGCAGTTGCCAGGCCGGCCGCAGACTGCGCTCCCGCACCAAGTTTCCCCAACCAGATAGCGTCATAGAGATTGGGGATCGTAAAAAGCAATTGACTGAGCATTAGCGGCCAGGCCATATCCCAGACATTGCGGGATATGCTACCCTGGGTAATGTCGAATGTAGCTGGTGTTGATGACAATTCTCACCGCCACAAGCGTGGTAGCAAGGCGTCGTATAACGCCTTGCGCCACACGATCCAGGTGTGAGCCGCACCGGGTAAGGTCCAGTAGACATGGTTAATTTGCTTCTCTTCGAGAAGCTGATGCACAGTAGCCATACTCTCATTAGCCCAAGTATCTAGCGTCCCTGTCCCCAAGAACAGAAGGGGTAGCTGCACGTTAGTAGCGGCGGGATCAGCTAACAAATCGGCATGAGCTTTCGCAAACTCATCCAAGTTCGCGCTCAGGATACCAATGTGGCTAAAAATGTCGAGGTGATTCAGACCGATCACGTTTGTCTGAAGCCCGCCCATTGAAAGCCCCGCCAGGGCGCGGTGTTCACGATCTGCCTGGACGCGATAGGTCGTTTCTATCAGCGGGATCACATCCATAAGCAAATCTTGCTCAAACAGCGCAGTATTTTTCTGCCAGCGTTCCTCCCATGGAACATCACGCGGCAGGGCATGGCCCAGAGGCATCACAATAATCATCGGTTTGGCTTGCCCCTGAGAAAGTAAATTATCCAACATCCAATGCACACGGCCCATCGCCGTCCACCCGCTCGCATCGTCCCCCATACCATGAAGCAAATAAAGCACAGGATAAGTATTATCCATATCGGTCTCGTAAGCCGGTGGCGTATAGACGTATACCTCACGCACATAGCCTAGTGTCTTTGACATATACGTATGCGCATGTACTGTGCCATGCGGCACATCCCACGCTTCATAATAATTGCCGCCGGCTTGTGAGGTGCCTTCCACCGGCACAATTAACAAGCTGCGCGGTGGCATAAAGCCGGTCTGCACGAAATCGTTATTGCCATCCGCGAAGGAAACCCCATCAATCACAAATCCGTAATCGTAAATTTCAGGCGGAAGCGGTCCTACCGTAAGCGACCATACACCCTCTGCATCCTTATCTTGGAAAGCCATCTCGCTATCCGCACTACCAAGGACATTCATTAAGGGCGTTGAGTTGAGATAAACATATTGCGCGTTAGGGGCTTTCACCCGGAAAGTTACGGTATGGTCAGGATGAATTTCCGGCGAAACGATACGCTCACGTGAGCCGGGAAATACTTTGTCGGGCAGATAAAGGATACCTGTGCTGCCATATTCCGCTAACAAACCATCACCGTGACGGGTTTCTTGGGGCTTACCCGTGATCTCACCGGCAAGAATCTGACGCGCACACAACACCAGATCGTCCAGAAGTGGTTGTGCAGGCAACGGTTCACTGTGAGCAGGGGCCAGTGTGTCAAAGTCCGCCATGAAATCCTGGAGCCGCTGCATACTGCGATACAGGTCTGCAACCGTGAGGGAAACCGGCATGTGCAGCCAAACGGGACCGCTGCGCGGGGAATCGCCGGCAAAGAGGATACGGGATTGACGATCCAGCAAGCATATTGATCCCGGTGTATGACCTGGCACTGCAATCACGCGCAGTGTACGCCCTCCCAAATCAAAACAATACCCATCATAAATAGGGATAAGTTTCGTTTCAAGTGCGGGTAACCGCTCCAATAAAACGGGGATATCCTTAGTGTGAATATAGACCACTGGAAATTGAGCATTGCCCGATGCGTGATCGGGATGACCATGTGTATTGACCACAAGCAACGGCAAATCCGTCAATGTTTTTATATACGCAGGTAAGTCCCCTACTCCCCATCCCGTATCGATGAGTAACGCGCGCTCATTTCCTGTCACCAGGTACATCACAGCGCCACGAGCGTCCTGTATGTACCGTACTCCCTCCGCTACTACTTGTGTACTGAATGACTCTGTCATGGGTATACTTCCTCCTCCTCTGAAAATAGCGAATTACGAATTACGAATTACGGATTCAATTTTCATCCTACTGCTGGTGAACGCCAGCCGTTAATGATGAATTCCCTCCCTTGAAAATAAGAAATTAGAGATTAGAAATTAGAAAAAATCTCTGCGCCGCTACGTTAAATTTTCATCCCACTGCTGGTGAACGCTCGGCGTTAATGAGTAATTTCTCTGAAAATAAAATAGGGCAGACATTCCTGTCTGTCAGGCACGCTAAAAAGTCCGCCCCTCTAGGGTCACCACCGGCCTACATGCGTTGCACTCGGCTCTGACACGTATTCCGCAAGCCTGCGCCGGCTGCCGGATGATATATTTTCCGGCAGATCCGCAAATGAGAAAAAAGCAACCGCCTCAATTTCGCCGCTCTTACACGCTTCAATTTCAAAATCCTCACAAACGAAAACTACAACATGGTCACTCTTATATTCATAAAAGTTGCTGTAGACACCCAATAAACGCAACGTACTCAAACGTCCTCCAACTTCTTCTTGGGCCTCGCGGCGCGCAGACTGCTCTAGCGTTTCATCCTTCTTTACCCCACCCCCAGGAAGATACCAATAAGGTTGGTAGGTATGCTTGACCAGGAGAAACTTTGCGTCGCGCACCAAAATCAGCCGCACACCTACCGTAAGTGGACGCATAAGGTAACAGCGCAAGCGATCTAAATTATGAAGTAATACAGGGAAAAACCGCATCAGGGAATCCATTCCCTCTCGTTACATCCGTTAAAACGTAACTACTTTAGGTGGGACGCACTTTTACGCTTTAAAACGACGGAATCACTACAACGAGCTTTATTCAACGCAAGTAAAGTGCGTCCCACCTAAGCTGAGTAGTTACGTTAAAACACTCTTGAGTTAAGTTATTTAAACGCTTTCTCAATAAAGGGCCATACGTCTGCCTTATAATAACGGTGTCCGCCTTCACCGACACTAAGCTGGCAACGATCCGGTACACCGGCAATTTTATAGATATGATGCAGGCGTTCAAAGGCAAATGCCGTCGCCGTATAAGGAAAGATGGGATCGTCACGACCCGACACGGCCAAGAAGGGGCGCGGCGCGATCAATCCGGCAACATCATACATTTCCGCCATAGTCATTATACCAGGGACATAGTTACACTCGCAATGACGGATAGATCCAATAGATGCCTCAAAGGTACAGAAATAACTCGACGGCACAGCCACCGTAATGCGTGTATCGCAGGCTGCCGCAAACAATGCCACTGTACCCCCACCCGAGTTCCCTGTAATCGCAATCCTGCTTATATCCACCTCTGGGCGCGTGGCAGCGTAATCAATAAAGCGGCCAATATCCCATACTCGCTCGCCGATAAGCGTGCGTCCGAACAACAGCGCGCGCATCTGCAAAATGCGACAAGAGGAAGTCGCATCCTCCTCCTTTTCCTGTTGGCGACGCATATCTGCAAACGCGCGCATATCGGGCGCAATAGCAATATAACCCTCTCGCACCGCCTGGCGAGCAATATCGCGTTCGCCCTCAACAATTGAATCTCGCTCCGCCTCCGTGTCCCACATCCCCACATAAGTGCGCTTACCGGCCTTGCCGTGGCCGTGTGGGGTAATCACCAATGGGCGTGGTTGGGTAACCGTTTTAGGGCGCAGCAAATAAAAGGGGACTTCAAAACCTGGCTCTGTCTGAACCAGCCATTCCTCGCGGATATGGTCTTCAAGTGTCTCCTCCCCCACCTGGAAAGGGCATAGATCACACGTTCCCCGGATAGCCATGGTGTCGAGGCCCAACATTTGCCGCAAACGGGGCCGGAATACTCGCTGCCACGCTTCAAATTCTGTCTGAGTCTCAGCCCGAAAGGCAAAAACGCGATGAGTTTCTGCCGCCAACTGATGGACATAAGTATCTGAGGTCAAAGTTGAATTCATAGACACTTCCTTTTTTTTGTATGATAGTTATCGCAATAGCATAACACAATTGTCGTGGATTTCCACTCATAAAACATAGATACACAGATACCTGACTTGAGATAGTAGCAACTTGCATTATCATGATTGAAATGGATACAGACCTTAGTAGATTATTTATAAAGAAATTTCTCATTAACACTATGCGTTCACCAGCGATTGGATGAAAAGTTACGGCCTAAAGGCCGAGGGGTCTAAGGGGATATTTTTGCGGGCAGGGTACCGCCCGCAAAAATATCCCCTTAGACCCCAACTTTAGCGGCCTATTTTCAAGGGAATTACTCATTAACGTGGTGCGTTCACC
>JAFGFI010000283.1 GCA_016931185.1 Anaerolineae bacterium
CGGCACCAACGTTTGTATCCTACGCCTTATCTGGCTGTCACTCCCGAACAATGTGCTTTGGCGGCTTAACTCAAATGAAACGCACCCTTATCATAAAGTGGCCCGACCTTCGGGGCAATGATGCACATCACAGCCAGTGCGTTTTTTATTCTGTCCGTTTGCCCTTTATTTCCCCTTGCGTTATAC
This sequence comes from Anaerolineae bacterium, assembly GCA_016931185.1. Lineage (GTDB taxonomy): Bacteria > Chloroflexota > Anaerolineae > B4-G1 > SLSP01 > JAFGFI01. The sequence goes on from JAFGFI010000283.1 coordinate 187, forward strand.
TTTGCTTGTATAGATGGACAACATATAATTTGTGATGCTCTCGTGCTCTCTGGAGTCGCTGTGGTCATTAGGCCCCGCCAAGATTGACTCTCTGGGGCTGAGAGATCTTTTGTGAAAATGCCTGTGCAGTCGGGCATTGAGCTGTAAGCCTGGAGGAAGTAGATGTCCAAAACCAATGTGCCACGTATTGAAGCACTGACAGTTAAGAACTATCGAGTGCTCCAGAACATTACCTTCAGAGACCTGACCCCATTAACTGTCTTTATTGGTCCAAATGGAAGCGGGAAATCTACTATTTTTGACGTGTTTGCTTTTCTCTCTGAATGTTTCACGGCGGGGTTACGTAAGGCATGGGAAAAGCGGAGTCGCTTTCGTGAGATGCGGAGTCGTGGAGCAGAAGGTCCTATCGAATTCGAACTGAAATACCGTGAGAGTGAGGCTTATCCCCTTATTACTTATCATTTGACAATTGATGAGGATTTGCGTGGGCCGTTTGTTGCCGAGGAGTGGCTTCAATGGCGACGTAAATGGCCGGGGAAACCTTTCAGATTCTTGGATTTCAAGAATGGCTCTGGTCAAGTTGTTAGCGGTGATATGCCGGACGAGGAAGATTACCGCATTGAAGAGTCACTTTCGACGCCTGATATGTTAGCCGTCAATACACTAGGGCAGTTGGCTAAACATCCTCGGGTTGCTGCATTAAGGCAGTTTATTACGGGTTGGTATCTTTCATACCTTACAGCCGACCACACCCGAGGTGTGCCTGAGGCGGGAGCTCAGGAAAAACTCTCTGTCAATGGTGATAATCTCCCTAATGTTATTCAGTATCTCAAAGAGCAGCACCCGGAGCGGTTGGAGAAAATACTGAACGCCCTTCGGCAACGTGTCCCACGTCTGGAGCGTGTGGATTCTGAATTTCTTGCTGATGGGCGATTGCTACTGCAGATTAAAGATGCACCTTTTACCCGACCTATTCTATCTAAATTTGCTTCTGATGGCACGCTCAAGATGTTGGCGTACCTTACTGTGCTTTACGACCCAGATCCGGCACCTCTTATTGGCATTGAGGAACCGGAAAACCAATTGCATCCTCGTTTATTGTTCGAACTGGCTGAAGAGTGTCGTTTGGCGGCTACATCTAGTCAACTTATGGTGACAACACATTCGCCTTTTTTCGTCAATGGTCTGCAGCCTAAAGAAGCATGGGTGCTTTATCGGGACGAGAATGGGTATACCCAGGCTCATCGCCCCTCTGAGATGCGCGGTATCAAAGATTTCATATCACAGGGCGCATTATTGGGAGATTTGTGGGTGGAAGGCCATTTTGATGTCGGTGATCCCTTTGTGGCTTCAGGGGGAGTCCGACGTCCGGAATTGTGAGCGAGGAGGCAACCTTCATGCACCTCGAATTTCTTGTGGAAGAACTTTCGGCTCAAGTGGCTCTGGGAAACTTGCTGCCAAAGATTTTGGGTGATGATATCACCTTTGATGTACACGCTTACAGTGGTAAAGAGGACTTGCTACGTAAATTGCCAAGTCGGTTGCGAGGATATCGTTGCTGGATACCGGAGGATTGGCATATTGTTGTTCTTGTCGATCGGGATGATGACGATTGTCAGGAACTCAAGGCTCACTTGGAAAAAATAGCGCTTGATGCCGGGTTCGTTACTAAATCTGCTGCTATCCCAGGCGCGAACTTCCATGTACTTAACCGCGTGGCCGTAGAAGAGTTAGAGGCTTGGTTTTTAGGGGATATTGTGGCTCTCCATGACGCTTATCCAAGTGTTGCGCTTACTCTGGCTCGCCAAAAGAGATATCGTGACCCAGATGCCATTCTTGGTGGGACTTGGGAAGCGCTCTCACGAATTCTACGGAGTTATTACCCTACTGGCTTGCCGAAGGTAGAAGTGGCTCGTAATATCTCGGCTCACATGGACCCCGATCGAAACTGCTCCCGAAGTTTTCAGGTTCTTTGTGAGGGACTTCGGGTTTTGGTTTCCAATTAGGATTTGTCTAGTTGCTGCATGGATACGATTCTTCTGGTCGAGGATAACGTCGAATTGGCGGACGCCATCGTGCGTGATCTGCGCGGGCAGGGCGTAGCCTGATTCAGTTTTTTCGTCCGGAGTTGGGGCTGAGTTCTTCCATCCCTCTTGGGGAAGTGGTTTCCAAACCGCTGCTGGGATGGCTGCTCTCGCTCTTCATGCTGACCATCCACCTGTGGATCAGTCTCCGCGCAGGTCTATGGGGAGTGGCAGGGCGCGCTGGTCGCGTCGCTGATCGGCGCGGCGTGTACCTACCTCCTGGCGCGCCATGACTTCGTCCGTTGCGATGTGTATTAAGGTTGGGATCGCGGGCATCCTGCCCGCATTTCCTTGACACTTTTTCGCCCTGTGGTATAGTTTGCCCATCATGAATACGATCTTGTTGGCACTGCATCATCATAGCAACCCTCAACCACCCGACTTGGGAGGTTGAGCTTTGCTGCTTTGGTGAGCGCAGAGCTTAAGCCGAAAATGAAGCCCCCCGGGTCGGCCCGGGGGGCTTTTCTTATTCCAAGGAGAGAAAATGAACACACACACCGATATTCGTCTTTCACTGCCCAGCAAGGGACGGCTGGCCGAGATCACGGCTGACTTCCTCACCGCGTGCGGCTTGCCTATCGATAAGCCCAACCCCCGCCAGTACGCCGCGTCGATCCCCGTGCTCCCCGGCGTGACTGTCCTCTTCCAGCGGCCCGGCGACATCGTCGTCAGCGTCCGCGAGGGCAG
>JAFGFI010000284.1 GCA_016931185.1 Anaerolineae bacterium
GGATGCGTGTATCGGTGGTGCGTAACATATCTTTCTGCACCAATATACTCAAATTGCCCTTCAGTTGGTAATTCAAGGTGCCGTTCACCAAGGCATTCAAGGCCCAGCCTACCCCCTCGTCAGTTGAACCGGTAACCACCATCAAAGCTCGTGCGGGCGCCCAGGGCGAAGTCAATTCCTGGATGTATCCCAGGCTATACGCTGGCGGCAGCCGGTAAATCACATTGTCCACTTGTTGGTAAATCTCATTCGTTCCAGAAATAAAGGGTTGAGGCAACAGGTCATTGACCGTGGAAATATAGCAATTCTCCGTCGGGCGGCCGATAGCCACCAAGTGCTGCGCAGTCAGGGTTTCAGATACAGGACATCCGCCCAAGAGCACTCGGGGCGAAAAGTAATCGCCGCTGACCGAGCTGCCAAAATACGCGCCCAGATTCAACATCCCCTGTAGTTCCGTATTGGTGGGGTGGGCCGACAGAGAAAAGGCCACCTCGGACAACCCTCTGGAGTCGTTAAAAGGTTGGGGAAAGTCATTCAAATCCAGTGTGAAATCTTCAGATTCTCCATAGGGTAGGTGTAAAAATGAATTCGCAAAAACGGTAAGCCACAACCCTCTCAGATATTGCGGTGGAACGCAATCAGGGAAAGCCCCGCTCAGTTGAAATCCCAGTCGGTTGGAGCCGGGCAACAATAATTCAGAGGGCAAGGGAACTTCAACCCAAGTATTCTGCACATTCCTTTCGTTCAAATGCACACTGTAGATGGGAATGCGATTAAGGTCTATTTCCAGAGTTGACGATAAGGGATTGAGGGCCACCCCATGCGCAAAGTGCAAAAACAACGCCGCATCCGACATAATGCTCCAGCCGCGCAGCACTCGAAAATAGTAACTGGTAGATTCGGTTCCAGAAACGTTGAAAACCTGATCGACGTACCCCAGCGCCTCCAGGGTGGTATCCTCAACAGGGGGGGTATTCTCTTCAACGAGCACTTGGGCATCTTGAACGATGGCATACGTCCCCACCATCCCTGGGAACCAAGCCTTATTTCCCAATGCCTGCCCGGCCCGCAGGACCGCTTGATCATCCAGGCCGGTGACGACAATCACGGCGTATTTTGACAGAGGCGCAAGGGCAAACTCTTGAACCACCCCGTCATATTCGGGCACCGCTTCTTCCTTGGTCGCAAAGAAAAAGCGGCTCTTGGTCTCCGACGACGTAAGCCGGCAACTGTCGGGCATCCATGTAACCTGGGCAGCCAAAGTGTCCTCATTCAAAAATTGGCCCTGTTGATCCACTAAACTGGCGGTATGCTCCAATCTGGGGGGAACGCCCTCCATAATGTTCAAATGGGCCTGCACAGTCAGCGAAACCACTTCCCCGACGCCGACGTCCCCCACATCCCAAGTTAATAGATTCGCAGCCGTGATCTCACAAGCTCCCGCACAATCCAACAAGGAAACCCCCGCCGGCCACCGGTCCTTGACGAACAAGCGTTGACTCCGTGTCGTGGTGTTTTGGAGCACCAACGTGTAACTGAACGGTTCTTGAGGCGTCACGCTGCAAGGCAACTCGCTGAACAATTTCAACTGCCGCTCCGCCAATGAGACGGGGGAGGCAGGAAATTGGCGAATCAGGGGGTTGCGTTCGGGGGCGCCAATGATAAACAGGTGTTCCGTATAGGCGGATAGAGATGAAATTTCCGCCGCCGTGCTGACGGTAAAGTTTATCCCGGCATCAGTAAGCTGCCCCAAGCGCGCGGCAATAATCGCGGCAGTTTGGATTTCGGCCCAGGTCGGCTCATCCGGCAAGACAAAACGCACGCCGCTTGGCTCAAAAGCGCGCGACTGAAACAACGGCTTTGGGTAAAGCGCCAGGTCCAACAGCAAAGGGCGCTCGTTATAGCGAAAATGCAGCAATGATGCCGACCGTACCGTCAAAGAGGTTAAAACAGCCAGATCACAATCTTCATAAACTTCAAGGTCAAGTTGCAATTGGTTGATTTGCTGATTCTCAAACAATCGCAACACATGGGGGGGAATGTCAATGGTCAAGCTCAGGTGGTTCGTCTGGCCCAGGTTGTAGGTATGTAAAACCTCATTGTTCAAGCGCACGGACAACAAGCCGGCAATGTATTGATCTTGACCGCTCGCGGCATATTCCAGGTTCAATTGCAAATAGGTGCCAGATTGGGGAAGCCAATTCGCCGGCAAACCAAAGTAATAACGCGCCTGATCAATAGGGCCTTTCAACACTTCGTCCGCAAACCCCAATTCTTTCAGAGTAATCTCCCAGGTTTGCCCGGCCTGCGCCAGCGTGTCAGAGGGGAACAGCAAAACGGCCCCAAGCACCCAAAGCCAAAGCCAAAGTATCCCCGACAATTTCCGGGAAAGCGCCCGCATTGACGACTCAGTTCGTACTGTGTACAACATTTTCATAAACCCCCAAAGTCTTTCGAGCAACGTCTGCCCACGAGAGTTCAGTTCTCGATTTTTCCAACGCCTTATGCCCCATCGCCTGCCGCTGTTCATCATGGGTCAACAGGGCAATAATCGCCTGCGCCAAACTTGCCGTATCGCCAGGAGGTACTAAATACCCGGTTTCGCCATGCGCCACAATGTCGGGGATCCCCCCCACGGTTGTCGCCACAACCGGCTTGCCAAAAGCATAGGCCACCGGAATAACCCCGCTTTGCGAAGCCTCCAGATACGGCAAAACCACGAGGCCGGCAGTTTGAAAGAGTTCGGCCACCATTTCATCCGGGATGCGCTGATTATATACGACAAAACGGTCTTTGTTGATCATCATCTGTTCGTATCTCTCAAAAGGCTCCCCGGTGCCGGCAATGATAATTTTCGCATCGGGGACCTCACGAGTGATGATGGGTTCCGCCTCGATCAAGTGCTGTAATCCCTTGTACGCCCAGATGCGCCCAAAAAAGAGAATGGTATGGGGCTGCTCTGGGAAAGTCGCCGTCCCCTTTTGTTGATAGAGATCATAGGCGCCAATAGGAATCACGCTAATCTTCTTCTCGGCGACAGCGTGCTCACGCATCAGTTCCTCTTTAGCTGTCGTCGCATGGACAATGATGTGGCGCGCGCCGCGCCATTGCCAACGGTAGAGCACATCAGGCAGCGGCCATGTCTCGGCGTCCCCCGGGTGGCGATGTACATCATGAACTGTCGCGATCATCCGAAACTTGCGGAAGAAAAGCCTGGAGAGCGTCAGCCAGGGATACCAGGCTGTAACATGCACTACATCGGGATGAAATTGCGCAATGCGCCGGGAAAGCTGATACATCATCCATAAATTGGTCGGGTAACGCACGCGCGGCATGTGAAAGGTTTCAAAACGCACTTCCGGTTTAATGCCATGCAGGAGCTTTTCAGGGAAGTTGTGCGGCAGCAGCAAGGCCACGTCACACGATTCTGTGAGGGCATTGGCTAACTGGATCGGGTATGGCGTGGATGTTCTAAATTCAATAATAACGGTAAACACTCGTGGCTCCCCTAATCGCACTCACACTCACTCAAAAATGCTTTGATTTTTCCAGTCGTCATGTTCTTTACCAATTTTCGCCGGGACACCCGCAATAAACAGGCAGTCATCCAGGAACTTTTTCGTTACCACGCTCCCCATTCCCACAATACAGTAGTTGCCGATTCCGGGAGCCGCCAGGGACGTCAGCACCGCATTACAAGTCGAAAAGGCCACGGAATACAGTCAAAATCCCAATGTCTGGTTAAAGTAAGCGTCGTTTCAGCGCCGAATTAACCGTCCGATAGTTGCGATTTCATCAGGTGAAAAGACCCGAAATAAGAAAAGCAATCCGCCGTAAAGGGCCACTGAGACGGGTATAATCACCCACAGAGAAACATACGCTGCCAGGAACCAACATCCCACGCCCATACCCAGCGCAGCCAATACCAAGCGCCCGCCCAAATGCACGAACGGTATTGGCTTATCACGTTTTTGTACATAAAAAATATGTAACGCCGTATACACGACTTGAGTGACTAACACGGCCAAAACCGTTCCGTTATAGCTGATAAACGGTACAGCCAACAAAGAAATCCCCGCTTTGGTCAGGACGCCGGCGATCTGAGTGCGCAAGGCCAAATGCTGTTCGTCTCTGGCAACCAGAATTCGCCACAACACTTCGTTTAAGAAGATGGTGGTAAAAATCAATGCCAATCCTCTTAATACTGGAACGGAGGCTGCAAAATCATCCCCGTAAAAAAACAAAATGATCTTGTCCGCAATAACAACGATACCCACGGTCAATGGCAGCGCCACCGCTAACAAATACTTGACCGATCTTTCCAGCAGTTGCCGGAAATCATTGTAGGAATGCCGATACAGCTGGGTCATAACTGGAAAGACGGCGCGCATATAACTTTCGGGAATCGCAAACCACATCAAAGCCAGCTTCGAGGCCGCCGAATAAATCCCCACTGCCGCCTCGCCGGCAAACAAGGAAAGCAAAAGTACCTCAACTTGCGAGAACATGCTGGCAAGAAACCCTATCGCGGTAAAAGTGCGCAGGTCTTTCAGCATTTGCACAGCAAAGGTCCATTCAAATTCCCAATGCGGTTTAACGATATGCCGTGCCAGAAAAAAGGTGCAGATAGCAAATCCCAGATATTCGGAAACAACCTGGACCACAATCAAGCTAATCACGCCATGCCCGGTAAGCAAGAGATAGATACTGACGCCAATACGGGCTATGAGATTAAGAATGATGGTGTAAGTTAAGTATTCAGCTTTCTGGTGCGCGACGAAGACTGACTCATAAATCGCCCCCCACGTCGCCGGGAATAAGGCCGAGTTGATGATAATAATGCCCCAGATTGTTTCTGGCGCGTAATTCAGTTGCGAGACAATTAAGAAGAAAACGCCATTGCCTAGTAATGAAATTCCTGCCGTAAGAACCGCGGCGTGCATCATATAACGGTTTGTTTTAGAAAGATCGCGGGCAATATCGCGGGTGAGGTAACTACGAATTCCCACACTACATATCGTCGCCGCGACAGAATAATACGAAAAAATCGTAGCGTATATGCCCAGTCCAGTCACGCTTAGAGTCCGGGCCAAGACGTAGCTCAGAATAAAACTGCCTACCAGGCTGGAGATTCGCCCCACCATCAAGGCGGTAGTGTTTTTTAGAATCTGTTTAGGGAGATTGCTCATAACGGCGATTAGCTAACCGGGGTAATCCCCCGGAGCTTCTCCTTTCACAAAGTAATGGTGCAGCATCACAAAATTGAGCGCATCGCAAATCGCCTGGTCATGATCTTGCTGGCAAGCAAGATGGTCTCGCCACAAACGCTGCAAGCCTGATTGATCAAGAAATAACTGATCGAAATAGGCAGCATTATCAACAAGCTCTGCCACAAAGTCTTTGGCAGCGGTTCGTAACCAGTAATCGTAGGCCCGGTAATCGCGATTTTTGATCAGGAACTTCCCATGGGAATATTTCTGCACTCCAAAATAAAGGTTTCGCGCCAGATAACGGCGCACGCGAAAGGCGAATTTTGCAATAGCGGAAACTTCCCAGGCCGGCGCTGCCTCAAACTCGATTTTTCCTAACGCGGGGAAACAAATTCTCTGTACCTGCCTTAAGAAACGTTTTTGGATCAACAACTCTGCGGGCAGCGCGAAGGCGATATCTGTCACCGGATTATCAATGCTGGCATCCACGCAAGGGATGGCCCAACCCGGATAAGTCGTAATTGGCAGGACATACCGGCGGCCGCGCTGATACATATCCCAATAATGGGCCATGCGATGGGGGAGTCCGGTGGGAATCGACGCGAAGGTCGCGTCAAAACTCTCACGTCCCACCCGGGTTACATTGTCCACAAAACTCCGCCGGAGCAGAACGCTCGCAGCGTCCTGGATAAAATCCACCTTTCTCTGCTCGTATACGTAATCGGCCAAAGCCTGGCGGTCGGTGAGCGTCGCCACGGTAGGTGTAATGTGGCCGCCATAGTACAACCCCGACATATAGTCGGCCACTACGATGTCCACTCTCTCTCGAACGGCCTCAAAACAACTTATAAAATGCGCGTCCCGGATCCGCACATGCCCCTCGCCATTCCAGATCACCTCCCAGGCATACCTGGTCAGCCAATCATCTGGGATAGCATAAAACAAATGCTCCACGCCCACCGCCCGGGCAATCTTAACCGCCGGCACGGACTGGTATCCTTTTTGAGTGCCAAAGGTAAATGCCACGACTTCCTTGTTGGTCTTGTCTGCCACCCGCTTCGTAAAAGCCAGGGCCAGCCGGGAATCAATGCCTCCGCTGATGAATACGCCGATGCGGGAGTAGGACGCCACCCGTTGGCGAATGGCTTCCTCCATTGTCGCGGTATATTGTTCCACCAGATCGGCTAGTGGCCGCCGGGCCAGATCAGTCGGCTCGCGCATTACATCGTAGGTCCAATACGTGGAGAGCGTGACTTGCCGGGTACGAATATCGTAAATTAGGATGCTGGCAGGGGGTAAAACCTCAATTTCATTGAAATAAGTCTCATGATCCAAGGGATGTTGAAAGGTGAACAGGTTGACCACTGATTTGGCGTTATAGGTCAAATGCGTGGGCGTATCGAACAACATCACCTTAATCTCTGAAGAGACCCGCAATCCGTTCACTCGCATATCGCGATAAAGCGGCTTCGAGCCAAATCTATCAGTCACCAAAATCAGTTGGTTACGCGGCGCATCGTAAAGAGAAATACAGAAGGACCCACTCAGAAAATCAACAAAACGCAGCCCATATCGCTCGTACAGCATGGCTACAAGTCCGGCGCCCTGTTTATCCGCAGCCACATCGGTACAATGATAGGGATAGACCTCACCATAGACTATGATCTGAACACCCGCCGCTGAAACAGTATAGCTATCCGCCAGCTCGGACTTAAAAGTCACAATTCCCTGGTACCCATCCGCGATCTTGAAAGACTTACCGTCAAACCAAGATTTTCCATGGTGCAACCGCTGCACCATCTGCGGCACCTGAGAAGAGACATCTGAGTCGGTTATTGTAACAAAGATTCCCGGCATAAGGCTCCTTCTCCCACCTGTTTGGGTAAGCGACTAAGAACGGTCAGCAAAGCAATCATGAGCCATAACAACGTGACATGAGCACGGGTCGCAAAAACATCACTGCGCATATGGGAACAATATCCACCTAAGGCGCCTAACAAAGACGCTGCGAGAATGAAAGTTTGCGCATCCTGCTGGCGTATCAGGTGCCTGGCAGCCTGGACCATGGTAGTCGCCAACATACCAATAAAAGCCAGTAATCCCCCAATCCCCAATTCCGCCCATATTAGCCAATAATGGTTGTGGACAATATACACATACTTGCGTTGCACTCCCACCAGTTCGGGCGGCAAATAATCAAATTTTCTGACATCGAAATTGTTGGCGCCGACCCCGGTGAAGGGTTGGTCGCTGATCATATTGAAAGCCATCTCATTGCCGATCCGCCGCGAATCCACCGACCCCCGATCATCTCCGGTCAGGCGCGTAATAATCGGCTTTGAGAACGCCGCCACCACGATCAGGCCCAGAAAGCCCAGCGTGGCGATTTGACGCCGGCCAATCCCCTTCCAGACGTTCAACAGGGCCACGATGGAGATCCCCAGAAGCAACGCCAGCCAACCGCTGCGTGAAAAAGTCAGAATGAGCGCCACAACGCCAAACCCTAAAGCCGCCAAGGCCACCCAGCGTAGCCATAACTTCTGGCGGGTGTAGAGCAGATAACCGCCCATCGCAATAACAATAGAGGGAGTTAGCCATATCGCCGCGCCATTGGGCGAACCAAAAGTGCCCGATACTCTGGAGCCGCCCACACTCCCGCTGCTGTCAGCATAGCTGCCGGCGCTGATGCCGGCAAATTCGACCCGTATGCCGGTCACATACAAAAATGCCATGAAGACACTCTCTAACAATAGACATACAATCCAGGTAGTGAAGATCAGCCGTAAATCGTCCCACGTTTTCACATGATTGATAACATACACATACATGAAAAACACTTGCACAAGCCCGAAAATACTATAAAGACTAAAGGGCACATCTTCGGCTTGCACAATGGAGACCACATTCATAAGAATAAAAAGGGCCAGGGGCAATGTGGTTGATTTCAACCAATAAATGCCCGATTTTTTGCGCTCCGCAATCCAAACGACATAGCCCACAATCAACAGAATGGTCAGCAATGACACTGTGTAGCCGGTAGGGCCGCCGGCATGATCGCCGCGGTTTTGGATGGCGACATCAAACTCCAAAACAGTGTCAACCACTACGGAACTGAGGACAATCTTTTTTATGTCCCCAATGAGCAGTACAAACACAATCCCCATAATGCCCATCACCAGCGCACCGATCCATTTTGTGGGCAGGTCCCGAATGAGGACAACTAAAACACCGAGTACCAGCCCCACAAGAATGGGAAGCCCGATCTCGATCAAATGTGCATCAAAAATGACAGCGCCAACAGATGCGAAGAGAGACCTTACATTTCTCCCCACGCGGGCGCTCAAAAGTCCAACCTCATTCATAAATGAAGCCCTTACCGCCCTTTTGCATAAAAACAAATCCAAAAACATTGGTGTGACTGGCCTGCAATTGTCGCAGCGTGGCAAGCACCTGTTCCCGTTTCGAATACCCCTGGCGCACGACCAGCACTACGCCATCCACCTTGGGCGCAAGGACCAAAACGTCCGCCAGACTCAACACGGGCGGCGCATCCAACACCAGCGTATATCCCTGCGTGACCAAATACCCCAACAATTCCTCCATCTCGGAAGAAGCTAACAATGCCGTGGGGTCCGTCACTTTAGAGCCGCTGCCAATGACGGACAAGCGCGGCAAGCGCGTCGGCACAGACACTTGGGTAATAGTCTCTGGGGAAAGCGGCACACGCTCGCTCAACACATCACTCAGTCCCGGATGAACGTAGTCGGGCTTCCCTAACTTAAACTTTTGCAAAAGAGTGGGACGTCGCAAATCCACTTCCACCATAAACACATATTGCCCCCGCTCGGTCATGGTGTGCGCCAAGTTGATTGCCACAGTGGACTTCCCTTCCCCAACCACCGCGCTTGTAATTAAAATCGTCTGCGAGGCTGTAATGCCCTTGACCGCCGGCAGATTAACGGCTAACAGACGATAGGCTTCTGAAATCGCCTGTTGCGTCGCATCTTCCAGGCCATCGTCCATAGCCTCCATAGATAACAGGCCAACCGGCAACACCCCTAGCACGGGAGTATTGGTCATATATTCTAATTGCTGCGCGCTGTGAATACGGGTGTCCAAATTCTCCAGAATTAACGCCACAGCTATCCCGCCGGATGCCCCCACAGCAAGGCCAATACCAATTTCTATCAATCCTAATGAATTCGATGGCTCCGTCGGCAATGAAGCCGGCGAGATCAACGCAACACTGTTAGCGCGCAACGACTCATTGAGGCGGGTAGTTTCATAGCGGTCCAACAACCGATCATAGGAATCCTCAGCAAAGGCAATTTTGCTCTCAAGCGCCTCAATATCAACGTTAGGCTCAGTCTCACTTAGAGCAATGCTCAACTGGCGCCGATCAGCCTGAATCTGTTGATCCACACTGATCATCTGTTCCTCGATAATCATCAAAGAGCTTTTACTGCTGCCCACATAAATATTTTGAGCATATTCCATCAACAGCAACGCCAACATGTTCGCCAAATCACGCGCCAAAAATGGATTGCCATCTTCAACTGCGATTGAGATGAGTTCCGTATCGGGAACAACCTCTATCACCACATTCTCCCGCAACTCCGCAATACTTACCGAAATTTCATGGGAGGGCAACCGCCTTACGGCTTCCTTTAATGTGGGGCTGCTTCGCAGAACGTAACTATACGTGTTGAGTAGTCGCTTGCTATAATCCTCCCGTGTGTTGAAATCCTGTACCCCCACATCCAACAGCACCCGCACAGTCGCTCGTGCTGTATAACGGGGTGGCAGGAGAAAACCCGCCGTGGTCACAATCAGAAAAACCACGGCAATGACAATCAGAATCACAAAAAGCCGACGCTTTAATATATCAAGATAAAGTTGTAGTTCCATATTGTCTTTTCTTTAAATCATGTATGGATGCAAGCCAGGCGAGTGCCAAACCTGCCTTTATTTTGGAAAAACCTTAGCCTTACACAGAAAAAGTCCCACCGCACTTACAGAGGGACTTTTTCGATTCTACTTCAATTAATCGAGTCCACCAGTTGCCTTGCCAACAAAATTCAATTTCCCGCTATCCCGCCCCATCGCGCAACACTATCGCAAAGAATGTTTGCCAGATAATCTTCAAATCCAATGTCAAACTTTGATTCTGCACATACTCTATGTCGTATTGTACAATACGATCAAAAGAAATACTACTCCGACCACGCACCTGCGCCAGACCCGTAATTCCAGGCAAAACCTCCAAACGCTCATAATGCCAGGATTGATAGGCTTCCACTTCCCAGGGCACATTCGGACGTGGGCCGATCAGACTCATTTCTCCCTTGAGAATGTTCAAGATTTGCGGCAATTCATCCAGACTGGTTTTGCGCAAAATACGCCCCACGCGCGTAACCTCTGAAGCCTGAAAAGGTTTATACAGCTTGGCAGTTTCCTCCTTCCCACTGCCACTTTTTTCCCCATCCCCTACTTGGCCCTGGACATACCTTTGCATCATCTCACGATGTTTGCTGTTATCCAGGTTGTGGCGCATCGTGCGGAACTTGTAAATCTTGAAGAGTTTGCCGTCCTTCCCGATTCTGTCTTGGACAAAAATTGCCGGTCCAGGTGAATCCAGGCGGATTAAAATAGCACAACAAAGCATCACCGGCGCGAGAAGAGGAGCCAGCAATATACAAAAGAGCAAATCCATCACTCGCTTCAAAACCTGATACCGGCTTATTCCATAAGAAGAAAGGACGCCCGGTTGCCGTGTAATAACCACATCCATTTCCCCCCCTTTGCCTGCCAAATGATTGCCCTGCCTCCCTACACTTACAACAATTCAATCACATTCTACCCTAGTTGGTGTAATCGGCAGGTATAAAAAATGTATCAAAATCCCTAAAATCTCACCATCCCTCTGATTGGCGCGGCGTATTGTTTATATGATACGCTATACAGATTTGAAAAAGATTTGAAAAAGGTTAAAATCTTCCTGAAATTGCCTGACTCTCTGGAAGACAATGCTATAATTTAGCCACTGGGAGGAAATCCATTATGTCTACCCTGAAAAAAGAGCTCTACGAACAACCCACCGTCGTCGCGCGCCTGCTGGAGCGCGAAGGTGAGAATGTCGCCCGCATCACGGCGGCGCTGCGCGACCAATTCAACCACGTGGTGATTGCTGCGCGCGGCACGTCCGACAACGCCGCCCGCTACGCGCAGTACCTCTTCGGCGCGCACAACCAGACGCAAGTGGCGCTGGCGACGCCCTCCCTCTTCACCCTCTACCAACGCCCACCACAGTTGGACGACGCCCTCGTCATCGGCATCTCCCAGTCGGGACAGTCGCCGGACATCGTCTCCGTGGTCGCCGAGGGCCGCCGGCAGGGACGCCCCACGCTCGCCATCGTCAACGACGCCGACTCGCCCCTGGCCCGCGCCGCCGAGCACGTCATCCCCCTGCACGCCGGGCCGGAACTGGCCGTCGCCGCGTCCAAGACGTACACGGCCTCGCTGGCCGTGCTCGCGCTCTTCTCGTGCGGCCTCAGCGGCGACGCGGCCGCCCTGGCGCAACTGCGCGACTTGCCCGCCCGCCTGGCCGAAACCCTCTCCGGCGTCGCCCCCATCCTGCCGCGCATCGAGCGCTATCGCTTCATGACGCGCTGCGCCGTCATCGGGCGCGGCTTCAACTACGCCACCGCCTTCGAGGTCGCCCTCAAAGTCAAGGAACTGACGCGCGTGGTCGCCGAGCCGTATTCGTCGGCGGACTTCCGCCACGGCCCCATCGCCATCGTGGATGAAAACTTCACCGTGCTGCTGGTCGCCCCTTGCGGCGCGGTCGCCGGCGACCTGCGCGCCCTCGTCGCCGACTTGCAGCGCCTCAAGGCCGAACAAATCATCATCTCCGATGACGAATCGCTCCTGGAACAGGCGCACCTGGCGCTGCCGCTCCCCGCCGACGTGCCGGAATGGCTCACCCCGCTCATCGCCGTGCTGCCGGGCCAACTGTTCGCCATGACCCTGGCGCAAGTCAAAGGCGCCGACCCCGACCGGCCCCTGGGCCTGACAAAGGTGACAGAAACGCTATAATTTCATCAAACGTCAAACGTCAAGACTCCATGACCGGGGCTTGATTATTCTCGGCGTACGTGCCTCGCCGGGGCGTTTTTGCGGCTGAAGCCGCTGATAAAAAACGTGTTTTGCGGTGACGAGCTTACCGCCCGTCACCGCAAAACACGCTAAAAA
>JAFGFI010000285.1 GCA_016931185.1 Anaerolineae bacterium
CCTGGCCGACGCCGGACTGGGCGGCCTGCGTTCGACCGGACACGGCGGGTTCACATTCGAGCTGTCGGATTTCACAATGTTTAACCGCAATCTGTCCGATTACGCTGTGACGCTCGCGCGTTACCTGCCGGCCGGTGCTGCCGAAATAGCCTCCACGCTTCAAGCATCGCACGCGGCATACAAACTCGTGGTTGTAGGCGGCTGGTGTCAAGATAACACAGGTCATCCCTGGCGCCGCAAGCAAGTGCGGATGGTGCGCGAGGGCAGCATCATCGGTTGGAACAATGAAGCGCTAGGATATATTGCCGATGTTGTACCTGAGCTTCCACCCGGTATGGACCAATTTGGCGGTCGCCCTGTGCTGCGTTATGGAGTGCCCTTTCCGATTCCGGTCGCAAAGGAGGCATTGTTATGAACTACACTGTAACGATCTCACTTCTTTCTCCTCTGCATATCGGTAGTGGCAACGTATTGCTGCGCGATTATGACTTCAAGACTGTAGGGCAGCAAACCTGGGTTTTGGATCGAGATGCAATCCTGACCGATGTTTATAATCGCACGACGACAGGAGGTCCGGATTGGCAACAGTTGACACGGCCGCCAGGGGAATTAGTCGATGACAAAGAACTTCATGCTGGCTCACGCTTCGCCCGATATGCACTGACCGGTATAACCAGTGTGGATCAAGTGCGCGAACAAGTCAAAGATGTTTACGGGCAATGCTACCTGCCCGGATCGTCATTCAAAGGAGTGCTGCGCACCCTGTTAATGAGCCACGCCATCCGCTCCGGACAATTCAAGCCAAACCTCGGTCAACTGGGTGACCGCCGTGAGTGGGCAGGGCAGGCATGGGAACAGCAAGTGTTTGGCCGCGATCCCAACCACGATTTGTTGCGGGCGTTGATTGTCGCCGATAGTAAACCGCTATCAATGTCACCGTCGCCTTTGATGTTGCTCAACGCTCAAGTGTTTACTGGGGGAAATCCCGGTTCGCCCATCGTTGTTGAGGCACTAAAGCCAGATACGATCTTGCAGACAACGTTACGCATTGACGATTATCTGTTTTCGAATGCGGCGCGCGCTTTGGGGTTCACCGACCGTCAGGACTGGTTGCTGCGTCTAGGACGAATTGCGGGAGAAGTGAGTCAGGCACGGATCAAACAGGAGCTGACCTGGTATCGTGAGCGTCCCGGGTTTGAAGCCACGACATCTTTCTATAATCGCCTGGCGCAAGCGCGGCTGGATGAAGATGCTTTCTTGTTGCAAATGGGATGGGGCGCGGGCTGGACGGGAAAAAGCGTGGGGATGTGGTTGCCCAAATCCGATCAGGAACGGCTAAGGCGTAAATACAAACTGGGTAGACCACCACGTTCTGGGCGAGATTGGGAACCCGATGTAAGCAAATCCTTCCCAAAAAGTCGCCGGTTGCGCGCGCGCCGTAGCCGAGGGGAGATCGTTGCTGACCTGCCTCTCGGTTGGGTACTGGTAGAAATGAAAGGCGGGTAACAATGGTAGAGAAAACCACTCATACTATGATAGCTCTGGTTAGTGGACAACGTATGCAAAACATCATCCCAATTTTCCAAAAAGGTGCCCAATACGAACAAGTCTGGCTCATTCGATCTACCGATGCAGATACCCCCAACTCCTATTTTGCATTAGCCCAACAACACACCATTGAGGCTTTGACACATATCTCTAGTGTCGCGTCGGTTGATCCGGCTGTCAATGCGTATGGGATTGCTGACACCCAGGCTGTCGTAAGTGACATCATCCAAAAGAGTCCGGGAGAGGTGATTGTGAATTTTACCGGCGGGACAAAGTGTATGTCTATCGGCGCTTATTTGGCAGCGCAAGGCGCTCAAATCCGCACACTTTACGTAGATACGGCAAGTGAAGAACTGGTGTGGTTTCGACCTGACGGGTCTATTCAACGCAAGGAGCCCTTTGACTTAGCCGATAGAATGACTGTTGCCACTTATCTGAAAGCCTATGGGAAAAATGTAGATGAAGCAGCAACCAAGAAACACCATCCAGGTTTAGAAGCCATTGAAGCAGCTCGTGCCTTGCGAGCGTATTGGCCGAGCTATGTGAATATTTTCCACAGATTGGGTACTGCTATCAGTCAAAAGAAACCCTTGCCAGATATAAAAACCTCAGATGCAACAAACATTCTGGAACATTACGGATTGCTCAAAACAGACGAATCCGGCCAATGGCAAGCCTCTGATAAGGGACGACAATTTTTGACCGGAGGATGGCTTGAGTGTTTTGTGTATGTCAACCTGCTGGACAGCAATGAATTTGATGATGTCCAGCTAGGGTTGAGATTGGCTGGTGTTGAAAATGAGTTTGATGTGGCAGCAACCCGCAAAGGACAGTTAGCGGTAATTGAATGTAAGTCAGGCGATCCAGGCGGTCAGAATACGCTCAACAAGCTTCAAGCTATCCGTTCAAGTGTCGGTACGTTTACACGAATCTTTATGGTTAGTAGTCAAAGCAAGGTCCCAAAATCGTTTGAAAAACGGGCATGCGAATATGGCGTGAAAGCCACGATTACCCGTGAATCGTTATACCGGATTGCAGACCTAATCAAACAAAAAATGCGGGGGCTTTCATGATCCTTCTCAACTACTCCCACCCCCTCACCCCCGACCACCTCGCGCAGCTCGAGGCGCTGACCGGCGCGCC
>JAFGFI010000286.1 GCA_016931185.1 Anaerolineae bacterium
AAAAATCACGGGAGGTATTCCGTTCGTTGCGGGGGATCGTACGGGTATACCAACCCGGTGTGGTCACATTGTTGGGGGAGTGGTTAATGCCAAACATATCGGTGTTGGCACTCGCGGCGGCATCGAAGTCCAGGGCGTTAAAGATCCACTGGGTATGAGTGATGGCCACGGTAGTCACGACGCCCACGACCCGCTGCGCCCACCAGCCAATAGACACCCGCACGCCAAGCGATTTATTACTGGCTACCGCCGCCGCAGACACCCCGTCAATAACCAATACGCCAGCCGTATTAACCGTATACGTCGCGCCGCAGTCTAATAATGTGGCATATGGCCAGTCGTTAG
Organism: Anaerolineae bacterium; assembly: GCA_016931185.1. Lineage (GTDB taxonomy): Bacteria > Chloroflexota > Anaerolineae > B4-G1 > SLSP01 > JAFGFI01. Next base: position 346 of record JAFGFI010000286.1, read on the forward strand.
CAGCACATGGTATCGGCCCACTCTGTAACAGCGTTAAGGTCGCCGGTTGGCACGCTGCGTCCCGTTCCCCGAGGCTAAACGTGTATGTGCCATCCGCCGGCACCACGAGATTGCCCTGCCAGCGCGCGCTGTAGTCCAGCCCATCCGCCAGTTCCGGCGCTAACTTGACGCCCTGGCAGCCCAGGGATGGGTCTTCGGCAAAGCAATTGCGGTCAAAACTGATCGGCGCCGTGTACGCCTGGCTCGCCGCCAGACCGGTGAAGTTGACGTTATCATAGAACGAGGCCGTCAGATCGGTCAGCCCACGATTCGTAGCGCCGGTAGCGCGCGAGGGCGCTACGAGCGGAACGGCCGGTACTATGCGCAGCCGCATTTCCGCCGGGGCAGCGGCAGCGCGGGGGATAGCGGAGCACAGCACCCCACCCAGCACCCCCAAGCCCATGATGCCGGCCAAGAGCATGACCAGCAGCAGCCGGACTGCGCGGCTGCCCCTTTTCCATTCCCACCTCGCTGTTACTTCCTGTGTCCAACTCATAGTTCATTTCCTCCTCAATACGGTTATAATGGCTGCGGATGGCGACCACCAGGTGGCCGCCATCCCACAACAATGCCGTCAAGTGTACCACATATCACACAAAAAAAAGATAGATGGACATCTTTTTAAATATTGTTGAATATAGGTTAGAAAGTTAAGTTTTATACCTGTGGAATACAACGCACTTTTATATTCTCAGTAGATCGCAATGTTTGGATGGGGCACACTGTGGCACGCGATATCATGCGGCTATGTGGACTCAAAGTTCCGTTTCAAATGACGTTAAGTGCATCTTCCTATATGTCAAACATCAATTTCGATCTCCTGATTCTGTAGCTTCAAATGCGATAGCCCTGATGACCTTAGTTGCGTATCTCCTGTTTCGGAGTATAGTTGAGACAGTTCGTGGTAGATGCAGACATCTGATATAACGGATGCCTGTATCCGATATAATGTGTTTAATAGAGAAGATAGATGGGAAATTCCGAATCAAAAACATTCAATGGCAAGGTAATTCCGCCTACGCAGAAAATAGTGGGAGTGCGATTTCAAAATGCCGGGAAGCTCTATCATTTTGCTGCTCCGGCAGATATGGCGTTGCCCCTAGAGACGTGGGTGGTTGTAGAAACTATATTTGGGAATCAGGTCGGTCAGGTGATCTGTGTTCCTAAAAATCCGGAGCAAGTTATCCAGACTGAGACGGAGAATGCTCCCTTGAAATCTGTACTTCGGATAGCGACCGGCCTGGATATGGCGCAATATCAAATTATGCGAGAACGTGCCGAGCGTATGGTGGATGTTGCTAAAGAGGAGGCTGCTTCTCTCGACGGGGATATCAGGGTTGTTTCGGCGGAATTTGCACTGGATGGTAGCAGCGCGCTTGTGTTGTGTACAGGTACTTTTGGAAAACGACAACAGGCGATTCTACGAAGACAACTTGCGCGGCGCATGCGTTGTAGGGTTGAATTGCGAAATGTAGGCCCGCGCGATCAAGCTAAAACCCTGGCCGGTTATGGTGTGTGTGGGGAGCCTTGTTGTTGCGGGCGTTTCCTCGCCGATTTCCAGACGGTCTCCATCCGTATGGCGAAGGAACAGGCTATTTCGATGGCGCCCTCCGATATTACGGGGATGTGCGGGCGGTTGCGGTGTTGTTTGGCGTATGAACATCAGGTATACAAAGATGCCAGCGCGGGCTTCCCCCGCCTCAAAGCACGCGTACAAACCGACAAGGGATTGGGGCGTGTTGTAGACTGGGATATTCTTAAAGGTGAGATTGTGGTGGAAATCCCCCCCGAAGGGCCTAAATACGAACGGCAACGCTTCCGCTATAAGGTCGAAGATGTTGAAGTAGAACCCCGGAAGAGTTAGATACCCCTTCCCTAATGGTTGTTATGGATGTCTGTCCACATCCATAACAACTAAGGGGGGGATCATTGAACTTTCAAGGTCAGGTTGTCCTCCCCATTAACGGTGAGGTGTTGTCCGGTATCCTGTAAGTAAAAACCTATACGGAGCGTATAAGTCTCCGTAACGAAATCAGGGGAGAGTGTTATTGTGTGATGTCCTTCTATCACTTCTCCTAATTGCCACCACGAGGTGGGATATTCGTCTCCGTGCATTACACTGGCCCGTGGCATTTCATCAACCTGGGCAATAAGTTTCTCACCTGTATCATCCAGCAGGTGAATAAAGAACGTATAATCATCTTCCATTTCTGCTAACGCCCGCCAATAGAAAGTCATGATCAAGGGTTGTCCAGGGGTTGCCGCCAGATCATTTCCTGCCGGTACATCATATCCAAGCAATTGAATGGAATTACCAAAATTGACCTGATAGGGCGTGGTTATGGCAGGAACATCAAAATGCCGGTCGAGGGGCTGAATATCGATAGTGCCTGATTGCGTTATCTCTGTATTTCCGACTGTAATCCCCAAAACGTATTGCCCCGGAACAGCTTCACGGGGAACACGCAGGACATAACGATCTTCAAGGTACACCTCCGGCGGCCATTGCGTAAAATCATCTCCCTCTACAGATGTACCCGTGTAGAGAAAATACTTTTCCGGGCCGTTCAAGCTTATGGTCACCATGCTGTTGGGTAAATGTTGAATGTCGAGTTGCGAATGTTGTATATACCAACATAGGGTGAAAAACAAAGGCTCACCGGGCCATAGTGTAGCCGGTGGTTGAGTCCAACCGAAAAGGTGAATATGAGTATCCGGCGCACGCTCTCCCGGGACTACAGAGGATTGCCGGATATCCGCGCAGACCTGGGCCGCTTCATCAGGCGTCGCCGAGCGCGTCGCCGGTAATACCTTATCTAGGGGAATCCGCACATCCAATCCCGCAAATCGCTCGTTGACCAGCCGGGGCAGTGATTCGCCACTGTCCGGGTTAAAAAAGCCGACACGCACTTCATAATTCTCTCCCGGAGGGATGCCAAAAGGTAAATCTAGGGAGATTTGATCGAGTACGATGTCTCCTACGGTCCACATCTCTGGCGGATAATGAAAAACCATTGCGCGTGCCCATTCTCCCGTGCGTGGATGAGAGAGACGCGTGATGGGTTGCAGTGTTGGGTAGGGCGATAGTACTCCCCACGTAACCAGCACCGGGCATGTCTCCCCCACATGGCACGCGCGTAAGGGCTGTGCGTCGTGAACGGTGACTACATGGGCAAAGTCGGCTATAGGGGAAGAAAACATGGCCCGCAGCATCGCTATCGTCTCTGCCGGCAGATGTAGCACATTTAATGCGGTTTTTCCTTCTGGGTCGGGTAAAATAGAGTGGCCGGCCTGTTCTGTAAGCCAGAGTGGCCAATCTGTGGGCGCGGGCACGGTGCGAGGAAACACGTAGTAGGCATCGCCTTGTGGGGGCAATACCCACGTTGCACCGCCGGTTAGCCACTTAGCTTCAGAATAATGGCGGGCCAATGCCGCTACCGTCGGATGACGGTAATGTTTGCTGGCGATGTAGATGGTGGTTGGGACTTCCGTTGTATCCAAAGTTGTATCCAAAATCTGTGCCGCGCGTACCATTTCCCCATCCGCGGCATAGAATAAGGCTGCCGACCCGGCCCATTGCCGGTAATCATGCCATGTTTTTACACTGCCAAGGCACAGAATCATACAGACGGCCAGGAAAAGACTAAGGTCTCGATGCTGTAGACAAAAACGTAGCCGCGTTTTCTCACCTACGCGGATCAGCCACGATACGCCCAACGCCGGTAGCAGCATGATGAACGGGTAAAGCCCCACTAAACGCAAATTGCTAGGGGTGATTTCACCCGTCGCCAGCGCGCTGGGCAATAGCATTGTACACAACACAACCCACAAGAAGACACGCGCGACCTGCGTCAGCGTGTCCTTGTAGCGCATGAAAACCAGATGGATTAACCCTAATAACGCGAAGATCGCTGAAATGCTACCCAATAGGGGCCTACCAGGAAGATTGAAGCGCACATAGGATTCCCCGCCTCCTGGATGAACCAGAGCTTGCACACATAGCCATACGCCGTGTGCCGCATCTTGCCAGGTTGTAGCAGCAACCTGTGTGATACGTGTGGCGAAGGCCGCCGGCTCACGCAGAAAGTATAGACCTAGCGGGGCAAATACGAGCATGGCAGCTCCTAAGACAAAGGCAAATTGCCGGATGCGGGATCGCCATTCGCGTGAGTAATGTGCCATTCGGAGAGGGTGTGCCGTTTCTGAACGGCGTGCCATTTCTGAATGGCCCTCCATTTCCGAACGGCGTAACAATAGCCCCCCCCATGCTATTGCCAGGGGAATAGGAAAGAGTCGTGCTGCCAGGTAAGTATATCCCGTAAGTCCCAGACAGACCCCACCTGCGATGAGCCAATGGCGTTTTTGGGAGCGCAGACCCCGCCATAGTGTAGCTATTGTCAAGGCTTGGAGCAAGGGTTGGGAGATGGCCCGGAATCCATAGCGGCTGAGGAGTAGATGTGGAAAGGCCACAGCCATCCATGAGGCCGATAACAGTGCCAGTTCGCGCGCGTGATGTCCTTTGAATAGCGTGGTCCCCATTGCAAACGTCGCAGCGATGGTCAACACACCTATCATTGCCGCGCTCAGGCGCAGTCCCCAGGGATTTCCCCCTGTTATCCATACCCAGGGGGCGGCTGTGTAGAAAAACAACACTTCTTTTCCTGTATAAGCGCGGATGAAGAGGGGATGGTAAGTGCCGGCTACAATTTGCCGGGTCAAGATTAAGTTAGCGGCTTCATCATAATGCAATCCCACCGGCAGGTGCGGCAGTTCCCATAAACGCAAACCTGCCGCGATTAGTAAGATCAGCACCATACTATAGAGATACTTTTTCTTCACAAGCAGATATTATAATCCAGGTTGCTCCCTTGAAAATAGCGAATTACGAATTGCGAATTGCGAATTGCGAATTGCGAATTGCGAATTACGCATCACGGGTGCAATTTTCATCCTACTGCTGGTGAACGCACCGCGTTAATGGGTAAT
>JAFGFI010000019.1 GCA_016931185.1 Anaerolineae bacterium
GATCGCGTACATCGTCGCCAGCGTGCCACTGGTGGTGAAACGGGCACGCTCTGCACCGGTGCGGGCGCAGAGCAACTCTGCGGCTTCTACCTGTATCCGGTCGGTGAAGCCGGTTTGCAATCCATAACCTTCCTCAAATGCTTGGGCCAATGCTGACGTGATGACGTTTGGGTTGTGGCCCAGGATATTGGCGAGATGCCCCTGCCAGAAATCCAGGAGGGTATGCCCGTCCTCGTCCGTAAGCCAGCCGCCGGCGGCCTTCACAATGCGTGGGGGGAACGGCTCCATAAGACGCAGCGTGTGGCTGCCGCCATCTACCAGGGTATGCTTCGCGCGCGCATTGAGCGCGGCAGATTGGGGGGCGTATTTTGCGTAATCCGCCTGCAATTCAGTTAATAAAGTCGTGTAATTTTTCATCGGTTATGCCTCCTCAGGTAAGATAGTATCCGTGCAGTACACAACTCATATCTTCTACGAACTACCAAGTAACGCAAGTTGTTGCCTGGATAGTTTCAAGAATTTCGGGCACGGATTTCACGGATGAAAATGAATTCTATTATTGTAAACTTATGTTGGAAATCAACTTAATGAGATAATGAAACTGTTGTTTTTTCCCTCATACTGTAATATACTATGGGCAATGATTCCGACACAAAAGAGCCTCGCAGATTGGGTGGCTGGAGGCGACAAATATAGCACAAGTGTAACATGCCTTATGGCATCGTCAAGGTAAACGCGATATAGAGGGGTATCTTTTTCGCGCGGAAGACTACAAAAGTCTCAGCCGTCTTTTGAGTTACCGGGTCTGGTTCTTCCTCAACAATGCGAAACTTTGGCGATCTCCCACGATACATTGCTATGATAGCTGTACTCGTTTTTCTGGCGATAGTCTGCTTCGTGCCATCAGAAGATTGCAAACTAGTGGCACTGGATGCTTCTAACGCTTACCCATAACCTCTGTAACCTGGGCAGGATCGACTACAATGAGGCATTTGTGAAAGGTGCGTTGGAGAAGTTGGAGGCTATTAATGTGAGGAGGGAAAAAGATGGATTTACATGACTGTTACCTACAAGGTGTCAGCAATCTTTTAAAAATGTTAAACTCGACAAGTGATGACTATTTGAAAGCGCTTACGCTCCAGGGCAGGCTTGCCTATACTGTTTCTGAGATACGACAATATGGTCCTACTGAAAGTGCTCGTGCTGAGATTGCAAGGGTAATCACTGCGCTTGATCGGTTATGTTTGGCAGATCTTGGAAAGCCATTTCGTAGTTTTTGTCAAATTGAGATACCTTACGTTAATAGGTCTAGAGTTTGCCATAATCTACCTCAACCAGACTATGGACGCTTTATAGGTCGGGAGAGAGAATTAAAGCAAATTATGGACATTTTGCGCTCTTACCCTTACTCCCAAGAACATTTGGTCACAATTGATGGCATTGGTGGTATTGGTAAGAGTGCTTTGGCACTTGAGGTTGCGTATCGTTGCCTTCGAGATGGAGATAAAATGTTACCGGAAGATCGTTTTGAAGCAATCATCTGGACTTCTGCTAAAGTAACAACACTTACGGCTGATGGTATTGCTCTACGGCAACAAATCACGCGAACTTTGGATGATATTTATACCACGATCGCTATTGTTTTACAGAGAGAAGATATTACCCGATCTCGCCCTGAGGAACAGGATGAAATAGGACGTAGAGCATTGATTAACCAGCGCACATTACTTATCGTTGATAATTTGGAAACGATAGATGACAGGCGTGTAAATGCATTCTTACGTGAGCTTCCAGCCCCGACGAAGTGTATAGTCACCACGCGCCACCGTATTGATGTTGCTTATCCGATTAGATTAACTGAAATGTCTTATGAAGACGCTGTGATTTTTATTGCTCATGAATGCGATAAGAGGGATGTCATATTGACTGATATGCAGACTGATATGATCTATCATCGTACTAGTGGAGTACCTCTTGCCATTGTCTGGAGTATTGCACAGTTGGGATATGGTTATGGAATAGAGTCAGTATTACATCGTTTGGGGCAGCCGCATGATAATATTGCACAATACTGTTTTGAAGGTGCGATGAATTGTATTCGTGGCACTGATGCATACAGATTATTAGCGGCTTTGGCTTTGATTGCCGCTGATGTCAATCGGGAATCGCTGGGTTATGTCGCAGGGTTAGGTGAAGATGTATTTGACCGAGACGAAGGGCTTGTGCAACTAGAGAAGTTATCACTTGTAAATAAATCAGGAAGTCGGTTTGATATGCTCCCATTGACGCGGCAGTTTGTTCAAATGGAGATTAGTCGATTACCGGGGTTCGCTCTTAGGATTGCTAATGCTTGGGCAGACTGGTTGGATAAGATATTAGAGTTTCAAGATTCCTATTGGACTTGGTTCGGAGCACGTTGAATTCAAGAAGAGAGCGGTGTTATTCTTGCATTGTTAAACTGGGCAGAAAGACAGACTCAATGGTCTCTCGTTATGAAATTCATTCGTCCTGCATTGTTTCACTACCAAATAACTGGCAGACGTATTGAGGGTTTAAGGCTCGCCACCTTAGGGATAGAGATTACTAAGCAATTTGACAATGAATCGTTAATTGCTTGGTTAGAAATGTATCTTGGATGGGTGCTGACTCAACAGGACGATATGGAAGTTGCTTTTACTCGGTTGACTAGTGCGAAGCAAAGATATAAAAAATTAGATGATACAAGAGGAATTTGTTTGACTATTGTGTTTATTGAACAGGCAAAGCGTAAGAATGGTGAGTTGATGCAAGTTGGGGAAACGTTAGAGGAAGCACTGAATATGGCGAAGAGAGAAGGCTTTGTCGAAGGAGAGTTTTTGGCTCTCTATGAGTTGGGGAAACTTGCACGCGAGTTCAAACAATGGCAAAAGTGTCACAAATTACTATCAACAGCATATGATCTGGTTTTGTTAGATGAAGACAGGTACGGTGATGAGGTATTTATAGCAATTCTTGGTAATTTAGGGCAAGTGGCTATCCGATTGGGTAATTATACTGAAGCAAAACAATATTGTTTCGAAAGTATTAGCAGGTTGCGTGGCCCTGATCAAGTAACAAGTTTTGGCATGCGCTTATATCTTTGGTTGGCAGAGGCCGAAATTGGTGTTGAGGAGTTTGAAAATGCTATGCAGCATGCTGGTCATGCTCTGGAAATAGCAAAGTCAGTCAATAGTAGAAAATATATTGAGTATTCTGAGACTCTGATCGCTGAGATCAAATCTAAAAGCAATTGTTATTGCTAATGATGCTTATCTATAATGAGTACCTAGGCGTGGTTATCTTGCAAGATCATCCAGATATCCGGCGGATGTAGGAGCATACAATGGAATTTTCAGCTTCGTATCATAACTCAACTAACCAATAGGAAAGGCGAAAATGGATGTAAAACACAAGGTGTTACAAAGTTGGGTGCGGTGTGCTAACCGGGCACGCGACAAGATTGAGGAGCGAAAGACGGATTTGGCGTGCCAGACCTATGAACTAGAAATCGCTGAACGTGTGCTAGCGAAAGTGCAGGACAATGCGCATCGGGAGACATGGCAAATGCAAGTGGATGTGCTTGCGATGCTTGTCGGACAGACTGAGAGCGACATCGAAGAACAACAGGAAGACCAGGCACTGTGCGAGACGATGATGGCGGAGATTGAGGCAGATCTGGCAACTGAGTAGACAAAGTAGTGAAGGGGCATTTGCCGGCTATGTTTTGTTAGTGAGGTAGCGTATGGCAGACATTAAGGCGCGGGGCATAGGTAAGCTTCTCCCAATCTATCAGAATTTACCACAGTCTGACTACGGATGTTTTATTGGGCGCGAGAAGGAATTGGCGAAGATTCACGAATTACTTTCGCCCAAAAGTTGCCACTTTCTGATTACCATCGACGGTATTGGTGGCATTGGAAAAAGTTCCCTGGCTCTTGAGGTTGCTCATCGTTATTTGGAGGATGATGGAACACTTCCAGGGGGAGAGCATTTTGATGCCATTATCTGGGTGTCTGCTAAGCAGGAGATTCTGACTGCTAACAGTGTTATCCAACGCCAGCGCGTTTTGACTTCTCTTGAGAGTATTTATGTGACGATCAGCATCACATTAGAACGTGAGGATATAACCCGTGCCCAATCCACGGAACGAGCTGAGCTTGTGCGCCGTGCCTTGACGAAGCAGCGCACTTTACTGATTATAGACAATCTGGAGACCGTGAAAGATGATGAGGAAGTTTTGGGCTTCTTGTATGAATTACCCGCACCTACGAAAGCAATTGTGACTTCTCGCTGTCGCGTAGATGTAGCGTATTCCGTGCGACTAGATACGCTGCTCTGGGAAGAAGCTCGACAGCTAATAGTTCAAGAATGTGCCGTAAAAAAGATAAGACTTACACCGGATCAAACTTTTGAGCTTTATCAGCGTACCGGCGGTGTTCCTTTAGCGATAGTGTGGTGTATTGGTTTAATGGGACTTGGATATAGTGTTAAGACTGTACTGTATTTGCTTAAAGATCCCACAAATGATATTGTGAGATTTTGCTTTGAAAAAATCCGGGAGCAAATTAGGTATACATTGGCATACAAACTACTGATCCTATTGGCTTTATTTGCCTCAGGAACCAGTGAAAAAGCTTTGTGTTATCTGGCGGGGGATGAACACGATGACATGACTTTTGAGAAAGCACTTGCGGACCTGGAAAAGCTTTCATTAATAAGTCGTATATCAAGTGAGCGACTTACAATGTTACCTTTGACACGACTTTATGTACTGAGTGATAGTTCGATTGAGCCGCAAATGATTCCTGGTCTCCGGATAAAGCAAATTGACTATTACTTGCGGCATATTGCTCTTCCAGAGCCTTTTCCCTTATATCTACGGGAACTTGTAGATCATGTGCGAGACGAACGAGATAATATCCTTGACCTGATGGAATGGTGTGTACAGCATAATGAGCGTGAACGCCTGTTGGATTTATTTCTCCGGGTACAGGATTTTCTGGGCGTATTTGGCCTTCTTGATCTAAGGATAATTTGGGGAAAATATATCATTGAAATAGCTGAGGCTGAGAATAGAATTGCTGATTTGGGGCGGTTATATGCCGTTACCTTAGGCTGGGCTGCATTGAAAAGGGGCGAACTTGATCAAGCTGAAGTATACCTACAGCAGGGTTTGGAATTTATAGAAAGGAACTCTAATAAAGGATTAGCGTATACGGCTAAGCGTTTTCAGAGCCGGTTGTGGAGGCTTCAAGGTCGAACCGAAGAATCTGAGCAAATGCTGATGTGGCTGTTAGCGCGAGCGAAAGAGGAGGGGTTTTCTGGCTTGGTAGCGGGCATAGAATCAGATCTCGCTTATGCGGAAATGTTATACAATCATGACTTAAGGAGTGCGGAAGCATATATCCGGTCGTCGATTTGTGGTTTTCGGGATCTTGGTGATAGTGTACGAGTGGCCGATAGATCGATTATCAAAGCAGACATTCTGGTTCTCCAAAAGCAGTTTGCCGAGGCCGAGGCTTGTCTTTTGCCTAATCTTGAAATTGTCGAAAAGACATTAGGACAATTAGAAGCAGTTGCCCATGGTTATGCTTGCCTGGCCCATATTCGAGCGCATCAGGGCGAGTCGGTGGGAGCCGCGCAGTGTTGCCGTTATGCCAGAGAAGTTTATGATAGAATTGGAATGCAGGCAGAAATATTCCCAATTGGATTACCTGAAATTGGTGAGCAATAAGGTATCCTCATTATCTTGGAATGACACAAACTATTTATCTCAGGGAATGACTCATTAACGCGGTACATTCACCAGCAGTTAGATGAAAATTGGTAACCGTTTAGTTTTGTGAGCGATTACCATTTTCTGTCACTTGCTTCAGACAGAAACGAGGGTTCGGCTTTGGCGGTTGCTCATAAAACTAAACGCGTACGAACATTTAAGACGAACCCCAGTTTTCAAGGGTTTTTCCAATTTCCAATTTGCGATTTGCCAATTTGCAATTTTAAATTAAGGGAGGTGATGTCGAATTATGGAACTATTGCGTTCAGTCACCGGACATATTTTGATAGAGGGGCATCGAGGCGCCGAGGGTGTGGCGGTTGAGAACACGCGCCAGGCTATTGAAGCCGGATATGCCGCTGGGGCGGACTTATTAGAATTAGATGTACAACGTACCGTAGATGGCGAGTTGGTGATTTACCATAGTTATCAACTGCCTGATGGCCGTTGGATACGCGACTTAAGGACAACTGACCTGCGCGCGGTGATTTACAAGGGACATGGCTTACTATTTCTTGAAGAGGTATTAGAGTGGGTTAGAGATAAGTCAATCGGACTTTCATTGGATATCAAGAATGGTTTTGGATTTGATCCACGTGTGTTTTTGGATACGCTTTCGCGGGTTGAGGCACATAAGCTGGTAGATAAAGTCATGCTTATTGGATGGGATCACGCTGGTTTATTGCTTTGTAAAAAACATAACCCGGATATTAAGACTTGTGCATTGATTCGTGGGCGTCCCGTTGATATAGTCCAAATGGCTCAAAATGCCAGAGTGGATGCTGTTAATCTGGATGCCGATATGACGACAAGCGTGGAAGTCGATGCATTACACCAGGCGGGTATTGCTGTCGTGACTGCCGAAGTGATCAGCCCGGACTTTTCACGTCCGGTGAAGGTCGGCGCCGATGTGGTGTGTTGTAAGGATCCCGGCGCAGCGCGTGCTGCCATCTCAGTTTTGTCTTTGGATTAGCCTATGGACACTCAACATGGCCTGACCCAGCTCAAAACATGGTTGATGGAGTATGCGCCTGATTCCCTGACCGACTTCTACACCCTGGAAGCGCGCTTTGCCAAAAATGAAAACGACGAACTGATTCTAGGCATCAGTGAAAACACTCGTTATGAGCGCAACCAGATCATGCGTGCGCTGAACGCGCTGGCATTGACGCAGTGTGGCATCAGCTTTAACGAATTATGTGAAGGCATTATCCCGATTGAACAACACGAACAACTTCAGAAGGGCAACTATGGTGGGGAATCTCAAAAGTCGAGGCCATCGGGTTCAAGCAAAGTCTATCACGGTATCCGTAAAGCCTGGGCAGTGCTGGTAGGGATTAACCACTATAACGATGCTTTCATCCATTCGCTTAAAGTTTGTGTGGATGATGTTACTGCAATTCACCAGACTCTGTCCGGGCGTTACGAAGTTGCCAGACTTCTCACTGATGCTACATCGGAATATTTGCCCATGCGGGCAAACATTCTGGGGGAACTTGCTTCCGTTACCCAGGCTGCGAGTGCGGATGATTTATTTTTATTCTATTTTAGTGGGCACGGGCTGGCGCGGGAGGGTGAAAGTTACCTGCTGGCGCGGGACACGCGATTTTCTGCCCTTGATACTACAGCTATAGCTATGCGCGATATCCGCAGATATATCCAACAATCTCCTGCACATGCCAAAATTATCGTGTTGGATGCTTGTCACTCCGGTGCGTCTATCGGAAAGTCAGAGCCAACGATGACGCCGGAATTCATCCAGCGCGTCTTTGAGCAGGCCGAGGGAATAGCAGTGTTGGCTTCTTGTAAGGAGAACCAACAATCGTGGGAATGGCCTGAAAAGCGCCGCAGTGTGTTTACTTACTATTTGTTAGACGCACTCACCGGCAAGGCCGACTTCGAGGGCAAGGGCTTTGTTACCGTTTCTGATGTCAGCAACTACGTAACCGATGGGGTGAGGGCATGGGCAGCGAACAAAAGCGTGCCGCAGACACCGACATTGCAATATACGGTAGCGGGGGATATCGTTTTGTTGAGATATGATAGATAAAACAGAACAAATCCAAAAGGATTTTACACCTATAGTACCCCTGCCCAGACTCGAACTGGGATAACAAACTTAGGAGGTTTGCGTTCTCTCCGCTTGAACCACAGGGGCATATAAGAATTATAGCATGGCTTTATAGAGCAACAAGTGCAGTCTGGCTCACTATTCCTACTTCCTAACTCATAACTGAGTTCACTGAAAAAACTGGGGATCTCACCACAGAGACACAGAGGTCGCAGAGATTTTAAACCAAAACCTAATAAAATTAATCTTTTGGAGCGCAACAATAGATTTTATTACACATCATTTGAAATTTTCTCCGCGTCCTCTACGACTCTGCGGTAAATAGGGCTTTTTTCAGTAGAGTCATAACTCGTAACTCGTAACTCCTAACTCCTAACTTGCAATAAAAACTCTTAAAGGGGGTAATATAACCATGACATATCGGGCGATTCAATGGACAAATGGGGTATTGCGGTTGTTAGATCAACGGCTGCTGCCGCACACGGTGGCGTATATTGACTATGTGGACTACCGCGAAGTGGCAGAAGCGATCAAGGTGATGGTGGTGCGCGGCGCGCCCGCGATTGGGATCACGGCGGCGTATGGGATGGCACTGGCGGCGCAGCAAAGCCATTCTTCTAGTGCGGAAGGTTTGCGCGCGGACTTGGGGACGGCGGCGGCGGTACTGCGTCAAGCGCGGCCTACAGCCGTCAATTTGTTTTGGGCACTGGAGCGCGTGCTGGCACGGGTGGCAAATCCGGATTGGGTGACAGCAGACGCGGTACGGGCCGAGGTATTGGCGGAAGCTCACGCGATTTATGAATTGGAGAAGCAATCCAATTTTAAGATTGGCCAAAATGCGTTGCCGTTGGTGCCGCAGGGGGTGCCTGATGCACCTACTCGTATTCTCCATCACTGTAACACCGGACCGTTAGCGACGGGCGAGTATGGAACTGCACTGCGCGTGATTACTGCCGCCCACGAGGCGGGGAAATATGTCCACGCTTATGTGGATGAGACGCGTCCGCGTCTCCAAGGAGCGCGTTTGACAGCATGGGAATTACAGCAAATGGGTGTCCCTCACACGGTGATTGTGGATGGCGCGGCAGCACACGTGATGCGCACGGTGGGGATTGCGTTGTGTGTGGTAGGATGTGATCGCGTGGCCGCGAATGGGGACACCGCCAACAAGATTGGCACCTATATGCTGGCCCTGGCAGCGCGCGCTCATGGCATCCCCTTCTATGTGGTAGGACCGACGAGTACCATTGATATGGCGGTCGCCGGTGGAGACGATATCCAGATCGAGGCGCGGCCTGCGCGGGAGGTCACGCATATCCGTGAGTGCCAGATTACGCCGGATGGCGTGCAGGTGGCAAATCCTGCCTTTGATATCACTCCCGCGCGCTATATTACCGCCATTATCACGGAAAAGGGTGTGGTTTATCCGCCCTTTACCGAAAACTTGGCCCGGTTATAGACTTAGTCGCGTTGTGTAATGGGACTAACCTCCTATTGAGTTTTATGCTCTTTTTTATTACAATAAAGTAGGTAGCTCAAGTTGCCACCTAACGCAAGATCAGTCCCTAAAGGTCTGCGTGATATTGATCGAGCCAGAACCTACGGAAAACACGCATCTCGAGTCGTGCTAGATTTAGGGACTGCGGGTAGTATAAGTTTAAGTGTGTTTGTCAGGGAGGTGTGAGATGTTATATTTGCCAAAAGAAGATGGGCAAGGATTAGTGGAATATGCCTTGATAATGATCATGATTAGCGTTGCGGTGATCGCTGTCCTGACCTTGTTAGGCCCTCAGATTGGCGATATTTATAGCAATATAAAAACTTCGTTAGAGGCAGCCGGTTTCGGTAGCTAATGTAGGGGAAGATAGCAGGAACCCGGTTTCCGGTCACGCAGACGTGACTTAGAAACCGGGTTTTTCCGTTAGTATATTTCTGGCACGAAGGTTTGATAGTCCATCGGTGGGCGGACATAACCAACATCATCCTGGCGTGGCGGGAGCGTCATCGGTTCCGGTGTCAAATCCTCATAACCGATCATGCTCAAGAGGTGGGTGATGCAATTCAGGCGCGCTCTGCGCTTGTCATCCGCATTAACGACGTACCAGGGGGATTGCTTGGTGTCGGTATACTTGAACATCTCATCTTTGGCCTTGGAGTAGTCTACCCAACGACGGCGCGCTTCCAGGTCCATCGGGCTGAGCTTCCAGCGTTTGGTGGGTTCGTCCAGACGTTCCTGGAAACGTCGTTCCTGCTCCTTGTCGCTGACAGAGAACCAATACTTGATAAGAATAATGCCGGAGCGAATGAGCATCCGCTCAAACTCTGGGCAAGAGCGCAGAAATTCGCGATATTCCTCCTCGGTGCAGAAGTTCATCACGCGTTCCACGCCTGCGCGGTTATACCAACTACGATCGAAGAGTACCATCTCCCCGGCGGCAGGTAGATGGGCTACGTAGCGTTGGAAGTACCATTGGCCGCCTTCGCGCTCGGTGGGTACGCCTAGCGCGACTACACGGCAGATACGGGGATTCAATCGTTCGGTGATGCGTTTGATAACCCCTCCCTTCCCGGCAGCATCGCGTCCCTCAAAGATAACAATGACCCTGAGCTTTTTCTCCTTGATCCAATATTGGAGTTTTACTAATTCCTCTTGCAGATCACCCAATTCAGCCTCGTAGAGTTTTTTATCCAATCGTTTGTTCTTTTTCTCTGCCGAGGGTGTTGTCACTTTTGCTTCTGAGTGCTTTTTTTCCTTCGCCATAATGTCCTCCTTGTAAGTAATGGACGAATTATTTAAAGTTCATAAGACTGCCAGAAGGATTTTGAGGATGTTTGCACATCTTCGGGCTTTGCCCGAAGATGTGCAAACGCTCCCTTTTACCGGCCTCTTTAGCCGTATCTACGCCAGTTGGGTTGTAACGCCATATATGTAATTTCATTATATATGGACCTGTGTTTTGTTGCAACTTACTGGTCATTTGGCTAGTCATAAGTCTAGTCGGTAAGTGGGGGACAAATCTAGCTTAATGTCTGTAGGTTAACGCAAAAATTTTGTTTATTATTAGGTTAACTTAACCCAAATTGCTATCTAATTTTTCGCCCCGTAGGGGCGAAAAAGAGAAGGGAAAAAACGCCCTTTTTCTCTTCCGCTACCACAAGGTAGCAACTCGCGTTATCTATTTAATCGGGGAAAGAGTGTGGGAGGACAATGACAAGGGCAGAGCCGATTCGCGTGTTGTTGGTGGATGATCACGATATTGTACGACGGGGATTGTCTGTATATTTGGATGTGACACCCGATCTCGTATTAGCCGGTGAAGCCAACACTGGTGAGGAAGCGATGGAAATCTGCGCGCGCGTACACCCGGATGTCGTGTTAATGGATTTGGTGATGCCAGGTATGGGGGGGGTGACTGCTACACAGTTGATTCACGAGCGATGGCCCGAGGTGAAGGTGATTGCGCTCACGAGCTTTCGGGAGAAAGAACTGGTCCAGGAAGCACTGCGCGCCGGTGCAATGAGCTATCTGGTGAAGAATGTCTCGTGTGATGAATTGACGCAGGCAATTCGTGCCGCATATCTTGGGCAGTCCACCTTTTCGCCGGAAGCCACGCAGGCCCTGATTCAAACAGCTTGTCAAGCCTCAGCTCCTGGTCACGATTTGACCGCCTCTGAACAAGATGTATTGGCATTGATGGTTAAGGGACTGACCAACGCTGAGATTGCAGAACATTTACATGTGAGTTATTCCACTGCGCGTGCGCGCGTGAGTAATATTTTGGCCAAATTGGGAGTTTCGCGCAGATCAGAGGCTGTAGCGCTGGCCTTGCGATATAAGTTGGTCACTTGAATGTCGAAATATAGACATCTGTCTATACCTAAACTCCCCAAATGCTTGGCGCACCTATGGAAGTTTTACCTTAGAGTAGGTTACATAGGTGAAAGTTGAAATGCGTATTTTACTTGCTGATGATCAGGCAATAGTTCTGTCTGCCTTACGCGCGTTGCTGGATCTCGAGATGGGGATGGAAGTAGTGGGGGAGGCGACCGACGCGGAAGCCTTGTTGGCGCAGATGAGAATATTGCACCCTGATTTGCTCCTGTTGGATTGGACGTTACCGGGATTGGGCGCGATGGGATCGGTGGCGGCCTTACGTCAGGTACATCCTGCTTTGCAGATTATTGTTATCAGCGGATTGCCTGAGGCGCGCCATAGCGCGCTGGATGCAGGAGCGGATGCGTTCTTCAGTAAAGTGGAACCGCCGGAGCGATTATTGGCCGCGATAGATGGCTGTGAACGCGCGGCTCATGTGTGAAGTTTGTGGAGGAATGGGTATGGCGCATTATGGGGAATTTCAACGACTGGATGCATTGATTGCGGAAGCAATGCATTACAGTGTGCCGGAGGTAACGGCTTTACCGGATGTGTGGGCGCGAATTGAGCAGCGTGTGCATCGCTTGGAAAGTGAAAAAATTGCGCGAATGTATGATCCACCCCCACACCCTGTTGCATCCCATTGGGAATTGTCTTCAGGTGTGTTCCCGGTGCGTATCGCGGCCTTTTTAGATCTGGCGAAATTTGAGGTGTAGTCACACTCTATTATGAAGGCCTTTGCTATCGTGACATCAGGTCAATTCCCGATTTTACATTTGTCAATTTTAAATTTTATAGATTTTAACTTATCAAGGAGGTGATGTATATTGAGGCAATAAAATTGGATTGTGATTCCGTTTGTTGTAACTTGTATTTCAATTTAAACATATCTAACTATGTAGGAGGAGAAGATGTTTAGCAAAAGGATACTTGCTGCAAAAGGATATTTGCTGGCGAGTCTACTCGTCGTATCGTTGGTGTTGTTTGCCGCGTGCTCGACCCCGACGCCTGAGGTGGTTGAGGTGGTGAAAACCGTTGTCGTCACCGAAGTGGTTGAGAAAGAGGGGAAGGAAGTCGTGGTGGAGAAGACTGTTGAAGTCGTTGTAACGGCCACTCCGGCCCCGGTGGAACCGACAAAAGATCCCAATGCCCCTAAAGAAGGCGGCAAGGGGGATGTGTTCCGCGCTGCGATTCTCTCAGATATGACCACGATGAACTATTGGTCAGCTTTTGGGCCGATTAACTCCAGTATGTGGAACTATGTAGTGGTTCAAGCTTACTACCCGAGAGCCTATACCACGGGTACTGCTCACCGCTGGGATTACGCTCCTATACTTGCCATGGATATGCCTAGCCCCACGGAGCAGGAAGGTGATTTCTGGGTCAGCACTGTGACTTTGCGGGATGACATTATGTGGAGTGACGGCACGAAGATCACGGCCCATGACTGGGCATGGACGGCGAATGTCGCATTAAAGCTGAATCTCCAGGGGAACTGGACGCAGTATGATCCGGCATACCTGGATCACATTGAGGCTGTAGATGATGTCACGGCCAAGCTCTATTATCATACTAAGCCCGGGTTGGCCGTGCATGAGTATGGCACGCTGGGGGCACCGTGGATGAATAAGGCATTCTGGTCCCCCATGGTTGATCCTCTGGTGGAGCGGATGGAGACCGAGGGGAAGGACCTGGATCCGGAAAGTGACGAATATATTGCGTTGCAATCGGAGATTGTTCAGGCGTTGGAAACTCTGGATCCTACAGGGGAACCTTCCGGTGGCCCCTGGGCCTTCGGGCAATGGGAAGCGGGCGCATTTGTGGAAAATGTACGCCATGAGAATTATTTTGACTACATGCGCGAAGTTACCGAATATGAGGGCGGGGGGTATAAGCAGGTGGTGAACGGCAGAGAATGGAGTTCCGGTGATACCAGTGCTCCGGTTCAGGCTGAATATAAGGAAGGCCCCTGGTTTGATAAGACTCTCTTCTCGATTTACAGTACCGATGCCGCTGTATTGGCCCTGGATGCCGGTGAAGTGGACTTCATCATTACACCTAACGGCCTCAGTCAGGGACAGATCGCGCAGTTATCGCCGAATCCCGACATCTCTATTTCAACAAATCCTGCCAATGGGTTCCGCTATCTATCCTTTAACTTTAGCGTACCTGTGCTGCATGATGCCGCCATACGCCAGGCGACTGCCTGTATGATTGATAAGGAGTTCCTAACCCAAAGTGTGCTACAAGGCGCGGCGATCCCCGTAGATACTATTGTGCCCGAGGCAAATGCTTATTGGTATAATCCGGATGTACCGCTGTTCTGTGATGGAATGACCACGCAGGAACGGATGGAAGAGGCGGTGCGGATTCTTAAGGATGCCGGTTACACCTGGGATACGGAACCTTACTGGCGCGAGGATCGTGGCGGTACAGTTGAATGGGGTGTGGGGCTTAAAGACCCTAACGGTCAATATGTACCTACTTTACGTTTGTTGGCTCCCAGCGCGGGCTATGATCCGCTGCGCGCGACCACCGGCGTTTACATTGAGCAATGGATGAACCAATTGGGTATTCCTGTCGAGGCTGAGTTGACCAACTTTAACCGCATTCTCGAAATACGTACTGACCCGACAGCTTGGGATATGTACATTTTGGGCTGGGGTCTAAGTACCTTCCCCGACTATGCCTGCCGTTTCTTGCAGCCTGGCGCCGGTTGGAACTATGGCGCTTATGACAGTGAAGAATTTGATACCGTGTGTAACGAGCTTTTGGCCGAGACCGACCGTGAAAAGGCCCGCGAGCAAGCTTTCAAGATCCAGGAAATTCTGGCGACCGATTTGCCTTACCTCTACCTGTTCACGACACCGATGGCTGATGCCTGGGATAATACACAGGTGATGTATCCTTTCACCGACGTGATAGATGGTATTGGTTCTGGTTACTACGGTCTGCAAGAATACGTAATGGCGGTTGCTGAGTAAAATTGGGACTTTAAGAGTCGTGGAGTTTCCTTGAGGTTGTATTATGGAGGGGGAGTGGGCTTCCTCCAGCGGGAGTCCCCGCCCAGAGGCCCAACCCCTCCAAGTTTTTTCAGAGAAAGGAGGCGGAGTTTTCTCCGCTAGATACGAAATGGGAAAATATATAGTGCGACGCTTGTTACAAATCGTTATCACTCTGTTTATTTTTCAGACCTTATTATTTGTGATCTTGAATGCGATGCCCGGTGATGTAACCAACCGGATGTTCAACAACCCGGATATTCCACCGGAAGCGATAGAGCGAGCGCGCCGTTCCCTGGGATTGGATGACCCGGTACTGGTACAATATGCGCGATGGTGGCGTAATTTTATTGTGGGGGATTTTGGGATTTCATTCTCTGAATATCCCAAGCCGGTGATGGATATTATTGCCGAGCGTATTCCCCGCACCCTGGCATTATTTCTGACGGCGACGTTTGTGCGTTTTACGTTAGGGTTCACGATGGGGCGTATCTTGGCCTGGCAGCGCGGGGGCTTGTTTGAGTATGGTTCAACGATTCTCGG
This sequence comes from Anaerolineae bacterium, assembly GCA_016931185.1. Lineage (GTDB taxonomy): Bacteria > Chloroflexota > Anaerolineae > B4-G1 > SLSP01 > JAFGFI01. The sequence goes on from JAFGFI010000019.1 coordinate 15,285, forward strand.
TGTTGCTTTATTTACTGTGTTTACTCCGTGGTTTGGATTGATGATGATCTTTATCTTCGGGGCGCGATTGCGCTGGCTGCCATTAGGAAAATTTATGAACCCGTCATTATGGAGCGCGACGGAGATTCCAGGACTGGCCGATACGGCCTCCAAGGGTAACTATGTGTTCAACCGGATGTTATTGATGGCGTCTATCATTCTTTTGCTCTGGTTGGTGATATTTGTGATAACGCGCAAATTGAATACAACACAGCGACGTCACATTTTGCAGGGCAGCGCGTTAGGTCTTGTGGCAGTGGGAGTTGTGATTTGGGCCTTCTCCGGTATCGGCCAATTGGCCTGGGATATTGTCAATCATATGATCTTGCCGGTAGCAACTGTGGCCCTGGTGGGGTTTGGGGGCACGATGTTATTAACACGACAGACGATGTTGGAGACGTTGCGCGAGGATTATATCCAGACGGCCCGGGCTAAAGGGGTGCCGGAGCCGGTGGTGCGCGATAAACATGCCGCGCGTAATGCCATGTTGCCGGTTTTGACCAACTTGATTATCGGGCTGCCGTTTACGCTCAGTGGTGGTATTGTCACCGAGACAATCTTTTCCTGGCCGGGAATGGGTTTAACCTTGCTGACGGCCACGAATGCGGAGGATATCCCCCTGGTGATGGGAGTTTTCACCTTTATTGGTGTGCTCGCGCTGGTATCGCACTTAGTTGCCGATGTTATGTATGCGTTCCTGGACCCGCGCATCAGGTATACATAGCAGAATGGTGAATCGCAACCGTAGGTTGTACGTGAATGGTGAATAATAAAAACAGGTGCATCGCATTTCAGGAAGTGCAACGCACCGATTTGTGGAGGAATGATTGATGAGTGTTACATCTACAACGATAATAAGTACCTCTGAACCCTTGTGGCGGGTCAGGTTACGATTGGCCTGGCGTTCTCTCAGGGGCGGTTGGATGATATTTAGAGAAAACCCGGTGGGATTGATCGGGCTAGGGTTGATTCTATTTTTTGTCTTAATGGCGGTAGCGCACCCTATCTTGATGGCGACCGTGTGGCCCTTTGCGGTTTACGACCCTTTTATCGGTTATGATCGTGAGATCATTGTACATCCTTCCCCTCCTACGTGGGCTCCCAATGCAGCGACGGAAATTACTTCACTTGCACCGCTCCATCCGTTGCGTCATATTCTGGGAACTGATCCTTTGGGCCGGGATGTTTTGAGCCAGTTGATGTACAGCACCCAATCGGAATTTGCGTTGGGGATTATGGCGGCATTGGTCACCGTGATGGTCAGTACAACGCTAGGAGCTATCACTGCTTATTATGGCGGTTTGATCGATATGATATTCATGCGCATTGCAGATGTGATGATTATGCTGCCGTTTATTGCCTTAATGATCGTCTTGAGCGCGATGTTTGATTTTCAAATGCTCCACCTTGCCGTTGTTTATGGAATCCTGGTGGGATTTGGGGGCAATTCTGTCGTGATTAAGTCGCAAGCATTGACCATTAAAGTCAGAGCCTATATTGAGGCCGCGCGTGTGGCCGGGGGCAATGACTTTCACATTATTTTCACACACCTAGTCCCTAACTTGCTGCCCCTTTCCTTCTTATTTATGATGATCACGGTCACGAATGCAATCTTCATTGAAGCTGTCTTATCTTTCTTTGGTCTTATTAACATCCGTATGAGTTGGGGCATTATGATTCAAATCACTCAGACAGCAGGCTATTTACTTGCGTCATGGAAATACTGGTATTTGATGTTCCCGGCGGGATTGTCTATCTCACTCCTCTGTTCTGCTTTCTATCTGGTGGGCCGCGCTTTGGATGAAGTGGTCAATCCCCGGCTGCGCAAGCGATGATGAGAGAAAAGAGAGGCCTTGAATTGATTTCTAGCTCCTAACTCTTGGAGGACTAATATGGGTTTAATTCTATCTGTACATGATTTAACGATGCATTATAAGATTCGCAAAGGTGATGTCTCTGCGGTGGACAATGTTTCCTTTGATTTAGCAAAGGGGCAATCGCTAGGTCTGGTCGGGGAATCAGGATGTGGTAAGACTTCAATCGCGTTTTCGTTGATGCGTCTGTTGCCTGAAAACGCGCGGATCAAAGACGGATATATTCTGATTGACGGTCGGGATGTGGTTGCTATGAGTTATGAGGAGTTATTAAGGGTGCGTTGGAATAAGATCGCGATGGTTTTTCAGGCGGCGATGAATGCACTCAACCCGGTGTATACGGTGGGGGAGCAGATTATTGAGGCGATGGAGTTACATCAAGAAAATTTGCCCCTTACTGAAGCACGCGAACGCATCGCCCATCTTTTTGAACTGGTGGGATTAGAGCCGGCCCTGATGGATCGCTATCCGCACGAGTTCAGTGGTGGGATGCGGCAACGCGCGGTCATTGCGATGGCGCTCTCCTGCAATCCCGATATTATTATCGCCGATGAGCCGACGACCGCTCTTGATGTGATCGTGCAGGATCGAATCCTTAAGCGGATCCGCGAGTTGCAGAAAGACCTGAATATGGCGATGGTCTACATTTCCCACGATATCGCCGTGATCGCCGAAGTTAGCGATCGCATCGGTGTGATGTATGCCGGGAGGATGGCGGAATTGGCGGATTCTGTGGACATTTTCGAGCGTCCTATGCATCCATATACCTATGCGCTGATGGGCGCGTTCCCTAGTATCAAGGGCAAGCGGCGCGAATTGAAGACATTGCCGGGTGAACCCCCTGACTTGCTTGATCCACCTACCGGGTGCCGGTTTCACCCCCGTTGCCTGTATGCAACTGCTGAATGTCGTGAGGGACGCCCCCCGTTTATCAATGTTAATGGCGTAGGCAATGGAGATGATCTAAGCCGAGGACACTATGTGGCATGCTGGCATCCACTTCAGGAGGCAAAGTTATGAAAGCAACCGTAGATTCTACTGAATTACATAGACCCGATAAGGTAAATATCAATCCTTGTTTGGTTAGAGTTGAAGGTTTGAAGAAGCACTTCCCCGTAGGTGGAGGGATATTCAGGCGCGCGCGCAGCCACATCTATGCCGTGGACGGCGTGAACTTTGAGATTGAGAAGGGAGAATCCCTGGGATTGGTGGGAGAGTCAGGGTGTGGTAAGACGACGACCGGTAAATTGCTGGCGCGGTTACATGATCCTACGGAGGGACATATTTTCGTCAATGATACTGAACTGGGCGAAGTGGACTTGGCGGAACTCGCCGGACGGCAGCTTAAGACTTTTCGCCGCCGGGTGCAGATGATTTTCCAGGATCCTTACGAATCTCTGAATCCACGCCGGACGATCTTTGACACGGTGGTGGAACCCTTGGCAGTACAGGGTATCGGAGATTTGAAAGAACGTGAGGAACGGGTGATGGAACTGCTGAATTTGGTGGGACTGACACCGGCCGATACTTTTATGTTTCGTTTCCCTCACGAGTTATCCGGCGGGCAGCGGCAGCGCGTCGCTATCGCCCGCGCCCTTATCATTAACCCTGCTTTTATTGTGGCTGATGAGCCGACCTCCATGCTAGATGTTTCTATCCGCATCGGTGTGATGCAATTGATGCAAGAATTGGCCGACCGTTTTGACGTTAGCTATCTCTATATCACCCACGATTTGGCCGTTGCGCGTTATATGTGCCAGGACATTGCGGTGATGTACTTGGGCAAAATGGTGGAAATGACGGAGACGGAAGAACTTTTATCGCATCCTTTACATCCTTATACCCAGGCACTCATTTCAGCGGTGCCGATTCCCGACCCACGCTTGGAGCGCGAGATCATCGAAATCAAGGGAGGAATTGCGCAACCCATTGATCCCCCGGCGCGCTGTCGCTTTTACGACCGCTGCCCACTGGCCGATGCCTATTGCTACGACCACGATCATCCCTCATTGGAAGATAAAGGTGGCGGCCACTTTGTGGCATGTTATAAAGTATAACACTGCTTGACCGTAGCCGCGCTTTCTATAGCGCGTTACCACCAGGTGAAAATCTGAAGGCCACCCTTGCTCTATATGACTATAGAAGATATCCAATGCTGTGTTATCTCTCAGGTAACGCAGCACTTAGATATGTCTTTATTATAGCTCCGTGGCTGAGGAGACGGTAGGTTTATATGCGAAAGTGGCTCTTTGTATTCTTGGTTTTTGGATTGCTCTTGGTTGGCTGTACCACGCGGGTCCACACACCGCGTGTGTTGCCGGAGTGGGGCCGCGCGGGTCAGGTGGGGGTGACCTCCCGTCCACAGACGGTGGGCTTATTAGTGTCTCCCAAGGGCGATCAGATCGTGATGGCCTGGCCCTCGCATGATGCCCATACTGAGACCGATTATCTGCATTTTTTAGTTTTGGATGATTCCGGGAAAGTACTCTTTGATCAGAATCTTACCCCTGCTATTCCCTATCTGCGCCAGGTACAATTGTTGTGGGGATCACAAGAAGAGGTTCATGTATTTTTGAGTACAGGCCCGCGGGATGCGCGTACGCTGTGGTATATGTGCCTGCCCCCGGTAACCATGTGGGACACAGACACGCTTTCTTTGGAGGATGTGCAGCAACTCTCGGCAGCAGAGGTATCAATTGCAGAGTATACGGTTGCGCCTTTGGTTTCTGGGGACGTGTTAATCCTGTGGCGGACGACTGGGAAAGAAGTATTTGCCGGGTTAACGCACCATACAGAAATGGCGACTTACCCCATAATGGCACATCAAATCCTCGCGGATGCAAATATCCACCGTAATGTATTGCAGGTTGACCTCAAAGTAGATGGCCGTGGAAACGTCCATATCATTTGGTTGACACGTGAGTCTGTAACACAATTGGGCATTTACCGCGCGCTATTGGATATGAATACGTGGCAACTCGTATCGCCTCAACTTGCTGCGACTATCTCCCTGGCGGGACAAACTTCCCCAAATATTGTAGAAGGGCCAATACTCAGCCTGGATCGGACGCGGGCCTATATTCATTGGACACGGCGTGATTTTCTCAGTGGTAATAAACTGCTGTATACACTTGCGCTTCCCTTGACCGCTGCCGCGGAAATGTCCGAATCATCCGTATTACGGGCTTCCTCATCTTTCCCTCCCCCGACGTCTGTTATCGTTGGTGAGTTTGCCTACCAACATCTTGCGCAGCCGGCAGAATGGGAAACCGAAGCCGCCAGTCTTTATCGCGTGCCGACTTCCTCACAACAACGCGGATGCGTGTATCTATCGGAAGAAGTGGTATTGCCACTCTCGATGCAATACGCGACCCGCACCCAGCGACAATTTCAACCGACTTTGGCTTACTGGCGGGATGGGCAATTCTTGGGATACCAAGTTCTGACTTGGACGCACGATCCATCGGTGTATCCGGTGGTGGCCGCCGACATTCGGGGCAATCTCTATGTGGCCTGGCTGGATATGGCCGGGGTGGATTTTCAGTATCCTGTGTATCTGGCGAGTACGGCTCCCGGTTTGCACGCAGCCTGGCGTTGGTTGACCTGGCATGACATAGGTACGATTGTGGTAGATTATGCCAGCCGGATCGCTTCAGGTGTGGTTCTGTTTCCATTGATAGCGATGTGGTTCTTTCTTCCATTCCTTTGGATCTTTGCGATGCTTTCACAGGGGGATGGTTATGGCCGGCGTGGGCGATATATCTTGCTGGTTGCGCTGTTTTTGTATTGGACCTCCAAGTATCTGACGACGTTCCAAATCCTCACGTACATTCCTACGCTTGCTACTTTACCACCCGCAATAGGTCAACTCCTGATCTATTTGATGCCAGTGTTGATATTGTTTGTCAGCGTGGTACTAGGGAGTGGTGGATTTTTGAGAAAGCGATGTAGACTCGCAGTAGAGTTTTCTGCGATGCGCACCTATTCAGCAATAATCATGGTGGATGTTATATTATCTCTGTGTGTATATGCAATTGGGTATTTTGAATAATGTATTGTTGCTGGTGTTCTTTCATGTTGTAAATGACGGGTAGCGACCACGCAACTATTGTTTTCTAGCCGGATAGGGCGGCTAAAGGCCGCTATGCTACCAAGCCACTAGGAAAAGTGGGCGTTTTTTTCGTTTTCGGGCGTAGCCCGAAAACGAAAAAAACCTTTAAAAACTTTTTACGGCCTTTAGGCTGCCAGCGCCGTTAACGGGTTACCCGTCATTCATACCTTGAAAGAGCACTAGCCACTTGACCAGGGTGTAATCTGGTCAAGTGGTCTCTATCTATTCCGTCAGATGTCTAGGACATTTGACGGAATTGTGTGTTATGGTGTAGAGTATGGTCAGACCCATCTGGATAAAAATTATCCGTTTTTGCGGTCACTATGTGTGCAGGAGGCTAAATTATGGATCGACAAGGTTTTCGCGCGATGTTGCAAACGCGCAAAGTTCTCGACGAGAAAATTGAATCTGCGATTGCGTTAGCTGAGCGATTTGAGGGGTTTGTTAAGGATATAGGGGGCACGTCATTTCCGAATGACGCCTCATTTCCGAATGACGCCTCATTTCCGAATGACGCCTCTATAACCGAAATTGCCTGGAGCTTTTCCGAACAGCTTATTCAGGAGGATCAGAATACCCTGGACAATTACTTGGCGCTGGCGCGCTATGGCCTGTTTACGAAAAACAACACACTTTTCGTTGCTATTCTTGAATTGCTTGATGGCTATGAAGCGCAAGAGAATCTCTATCACCGGGTTGCTGAGGCCTTTGGGGAAGTGGTGCGTGATGAGGTCTTTGCGGGGATTGGCGTTGCCCCGCTGGGTTTACCCACACGCGATAAACCGGGTACAATGATGCCCGTTATCGAGCGACTTGAGGCTAAAGTGGGTTTCGAAGCATGCCGGGCATTGTTGGGCGATAGCTTGCGCGATCTGCCCAGTGAATATCCTGATGCCGTGCAGCATTATCAGGAAGCGGGCGGGGATATGGATGTATATTTGCGCCTGAAAAAACAGGCATTTGTAGAGCAACTAGAAGCGTGCCAACGCGAGGGACGACTGTTTTTCGCACAGGAAATTACCGACGCGGTGATTGCGTTTGTCAAAAGCGATCCGGAGATCGGAGGCGGGCGACGGGTAGGTCATATTGTCTACGAGACCAAAATTCCTTTTATGACACCGCAGTACCTCGCCGAGACAGATCCTGTTTTGAAACGTTACTACTATTGCCACTGCCCGTGGGCGCGCGAAGCGATCAAAAATGGTGATGTACCGCTGACGGCAACCTTTTGCAATTGCAGCGCGGGCTTCCATAAAAAGTCCTGGGAAGCTATCTTTGGACAGCCGCTCAAGGCCGAAGTACTCGAATCCGTACTCAAAGGGGATGATCGTTGTCGCTTTGCCATTCACTTGCCATTAGAATAATTTTTTACGAGAATTTTTTTTGGGATCGCATTTTTTTGTAGGCCCTGCTATGTAAATGCTCTGTCATGCGTCCCGTTTTGTGTTTTATGCGGTTTAAACTATATGCTATGTAAGGAAATTGAGTGCTTATGATGAGACAATATCTTTTAATCATCTGGGGTTGGATGAGTACGGTTTTTGTAAAAATGTTAGTAGTCTGGTGTGCGGTTACGCTTTTATCTATCCTTTGGATCCGGCTGAAGAAAATACATGTTCAGGATATACATTTTGCGTCGCCGAAACGCGAGGGCATACTCAGTCTTTTCGTGATGGTAGGGATACTTGCGCTTTTGTTTGTTTTACAACTACTGCAAGTTCCTACTGATGCCTCATTCTTGGTCAGAGGCCTGCTGTTAACGGGAACTTTGCTGTTAGTGTGTTTTCCCGTTGTCGTGATCTTGAGGATGCGTCATCAAGGGTTAGAAACGGTGGGGATTTCGCGCGAAAATTTGCCAACGCTTCTGGCACTGAGTGTAGTGATAGTTTTTGTGACCATAATCATTTTTGCTGCAATATCAATATTGGGCGAAAATACAACATTGTCTCCTGCTGAAAAAGTAACTCCGCAACGCCTTCTCTATTTAATCACATCTTTTATGATTTCTGCCTTGGCGCACGAGTTTATTTATCGTGGCTATCTCCAAACTCGGTTGGTCGCGTGGGGGGGGAGTGTGAAAGGATTGCTGGCATCTTCATTGATATATGCCGTGTGGCACTTGCCAAAGTTCATACAGGTAGAATATAATTGGATAACAATGTTGGTACAATTTATGGCGCTTTTTGCGTTCGGACTGGCGTTGGGTATCATTTACCGTCGCACTGGGAATATTATGCCTTCAGTGTTGTTTCACGCGAGTAATGATCTTGCCCAAACGCTATGGTCAATGGCGTAATTCAACCTATATTAGGGAGGAAATTGATGAGGATACACAGTATAGGCATTAGCATTTTGGTGTTGGTTGTGGGGTGTATTCCAGCTCCGGTATCTTCACCAACGGCTGCCGTAGTGCAGGATACACCAACTCCTGTCATGCCAACAGTTGGAGTTACCGTTGCCAGTGCTACTCCTACAGCTACAATTTTGCCGTCCGAGATGCCCCCCACTACAATAGAACCGGCTTTCCAGCCGGTTACGAATGCCCCGACAGTCGGTGCTTTGCCTGCTTTGACGCGACCTCGCCAAGATTTGCATCTCACCATTATCTATGACAATGTACCTCCGGCGATTAACGATAGCCGATTGCGGGCCGAGTGGGGATTTGCTGCCTGGTTAGAATATGGGGACCAGGTCGTGTTGTTTGATACCGGGGGAGATTCGCAGGTATTGTTGGCAAATATGGAAGCATTAGGACTTGATCCCCAGGCCATAGATGTGATTGTATTGTCTCATGAGCACGGCGACCACACAGAGGGATTATGGGGCTTGCTGGCTTTAGGTATCAAACCGCCAATATATCTTCCCGCGCGATTTTCGACTTCCTTTAAACAGCGCGCGCGCGCCTATACAGAAGTGGTGGAGATGAGTGACTCCCAGGAGATTCTGCCGGGGCTGCACACGACCGGGCAGATGGGGACGTCAATCATTGAGCAAGGTTTGGTGATCGAAACCCCCTTGGGCCTTGTAGTTCTTACCGGTTGCGCGCATCCTGGCATTGTGCAGATTGTACGCCGGGCACAGGAGATTCTCCCCGGTGAGATTGCAGGCGATCCTACCCGTGCGATAGCCTGGGTAGTGGGCGGCTTTCACTTGATGGAGGCTACGTCGGGTCAGATTCGGAATATTATGGCCGATTTGCGTGCGTTAGGTGTGCAACGATTGACTGCTACGCATTGTACTGGAGAATCTGCAATCGCGGCATTTGCCGCTGATTATGCAGATTATTATGTCTCCGGTGGAGTTGGGCGCGTTATCTCTCTACCTCCTGTGCCGGATGTGACGGTGTGTGCTGCCGGCTGTGATTTTGCCACTATTCAGGCCGCAATTGATGCAGATGAAACAGTGACGGGGACCGTGATCGGGGTGGCGGAAGCGATTCATACTGAGGAAGGAATTGTAGTACATAAGAGCATTACTATTCAGGGAGAAGAAGAACAAACCATTGTACAGGCGCACGCGCAGCCAGAAGTGTCGAAGCAGCGAGTATTTGCTATTTCACCTGGTGTTACTGTAACCCTGCGCTTGTTGACTATCCGGCACGGCAATCCTTATACCGATCCCGAATCCGGGGGCGGGGTGCGCAACGATGGCACACTGACACTGGATCGGTGTATTGTGACCGCTAACCGTGCCAGTGCCGGAGGGGGGATTCACAGCGATGGTACACTGACGCTCATAGATAGTGTTGTTGAGGGGAATGCATCTAGAGGGGGGATAGACCATCACCTGGAGTGTGAAACGGGGGGTGGGATAAAAGTGTTATCGGGTGTTACGATATTAGTCAACAGCCGGGTGAGTCATAATGAGGCTATGGGGAAAGGCGGTGGTTTTCACATAGCCTGTGTGGGGAGGTTGATCAGTATTAACAGCATGATTAATGATAATTACTCGGCGCAGGATGGTGGCGGCATCTTTTTGAACGGTGCAGCAGAATTAACCCACACTACAATTACGGCTAATGAGGGAAAGAATGGTGGCGGGATATATGTGGAAGGTAGTGCAGAACACGATGTAATTCGTGGTTGGCTGGCGTATACCGGTACGTTAATCGTTGACAATGTGATACGGATGGAAAAGTACGGCGCAGCGGATTGTTTTTCAGGAGATCATGCGCGAGTGGCAGTGAATAACAATAATATTGTTGGGGATGGAGATTGTGAGCTGACGTTTCCTGAAAAGTAACTTGTCATTCTGATTCTTAACTCGTCGTTATAGTTTAGTTATGTTATCCCTTTTCCTTAAGCAAGGAAAAGGGATTTTTTATTAGTGTGTACAGACTTGGTAGCTTAATAAAGCTGTGATAAAATGATGCCTAACCATGTATACTTGAATTGATAGGAGTAAACAGTTTTTTGACATGGTTTTAGCGGAATAGGTGTAAACAAAATGGTACAAAATGAGATAATTCACATTCTTTATATGGAAGACGATCCTGGTCTTGCGCGTTTATTTCAAAAAAAACTGCGAAGGGCGGGGTACTTAGTGGATATTGCGCGGGATGGTCAAGAAGGGTTGGATATGTACCAGACTGGAGTCTATGATGTGGTGGCAATGGATCAAACGATGCCGATGCATACCGGATTGGAGGTAATCCGTATCCTATCTGCACAGGATCCATTGCCGCCTATGATTATGGTTACCGGGACGGGAAATGAGCAACTCGCTGTAGAAGCAATGAAGTTGGGCGCGAGTGACTACGTCGTTAAGGATGTGGATGGAGGGTATTTGAATCTGCTGCCTGCTGTGATTGACCGGGTATTACAAAAACGGCGTTTATTGGCAGAGAAATACCAGGCCGAAGAGGCGTTACGCCACCGCGCAGCAGAGCTTGAGGCTCTGGGACAGATTTCTGCTGCGTTGCGCGCGGCGGATACGGTGCAGGAGATTTTGAAGATCGTTTTAGAACAAACGGCCCAAGTTACTCACGCGATGTTAGGATTCATTTCGTTGATTGACGAGCATAGTGGAGAGATGGTAGTGCGTGCTACTTATCCTCAGGAATACAGATTGTTAGGTAAACGCTATGATTGGGATAAGCATTTGATAGAACCTGGGTCAGGAGCCGATGTCGCACATATTCCTATGGAGGCGGAATGTGATAATCCTGCCTGTATGTGTACTAAACTGGCTCAAGAGATGCGGGACGTAGGGGATACTGTCGCATTTCCACTCCAGGCACAAGATCGTACGATTGGGGTGTTGTGTGTGGCATTACCGCCGGGATGTACTTTTTTGTTGGAGGAGGTGCGGCTGTTGGCGGCGGCGGTGGATATTGCCGCCAACGCATTGCATCGTGCTCTGGTTATGGAAGATCTGGAAGCTAAAGTTCTGGCGCGCACGGCGGAAATTCAACAGGAGCGGGAAAAGAGCGAGGCTATTCTGCGCAGTGTAGGGGACGCGATTGTGATGATGAATTTGGAACGGTATATTCAGTATGTCAATGCAGCGTTTACGACGTTGACGGGATATACGGCCGAGGATGTATTGGAGCAGCGTATAGATGATATTTTAGCCGAAGTGCAAGTTTTAGAGCCGGTTTGGCTTTCGGTACAGGATGAATCGTCTCTCAAGACAGTGGAGCAGGAAGTCACAATCCGGCGGAAGGATGGTCGTGTGTACGATGCGGCATTAACCATTGCACCTATGTATGATATCCATGGTGAAATGACGGGTTATGTTGTTAGTCACCAGGATATTAGCCGCCGTAAGGATTTAGAAGAAGCCCGACGGAAGTTTGTCAGGCATGTTTCGCATGAATTACGAACTCCCGCAAGCATTTTGAACGCTGCGGTTCATTTGCTCCAGGCAGAGAAAAGAACTTCGCAAGTGTCACTTCAGGAAAGCTATCTACAAATGTTAGAGGAATCAACGTTAAGCTTGGTTCACTTGATCGAAGATATTTTGGAAATCACATCTTTGGATAGTGGTGAATTTCTTTCCTCTTGGCATTCTCTTTCTTTGTCGGTGATTATTGACGATCTTGTCACTCGTTATGCGCCTTTAGCGGAAAATTCTGGTGTGCAGTTGCGAGCCATGGCTATGCCTGATGAGTTGCCATTACTGATGGGAGAGCAACACCGGTTAAGTCAAGCTTTGGGTGAAATTATCGAGAATGCGATTGTCTTTACACCTACGGGCGGTGAGGCGGTCATAAGTGTAACCTTAGTGGATGCCGGTGCAGCGCGTCTATATGATTATAAGTGGTGTCGACTTTCGACTTGCCAGCCTTGGGTTGTTATAACGGTGCAAGACAATGGGGTTGGAATTCCGGCGGATGAACTTCCTCAAATTTTTGATCGTTTTTTCCGGGGGCGCATGGTAGAATCGGGAAGCCGTTCCGGTACTGGCCTGGGATTGAGTATTGCACAAGTGATCGTGGAAGCACATGGTGGACACATTACGGTAGAAAGTGAGGAGGGTAAAGGAAGTACATTTATGGTATGGTTATTATCTTCAGAACAGGAATTATAAGTTATTTATTGTAAAATCCCCGGTCTTTTCTTAAAACCGGGGATTTTGTGTTTTTGAATTGTGACAGTATACCGGCTTGGCACATTGATCGCATAATACCTGAACTATACTATTGACCAGGAAAGATTCCATTCCCCTGTCGGTTGTTCTGAGAGATAGATATTCCTACACTAGGTGTAGGAACAAGTATGTCTTTATACAGTGTGTTTACATATAAAAAACCTGGTTTATATAGTTTTTAAATGGAGTCAGGAATGAGACGAAAATGGATATGGGAGTTCTTGTGTTTTTTAGTTTTCTTGACCACCGTTTTAACTCCTGTCTATGCTCGCAAGCCAATCAGTAGGACAATGCTTGACGCTTTGGGCCATGGGGATTGGGAAGTGCGACGGGCTGTTGCGGTAGAGATCGCCACTGTAGGACCGGATGCGGTTCCGGTTTTGCTGCATACTTTGACAAAAGCGGATAACAAAACGCGCCAGGGTATTGTTTGGTCGTTAGGGATGATTGGGCCGGAGGCAGGCGTGTTGCCAGTGTTGTTCCAGACGTTGGCAGAGGATGAGCGAGAAGTACGCGCGGCTGCAGCCTGGGCATTGGGAGAGATTGGCCCGGAGGTTGGCGTGGTTGAGGTATTAGCAAAGGCCCTGCGAGATACAGATTGGTCTGTGCGCACGGCGGCGGCTGAGGCGTTGGGGCGTATGCGATTTAAAGTAGACGTTATTTCTGTACTCCGGGAGGCTCTGTCAGATCCTTCTCCCTATGTACGTTTGACCGCCATTGAGGGGCTAAGCAAAATAGGCGTATATCCTGGTGTGGGGCAAGCGTTGGGGTCTGCTTTGCAGGATGTAGACAACAATGTGCGTTACGCTGCAGCTAAGGCTCTGTTAGGATTAGGGCCTGGGGCAGTGGATGCAGTTCCTGCTTTAGGGCGAGCATTACAAGATGAACGGGTAGAAATCCGTATGTTAGCAGCGAAGACACTGGAGAAGATAGGTCCTGATGCCACTGAAGCTGTGCCCATGTTGATGCAGGCATTGCAAGATGAAGATGTGATGGTACGTGAAATGGCAGCCAAAGCTCTATTACGCATCGGCCCAGAAGCAAGGGGAGCATTACCGGCGCTCATCCTGGCATTAGAGGATGAAGCACGGGTTCGTTGGCCTGCTGCTAAAGCCTTGGTTGCGATCGGGACGGACGCCCTACCTGCTGTTATTGAGGCATTGGGACACAAAGACGCACATGTGCGCAAAGTAGCGGCAGAAGTATTAGAGCAGATAGGGGGAGTATCTGCCGAAGCAGTACCCGCGCTCATCCGGATATTAACGGATGCGGATCCAAGAACCCGTTGCGCTGCAGCGCGTGTGTTGGGCGAGATAGGTTCAGAAGCAAGGGCTTCAGTTTTTATGTTGGCACAGATGATTTGGGATGAGGATGTCAATGTGCGCATCACGGTTGTATGGGCTTTAGGGCAGATTGGAATTGAACCTGAAAGCGAAGAGGCCGAGGTTGTCCTGGGTGCGTTGAGTACTGCATTGCATGATAATGATGCCGAGGTGCGCCAGAATGTAGCGTGTGCGTTGGCCTGTATAGGTCCGGCAGCAACGGGGATGGAACCGGCATTGATTCAGGCTTTGGACGATGAGGTCCCACAGGTGCGTGAGGAGGCTGTTAAGGCATTGGGAGCTATAACTATAGATGAAGATGGAATCCGCGCGTTGATTGTATCGCTTGCAGATGAGGAGATTGGGGTGCGACAGGCTGCTACGGAGGTCTTGGGGAATATTGGCCGGCTATACACCACTACGCCGTTGTCTCTCAGTAATGGATTAGCGGAAGCCCTGATTATGGCTTTGAATCAGACTTTGCGGGATCCTATTCCCGAAGTGCGTGAGGTTGCTGCGCGTGCTTTGGGCAACGTCGGACCGGTACTCGGTGTTTCGGTAACGAGCAGTATTTTGGCATTGAATACGGCCTTACAAGATGAAGGGTATTATGTGCGGCAGGCTGCTGCTACTGCAATGGTGCGCATGGATTCACGAACGACGATTTCTGCTCTGACACGTTCCTTATCCCACAAAGATCCAAGTGTGAGGCGCGTGATCGTGTGGGCACTGGGACAAATGGGAGCTTCTACGCAGGAGGTGATTCCCCTGTTAGTACAATTGTTGGGTGATGAAGATTTTCTTGTGCGCCGGGAGGCGATAGCGGCATTGGGTATGATGGGTACGGAGGTTATTCCCGCATTAGAATCTGCCTTAACCCATTCAAATGCTGAGGTGCGCGAGAATGCCGTCAAAGTGTTGGCAAAACTGGGGCCAACGGCAGTGGAATCGGTTCCTGATTTGTGCCAGTTGTTTACGGATGAGGATGAACAAGTGCGCCGGACGGCGGCCTGGGCACTGGGTGAGATCGGGCCGGGTGCAGCCGAGGCTGTGCCTTTGTTATTGGTGGCTTTACAGGATGAGGGGGCGGATGTCCGCCGGGCAGCGGCCTGGGCATTGGGTACCGTTGGAGTTGTTTCTGAAGAGAGTATCGCGGGGCTTATCCCCCTGTTGCAAGATGTAAGAATAGATGTGCGTGAGACAGCTCATCATTCTCTGTCGATCTTGACGGGGCAGAATTTTGGGATGAAAACAGAGGATTGGATGGGATGGTTGGCGCTAGGTGAACTGACAATGCCACAATGAAAGGACTTCAGGGTGTTGTTTAATCTTTCCTGGAGATATGAGTAAGGAGGATTGATAGATGTTACGGATGGTTAGTAGGTTGTGGGTTATTGGGGTGTTGTTTGGGATATTGTGTGGAGCATGCACGGTAGTGGAGTTAGATCGGCCATCTGAGACTACCATAATGCCGGCTGATGTGAGTCAGACATTAACTTCGACGCCATTTCCAGCAATGGTTGCGCCGACACCAACTCCGGCTGTGGTTTCTGAAGATATAGGTGTGCATACGCCAGTGACAGACGCCCTTCCTGCAAGCGTGGCATATTTACAGGGGGTGGACATTGAGACATTTTTTGAGCAATCTTATTATCTCTTGCTGCGACGAAATCCAGAGGCAGTTACGGCTCTGGGGATCGGAGGCAAGTTGGGATTGGGCAACGATCAGCTTACTGATATTTCGGATACTTATATTCGGGAAACGCAGGCGTTGGAGAGCGCCATCTTGGCTTTGTTAGAAACATATCCTTATGAATCCCTTACCCCTGAGCAGCAGTGTTCTGTGGATGTATACCGTTGGTATTTGCAGGACCGGATACAGCAACACGAGTTTATGTACAATGATTATCCTTTGAACCCGATCATTATTGGTTTTCACAATGATCTGATTCACTTCTTTACGCAGATTCATCCGCTCACTACCCATCGGGAAGCCGAGGATTACATCGCGCGATTGGGAGCGGTAGAAGGCAAAGTTGCGCAACTGTTGGATGGATTACAACGGCGTGAGGAAGCCGGAGTGATGTTGCCGCAGTTTGTCATCCAATGGATATTGCGTGATATTAGCGGGATTGCGCAGAGCAGCGCGCGTACCACGCCATTTTACACCGCGTTTCAGGAGAAAGTGGAGGGTTTAGAAGGATTGGATGGCGTCGAAAAGCAGAAGTTGTTAACTGGTGCGGAGGCGCAGATTGAGGCGTCAGTACTCCCGGCCTTTGGTGCAATTGCTGATGTGTTGCGCCGGCAACAGCAGATCGCCACTGATGATGCCGGAGTGTGGAAATTTCCGAATGGTGAAGCCTACTATGCTTATACGCTGCGACATCATACCACTACAAATATGTCCGCCGGTGAGATTCACGAATTAGGAAAGCAAGAAATGACCCGCATCCAGGATGAAATGCGCGCGCGCTTCGCGGCGTTGGGGTATCCTGCGAGTGCAGGTTTGCCTGAGTTGTTTGATCGTGTGGCGAAAGAAGGAGGGAGCGTCTATGGCGATCAGATTGTTGCGGAGTATGAAATGATCATTGAGGCGGCGGAACGGGATGTGGCGGAAGTGTTCGATTTACGTCCTGCAGCGGAAGTGATCGTGATTGGCGGAGAGAGTGGCGGGTATTATGTCTCGCCTGCGGTGGACGGTTCGCGTCCCGGTGCATTCTATGCCAGGGCGGTGGGTTCTGAGACGAAGTTTAGTATGCCCACGCTGGCCTATCATGAAGCGGTGCCGGGCCATCACTTGCAGATTGCCATTGCGCAGGAGTTAGACCTACCCTTTTTCAGGAATGATATGGGATTTACGGGCTATGTTGAAGGGTGGGCATTGTATGCTGAGCAATTGGCCTGGGAGTTAGGATTCTACGAAGATGATGTGTATGGTGATTTGGGACGATTGCAGGCCGAAGCATTCCGTGCCGCTCGCCTGGTGGTGGATACCGGTATTCACGCTAAACGATGGACTTATAATCAGGCCGTGGATTATATGGTGGAAAATACCGGTTTGTCGCAAGGGATGGTAGAATATGAGGTGGCGCGCTATGTCTGTTGGCCTGGACAGGCGGTAGCGTACAAAGTGGGGATGTTGAAGATTTTGGAGTTGCGGCAGCGGGCGATGGATGCGCTAGGGGAACGGTTTGATTTGAAGGAATTTCACAATATAGTGTTGGGCAATGGGAGCGTGCCACTGGAAATTTTGGAAGACCTAGTGGATGCTTACATAGAGCGCGCGTTGACGGCGGCATCCTCTGACGTTGTCTTGCCTGTTGGGGATGGCGTTGTAGCCGGATGGGCGGTGTTGGCGGAGAAGGATGATTATGCAGATGTGGATATGACCCCGTTGCCGACAGACTATATCAACATTGTACGGTTGCGTCAGGTGATGTTGGATGCGGGTTGGCAGGAAGATCGTATTCGTGATTTGCGAGAATTTGATCGGGCAGATTTGCGGGAGGGGTTGGAATGGTTGGCCAAAAATGCGGATGCGGATGATCGGGTTTTCTTTTATGTCGCCGCGCATGGCTCTTATCTGCGTGATGTTGTGGAATGGGAGACCTTTTTTGTAGAAGATTGGGCGACGGTGCTGAGTCCACAGCGCGTGTTGATGGTTGATGCGTGTCAGGCGGAATTAGTGACGGCGGACGTATGTATGCGTGATAGTGAGGGGGCTACCCAACCCTGTATTGCAATTGCGGCCGTTAACGAGAAGGAATATGCCTGGGCGGGATTGGAAGAGGAGGGACTGCCCATCATTGGCGGGGTTTTCACGTATTACTTTGCGGCAGCTTTTGCGACCCCGGGAGCCGATAGTAATCAGGATAATCGGATTTCTGTGCAAGAGGCTGCGATCTGGGCTGAGGCGCAACAGAGGACCTATATGCACGAAGTCGTTTTTGAAGTGCCAGAATTTGTGGAGATGTATCCGCAGGTCAACGGACGTTATCCGGCTGACGATCCGAATTTTCCACATGTGGTAATTGATGATACACTAGGTGAACCGGTGTATTTGGAATTGAGTATGGATGGGTAGGGCTTGAAATGTAAAATGTGATTAAATTATGGGGAATGGTGCAAGTTACCTTTACACTTAATGACCTATCCTTATTACATCGTAAAATAAGTTTTTGTGTGTTTTTACACGGGAAATATACCCAAAAATTTAATCTTATGACTCTACTGAAAAAAGCCCTATTTACCGCAGAGTCGCAGAGGACGCGGAGAAAATTTCAAATGATGTGTAATAAAATCTATGGTTGC